>CAZYRM010000174.1:0-13222 GCA_964649705.1 uncultured Planctomycetia bacterium
GTTCCCCCAGGGCTCCGCCCTGGGCTGGACCATGACGCCCCTTCGGGGCTTATCTGGACGGCGATGCCGCTCGGTGGCATTGCGAGCGCGCGGGGCGGGTGTTAGGCTGTGCACGGTTGTTGGAGGCGGCGTGTGATCAAGAAGTTGGTGCGACACGGCGACGACCTGGCCCTCGTCATCAGCCAACGCTTGATGAGAAGTCTGGGGTGGAAGCAAGATGCGGACGTTCAGGTATCAACGGACGGGACCCGCATCCTCGTGACCCCAGTCGTCAAAGGGCAGCGGAAAGACGTGCCGAGCCCCTTGAGGAATCGCATCTCGCGTCGCAAGATCTAGGCGGCCCCGCCGAATTTGTCTCCGACCCTCCACGATGCGTAGCGAAGTCGCGGCAGTAGGGTCGCGTCGATCTCTGCGGCCCACCGTGGCCCAACATGTGGAGCGGGTGACTGCGCTCACCCACCCATTTGTGCTATCCGTGGATCCGGAACTCCATTTCCGCCGAGCCCTTCTTCACCGGCCGCACCTCGATCGCGTCCCCGTCGTGGAACTCGCCGGCGAGGAGCTTGAGCGCCAGCGGGTCCTGGATGCACCGCTGGATCAGCCGCTTCAACGGCCTCGCCCCGTAGACGGGGTCGTACCCCTCCTTCGCGAGCGCCTCCTTCGCGCCGTCCGTCAGCACGAGCGACAGCTTGCGGTCCGCCACGCGCCTCTGTAGGTGCTCCACCTGGATCTCCACGATCCGCTTCAGGTCCTCCATCGAGAGGTGCTCGAAGAGGACCACCTCGTCCACCCGGTTCAGGAACTCGGGGCGAAAGTGGCCGCGCACCAGCCGCATCACCTTTTCGCGCGTCTCCTCCTCGTCCCAGCCCTTCTCCGAGGCCTCCTGGATCAGCGCCCCGCCCAGGTTCGAGGTCATGATGATCACGACGTTCTTGAAGTTCACCACCCGCCCCTGCGCGTCGGTCACCCGCCCGTCGTCCAGGATCTGCAGCAGCACGTTGAACACGTCGTGGTGCGCCTTCTCCACCTCGTCGAACAGCACCACGCTGTAGGGCCTCCGCCGGACCGCCTCCGTGAGCTGGCCTCCCTCCTCGTAGCCGACGTACCCCGGCGGCGCCCCGATCAGGCGGCTCACGTTGTGCTTCTCCATGTACTCGCTCATGTCGATGCGGACCATCGCCTGGTCGCTGTCGAACAGGAACTCGGCAAGGGCGCGAGCGAGCTCGGTCTTCCCGACGCCCGTCGGCCCGAGGAACAGGAAGCTCCCGATCGGGCGGTTCGGGTCCGAGAGCTGCGCCCGCGAGCGCCGGACCGCGTTCGCGACCGCGCGCACCGCCTCCCCCTGGCCGATCAGCCGCTTCCCGATCCGCTCCTCCATCTTCAGCAGCTTCTCCGTCTCCGTCTCCAGCATCTTCGTGACCGGGATCCCCGTCCAGCGGCTCACGATCTCCGCGATGTCCTCCTCGTCGACATCCTCCTTGAGCAGCCTCTGGCCCTTCGAGATCCGCTCCAGCTTCGCGTTCTCCTCCGAGAGCTGCTTCTCCAGCGACGGCAGCGTCTCGAAGCGGATCTGCGCCACCTTGTCGAGCTTCCCCTCCCTCGTGAGCTGCTCGCTCCGCCCCTTCGCCACCTCGATCGCCTCCTTGACGTCGCGGATCGCCTGGATCCGCTCCTTCTCCGCCTGCCAGCGCGCCTTGAGCGCCGAGGAGGCCTCGCGCTCCTCCGCCAGCTCCTTCTCAAGCCGCCCGCGCCGGTCCGCCGCCGCCGCGGAGTCGTCCTTACGGAGCGCCGTCAGCTCGATCTCGATCTGCATGATGCGTCGTTCGATCGCGTCGATCTCCGCGGGCATGGAGTCGATCTCCAGGCGCAACGCGCTCGCGGCCTCGTCGACGAGGTCGATCGCCTTGTCCGGGAGGAACCGCTCCGTCAGGTACCTCGAGGAGAGCGACGCCGCGGCGACGAGCGCCTCGTCGCGGATCCGGACCCCGTGGTGGACCTCGTAGCGCTCCTTGAGGCCTCGCAGGATCGCGATCGTGTCCTCCACGCTCGGCTCGCCGACCTGGACCGGCTGGAAGCGCCGCTCGAGCGCCGCATCCTTCTCGACGTGCTTCCTGTACTCGTCGAGCGTCGTGGCGCCGACGCAGCGCAGCTCCCCGCGCGCGAGGGCCGGCTTGAGCATGTTCGCCGCGTCCTGGGCCCCCTCCGCCGCGCCCGCGCCGACGACGGTGTGGAGCTCGTCGATGAACAGGACGACCTCGCCCTTCGCCTCCGTGACCGCCTTGACGACCGCCTTCATCCGCTCCTCGAACTCCCCGCGGAACTTCGTCCCCGCGACGAGTGCTCCCATGTCGAGTGCCAGGACTCGGCGGCCCTTCAAGCCCTCGGGGACGTCCCCCGCGACGATGCGGCGGGCGAGGCCCTCCACGATCGCCGTCTTCCCCACGCCCGGCTCGCCGATCAGGACCGGGTTGTTCTTCGTCCGGCGCGAGAGGACCTGCATGACGCGGCGGATCTCCTCGTCGCGGCCGATGACGGGGTCGAGCCTCCCCGCCCGAGCCATCTGCGTCAGGTCGCGGCAGTACTTCTCGAGGACCTGGTACTTCCCCTCCGGCGCGGGGTCCGTGACGCGTTCCGTGCCGCGCACCTCCGAGAGGGCCTTCAGCAAGCGGTCCCTCGTCAGGCCCGCCTCCCGCAGCGCCGCGCCGACGCGCGTGTCCTTGTCCTCCGCGAGGGCGAGGAGGACGTGCTCGGCGGAGAGGTACTCGTCCTTGAGGTGCTCCGCCTCCTTCCATGCACGCTCGAGGAGCGCCCCGAGGGCGCGGGAGGGAGGGCGCATGAGGCCCGTCCCGTCGGCGCGGGGGAGGCGCTTGAGGTCTTCCTCGGCGGCGCGCTCGATGCGGCGCGGGTCGACGCCGGCCTTCTCGATGACGGCGCGCGTCACGCCGTCGGCCTGGCGCAGCAGGGCGAGGAAGACGTGCGTCGTGGTGACCTCGGGATGGCCGTGCTCGCCCGCGAGCGACTCCGCTTCGGCGAGGGCCTCCTGCGTCTTGAGCGTCAGCTTGTCGAGCCTCATCGTTCGATCTCCGTGAAGGGGTGTCCAACCCGTGGACAGCCGGGCTGGCAAGCGGCGTGACGGGCCTCGGCGGCCGGTCCGGGGGCGGCTCCCAGGCTCGCGCACAGAAGAGAGTTGCGCATGTCGTGGAATGCGGCTACCCTGGCACCCGTCGTGCGCCAGAGTCGCCATCTGGTCCTTTCGAGGGGAGCCCGATGAAGTACAGCCTCCTGCTCGCCCTGGCCATTGTCCTCGGCCCGGTGGCCCTCTTCGCGCAGAGCTCCCACCCCGACGGCTGCACGTGACCCTGCCACAATCAGAACCCCCAGTCGGGGGCGCAGCCTCAGGAGCAGGGCGGCTCGACCGGTTCGTCCCAGGCGCCTTACGAGCGCGGAGGGGACACGGGTTCGCCTCAGGCCCCCTATGAGCGCGGGGGAGAGACAGGTTCGCCTCAGGCCCCCTACGAGCGCGGGGGCGAGACGGGCTCCCCGGATGCCCCGTACGAGCAGGGCGGCAAGACGACGGGGAATGGTCCGGCCGAGCCGCCCCCGGCCCCGCCGGTCGACTCGAAGCTCCCCACGTCGAAGAACGGCCTCCCCGCGAACAAGGCCCCGACCGCGGGACTGCCCGGCACCGGGCTCCCTGGGCACCCTGGCGGCTGCTCGTGCTGCTCGAAGAAGGGTGGCGTCGACGTCATCGAGACCGAGAAGCCGCCCGAACCGTGGGTATGGGTGGACTGGTACGAGTCCGCGTTCGTCTCGACGAAGGTGACCTCGGTCTCCGAGACGTCGCAGGTTGCGGCCCCCTCGGGCGCCCCGTGGACGCTCGACTCCTGGCTGACGAGCGGGTCGCATGCCGCGCTCGTGTTCGTCTACTGGTCCGACACGAAGGACCACCGTGGGTACGCCTCGGGGAAGGTGAACTCGGACCTCTGGTTCAACGAGGACGTGGCGTGCGTCGCGCGGGCATTCGACTGCTACCGCATCGACGCGAGGAAGGCGGACAAGGAAGCCCTCGCGTACTACAAGGTGAAGCAGGTGCCGTGCGTGCTCATCCTGGACCAGGACCGGAACCGCGTGGCGTCGATCGACAAGTTCGGCAACGCCAGGTCGCTCGTCTCGTTCCAGCAGGACACGCTCAAGGGGAAGTTCGCCGACCGCTGGGGCCAGTTCCAGGACGGGCTGAAGGAGATCGCGAAGAGCTTCGGCGAGGGGAAGGCGGCGGTCCAGCGGCAGGACTTCGACTGCGCCCGCGACCGGCTGTCGTTCGTCGTGGGGCACGAGTTCCGCACGGAGGACTACCCGCGGGCGAAGGAGCTGCTCGCGAAGTCCGAGAAGAAGCTGAAGAAGTAGCCTCATCCCTGATGGGGGTGCAACGCGCATACCAGGGGCCTTGCGGACGGCCGTTCGCAAGGCCCTTCGCACATTCGGACTGCGGAGTGCTCGCTCGGGCGCTCCGCGGTGCGCCGCCAGAATGGCAGGCGGCTAGCGCTTGCGCTTGCCGAGGAAGTCGTCGATCTCGTCCTGGGGGGTGGGCTGGTCTTCCCAGGGCTTTCGCTCGGCCTTGGGGGCGTTCGGGTAGCGCGTCCGTCCGTCCTCGAGCATCTCGGCGTTGGGGCGGAGCTGGTTCGGGGCCTCTTTCCCCATGAGTCGGAGCACGCCGGGGTCGTTGAAGTTCACCGGGTCGAGGACGACGCTCGTCTTGGGCGCCGAGGCCGCGCTGAAGGTCAGGGCGATGGCGCTCTTCATCTCGGTGAACGCGGGGGCCTGCTCGGTGCGGAGGTCGTTGAGGGCGACGGTGCGCTTCCAGTCGTCGAACTGGACCATGAGCCAGGCACGGCCGCTCGGGAGGACGTAGCCGCCGACCCCGTCCTCGCGGATGGCGAGGTCTCGGGCGGCGGGCATGTCGAAGAAGCCCTGTTCGGCGAGCTGATCGACGAGCCCTTCGATGATGTCGTTTTCCACCACCTTGACGCTGGGTTTCTGCACGAGCTCGAAGGGCTCATCGAGCCTGAGGGTCTTGCGCGTGGAGTAGGCCATGACGCGCGCGTCCTCCTCGACGGCCTTGCGTCGGTCCTTCCAGACCCAGTCCTTCGACACGAGAGCGAAGTAGCTCGGCCCTTGGACGGGGCCGAAGGGGCCATCGCCGCCCTGGCGGGCGCGAAGCTGTTCCTGCATCCCGCCGATCTGGGTGGAGAAGTAGGAGACCTTGGCGACGGTCCAATCGGTCGGCCGCGAGGGGGAGGAGGACCGTCGCGTCGTGCGCGGCCCATCCGCGTTCCCGCCGCCGCCGCCGAAGCTGCAGCCGCCGACCACCGAGAGGACGAGGAGGGAGACCGCGAGTCGAGTCGTCATGTGCTTGCCCCGCCTGATGGAATGGGTCCGATCCACTATATCGGCAGGGCAGGGGGGAGGGATGAAGGGCGTCCTGCGCGTCCGCGTCGCACACCGTCGAGGCAGGCAAAGGGGACGGTGAACGAGAGGCCTCCGCGTGAGGAGGCCTCCTCGTCGAGGCGCGCGCGGATCCGGGTGAAGACCTCGTGGCGGGCTCCCTCCTCGACGACCTCGGCCCAGGCTGGGACGAAGCCGAGGCGGATGAAGAAGTGGTCGAAGAGGGCTCCTCCGTCGGCGAAGTGCCAGGGGAAGCCTCCGAGCTCGACGCGTTGCACGGCGAACCCGGCGCGTTCGACCCTCTCGCGCATGAACGCGACGGTCTTGCGCTTCTCGGCGACGTGGTCTCGCATGCGTCGGACCTCGTCCTCGCGGCCCACGGCGCGGAGGGCCGATTCGAACACCTCGTAGAGCTCGACCATGGTCTCGGGGAGGTTCCAGGTGAGGACGAGCTGGGCCTCCGACCTGGCGACGCGGGCGCACTCGCGGAGCGACAGGTCTAGGTCCTGGACGTTGTTGAGGCCGTTGTTGGAGACGACCAGGTCGACGGAGCCGTCCTCGAGGGGGATACGCTCGGCGACGCCTTCGAGCAGGGTGACGTTCGGCACGTCGCGGAGGCGCAGCTTCTCCCGCGCGCGGGCCAGCCCGCCCTTCCAGGGGTCGAGTCCCCACGCGTGGCCGGACGGGCCGATCCGCTGGGCGAGCTCGATGAGGGGGAACCCGGTGCCGCAGCCGACGTCGAGGGCCTGCAGGCCGCGGCGGATGCGCGCGGCGGCGAGGAGGGCGAGCCCGAACGGAGCGGACCAGAAGGGCATCTCGTCGTAGACGGAGACGAGGCCCGGGTCGTCGAACTCGAACTCCTCGGGCAGCGGTCTGGGCATGGGGGCCTCCAGCGACCGAACCCTACCCGTCCACCGCTGCGCCGTCAATGCCTCCAGGGGTGAGCCTAGCGGGGAGGCGGACCACGGGCCACGCCGAGACGGGGAGCGGCAGCGGCCGCGCTTTGGACCGGGAGCCGCGCCCAGGCCGGCGACGAGCTCCCCAGCCCGGAGCAGTCGATCGTCAAGGGGATGGAGGATCTCCCCATCTGTCCGTTGTCCGGCGACAGGCTCGACCCAGACCGGGTTCGGAAGGACGATCCGGCGTGCACGAGCTACGAGTGCGTCGAGGTCCAGTTCTCAGATGCGGAGACCCTGCCGCAGGACCCGATCGCATGGGACAAGACGCCCTGCCATGGCGGCTGCCGATACGTTCTCTTCCTCTCGGGCGCGGTCAAGACCATGACCGAGGAGGAGTTTCAGGCCCCTCGCGCGAAGTGACCGCTCAATCCGATCGCATCATTCTGATGCGGTCTCCACCGGCGCGAGTCGCAACTACTTGCCGGCACAGGGCTCGCTTTGTGGCATGCGCGTTGCTCTAAGTGAGGCGTCTCATTTGGAGTGACTGAGATGAAGCGCACGACTCGGATCGGAGGCCTGTTTGCGGTGGCGGTGCTGCTCGGGGCGGGAGCGATCCAGGCGTCCGGCCAGATCCAGAACCCGGGCGACCCGAATCGCCGCCTGTGGACGCCGTTCGCCGCGGGGACGATCGCGGGGAGCAACGGGGTCGTGACCGGTTCGTGGTACGCCTACGCGACGTCTTCGAACGTGTACGGCTTCTTCGTCCGCGCCTACAGCGGGTCCTCGAACAAGCTCTACACAATCGTCCCGTACGAGACGCTCGCGGACGGTCGCGTGAAGTACTGGTGGATGGAGTACGCCTACAACAACGGCGCTGACGCCGAGGACACGCAGTTCTGGCACGAGACCGGCTCCGGACGGATCGTGATGGGCCCCGGAATCGGGATCCCCGGGTCGGGCTGGACCAAGATGCTGTACCGGAACAACGGCTGGCAGAACGTGCCCGTGGACGATCAGTGGAGGCAGGTCACTTTCAACCTGACAATGGGGAGCATGGGCGGGGCGGCGCCCCAACCCCAGCCGCGGGCGAAGCCGAAAGCCAAGCCGATTCGGCAGGTTTCGGGAGGGCAGTGGAGCTGCCCGCAGTGCAAGCTGTACGCGGGTTGTCGGTGCGGAGTCTCCCACCACGCCGGCTGCCCCGCGACGAAGTAGGCACTCGTCCTCTCGACGCCCCCTGGCGCGGCCTGTCGCGCCGGGGGGCCGCATCGTGGGGGCGTGGGCGCCGCGGTCCAAGACGTCCGTCTGGGCGACCTGGTTGACTCCGGTTCCCCGCGCGAAATTCCTGGCCTGGCGATGCATGCCACACTCCAGGACCACGCCTTCAAGCACTTCGATCCGACGCGGACGCTGTCGCGTATGGCCCTGCGCGGCCGTTCGAAGAGGCCCAGGAGGAACGCGCTCGTCCCGACATCTCGGTGTGCTCCGCTTCCCCACACCGAGGCGCCAGGTTCGCGACCGGGACCGCGCGGCTGGCGCCGGACTCGCGCGCGGAGTGGCTCCAGTCGAAGGGGCATTTCGGGCCATTCCGATCAAGGCGGTCATGTCCCATCCCCCTCTGCGCCTTCCTTCCCCCCACGCACCGCGCTGATGGGTTTTCCAGCAGCGCTGGACTCCGCCGTCGGGAATCCCAGCACCTTCATCAGCCGCTCCCAAGCGCGCGCCCGATTCCCGCAGCGCATGCCCTCGGCCGAGGAGGACTTCCGCCGCGGCGAGCCGCGCCTCGCGTCGCGCCTCCCCGGCAGCCGTCGTGCACCTCGTCCGTCGAGTCCGATTCGGGGTGCCCCGTGGCGTCTCGCCCGCGCTGTTTCGTCGCCCACGAGCCCGTTGAGATCGAGCTCCGTTGCGCCTGGCGCGTCAAGCTCATCGACGACGCCGTCGTCGCCGAGGAGCTCGAGCGCCTCATCGCCATCGAGGCCGCAAGGACTCAGGTGCGGGTCCTCGCCTTCACGATCGAGGTCAATCACCTTCACGCTGTCGTCGCCCAGGACTTTTCGGGCCACGACCCGACACGCCGGAAGGGGATAGCGCCTTGCCAGCGCAACTTCGCCTCGAGGGCCACACGGTTCATCAACTGCCAGCTCTCACTCCGCGGGCGCGCCTGGCAGGGACCGTATCGCTCCCATCCACGCGGAGACTCCGCGCAGCTCCTTAAGTCGATCACGTACGCGGTCATGAACCCCGTGAAGCACGGCGCGGTGAAGCGCGCGGAGGACTACGAGTTCAACGGCTGGGAGGTCTACTTCGAGGCGAGGCCGAACGGGATCATCACGCACGTCCCCGCCATGTGGACCGCGCTCGGAGGCACGCCCGAGGAGCGCGCGAAGGAGATCAAGGAGCTCATGGACGAGGTGTGGGCCGATGGCGTGAACTCGGGCGACCTCCTCGCGGCCGCCCACCGCGCCATCGAGCGCAGGCCTGTGCTTCGCGATGGGCGCCGATGGGCGGAGACGGTCCCCGTCGGCGCCTGGGTCGGAAACGACGAGGCCGAGAAGGAGCGCAAGAAGGTCCTCGCGCGCGCGAGACCGTTCGTGGAGTTCCAGCCCTCGCGCGCGCCCGCCGTCGGCAGTGTCATCGAGCTCCGCGTCAAACGCGCTGCGCCGCGCCCCCTCGCCAGCGCCTCCTGGCGAGAGTGGCACACCTGATCGACCTCCCACGCCTCGAATCCGCGTAGCCCGACCAGGGACACTCTGCCCCGATTGCGCGATTCTGGGCACGAGTCCCACCAACCCGCGCCTCGGTGCGCCTGATCGCCACCGTCTGCACCCCGTCTGCACCCCTACCCTTCGCGTTGGACACCTTCGACACGCCCGTCCGACCCCGCCGCGCGCACTCACCGCTCTGGACGCCCTTCGGGATTTCGCCGCTGGAAGTCCAGGGCCTTCGCGCCGAGCCCTACCGCGACGTCAGAGGCCCTGGCCGAGAGGCCCTCGACCGCGTCCTCGACAGGCTCGCCAGGCGGAGGGATCCGAAGGGCGTTCGAGACCTTGCCCTCCTGCGCCTCCTTCACGACCTTGCGCTCAGGCGCAACGAGGCCGTCTCCCTCGATGTTGAGCACCTCGACCTCGACCGCGACGCCGTCCTCGTCCTCGGCAAGGGCAGGACGGGACGGTCGCCGCTGACGCTCCCGCCGGAGACGAAGGCCACCCTGTCCGCGTGGCTGGACGTTCGCGGGAAGGAGGCCGGCCCGCTCTTCGTCGGCCTCGACCGCGCCTCGAAGGGCTCGCGCCTGACGGGTTCGAGCGTGTGGCGCATCGTGCGCGGGTACGGGCTCGGCCGCCCCCACGGTCTCCGCCATCTCGGCATCACTGAGGCGCTGACCATGACGGGCGGCAACGTCCGGCTCGCCCGCTCCTACTCGCGGCACGCCAACGCGGACATGCTGCTCAGGTACGACGACGCCAGGGTTGACGGCTTCGGTGAGGTCGCCAGGAAGGTCGCGGCGGGCGAGTGACCGATCCGTCCAAGCGCGCTCAAAGAGCCATTATCGCGCGCCGAATAACGCCGCCGCCGAACGCGCGGATAACGATGGAGGCCGCCATGCCGTCCCGCTCCACGGAGACCGACCTCTCCACCGCACTCGCCGCGCTCGCCGACCGCCTCCGCGTGGACGCGACCGCGCTGCGCGGCATGGCCCTCGACGCCGCCGACGGGGACACGGTGGAAGGCCGCGTGAAGTTCAGTCTCGCGGGCGACCTCGACGACACGGTCGCAACCCTCGACACCCTCCGCGCCGCGCTCTGCAAGGACTGCGGCCTGCTCGACGTCGTCACGCGCGTCACCGTCGCCGCGAAGAAGTAGGCCGCCTGCCCTCGACCTCGTCGACGACCTCCGCGCCGTCGCACCGCCCCCGCCCGCGAAGTTCACGCCGCTCGGCCCCGCCGAGCGCGCGCCGCGCCCCGTGGCCGCCGCCCCGCGGTCGGCCGCCCGCGCGGCTTCGCGGGCATTGCTTAGCTTTATGTATGTATGCCCTACGAGCCCCTATGGGGCCTCGTAGCCCATCTATGCCCCAGGACCGCTCCTTGCGCTGTCCCGGGCTGCGCCGTGTGGGCGACTACAGACACGCATCAATTGTCGCAGACGAGACTCGTCACACTGCCGTCCTTGTCGTACCGAACGTCAAGGTAGTATAGGCGGTAGCCCCAATACGTGAATTCGTAGTGCTCTAGCGTCTCGCCATTCCAGACGTCCACACTTCGCTCTGTAAATCCGACGATGTGCTGTCTGAGCACTTCGATGTGCCCAACCTCCAACTCGTAGTACAAGTGATTGAGGTATGCACGTGGGTACTCGTACTCTGCCAGAACGCGTACCGCAGCCGGGTTTCTCTTAAGCGCCTCTCGCGCGGTGGCCTGCAATGCACGCCGTCCGAGCAATGTGTGGCACGCGGGAACACCAACGACGAGCAAGAGGAACATGACTGCTGCCCCAAGCCACACGGCCCTTCTCAAGCGCAGGGTCCTCCTGATGTCTGGCATTGGAGATCGTCAATCCGGGGATTCTGGAGCACTGCGGCTCTATCGGGGAGTGACGCGCTGGCCTGGGAAGAGTCTTGGGACCTGTGTGGGATCTCCGACCTCTTCGCGCACGACTTGACCGATGTCTTCAAGACCCACGCCAATGCCGTCCAAACCGGCACCAATTGCTCCACCGATTTGGTTGAGTGCCATGTCTGCAGTGTTTCCGCCTTCCGTCACTAGCTCCCGAACGTCCATGACTATCGTCGCGACTGCACGTCCTCCAGTACGCCCCGCTGCCATGGCGCCAACGAAGTGTTGAACCTGATTGGTCCCATCTCGGTACTGCGCCTTGAACCCGCTGTCGCCGAAGTCCACGACCTGCCCTCCTCCCCTGGCCCGTCCCCATGGGTCAATTCCGCCTAGAATGTACCCCATATCATCGACGAACGCCTCCTCGTCGTCGTTGCCTGAGCTGCGTTTGTGGAACCACGCACCGTATTCGAAAATGCGCGCCATGGCTTCCAAGTCGGTGACCATTCCAGAATTCGCCATGGCCCTATAGGCTCGGGCATATCGCCTGAGCTCGTCGCGACGCAAATCGTCTTCGCTGGAATACGCCTCCCGCACAGCCACTTCGAGCCAGTCAAGTGCGGTGTCGAGCCCTTCGTCGTCGTCGTCGATGACAAAGATCCGGTGCTCAGACGATGCGAAGCCGTTCTTGAACCAGCTATTATGGACAATGAATCTCCACCCATTGGCGGTGAGATTCTCGACTAGCCCCTTCAGCGATGGGCGCGTACGTAGGTATACCGAGACTTCCTCCTCTGTGTAGAGTCCGCTCGGATCCTTACCCTGAAGCGGCGATGAACCCGCTTATAGGTAGTGCGCCTGCGGGACGTTTGCGGTCAGCGGGTCCCTTTGGACAAATCGGCCGATGACCGAGGCGTAGGCGTGGTAGGAGGACCTGGGGCCTGCGAGTGGTGCCGCAGGCTGTTCCCGAGAGACGTCGTAGCAGTAGATCAGGACCAAGGCGTCGTCGAACGAGTGGTCCCTCGAGTCGCAGCGCGAACCCGGGTCCTCGGAATGCAGGTCGTACGCGCAGATCCAGGCGGTCAGGAATCCCCGATGCCTATCGTAGACGCACTCCGCCCGAGAGGCGAGGAGCTGGAAGAGCCGCCCGCCCGCGTCGTAGTCGCAGCAGAGGTACTCCTCCACCAAGTACCCCTCGTCGTACCCGCATCCCCTGACCTCGAGGCGGACCTCGGCGAACCTCTCCACCCGCGCGAACGCGGCTCCCCCAGCCGCCGTGGACGGGAGCTCGATCGCGTCCTGCGCTCCGCCCACGCCGCATAGCAGGCACGCAATCGCGAAGACCAAGCGCATCGCCGGACCCCTATTTGTAGTTCCCCCGGTTCGCCTGCCACCAGTCCGCCCATTCCTGGTAGCTGCCGAGGGTCTGATCCGTAATCTCGTGGAGCGCGGACCGGGTCGCGTCCTCCAGCATCTGTCGCCACTCCTCTTTCCGGCGGTCCTCCTCCGTCTGGCCCTTCACTTCGCCCGGGTACAGTTGGGCCAGCGTCAGGTAGAGCGCCATCAACGTCTCGATGTTCCGGAACCGCTTCACCTTGCCCAACGCCAGCACCGCGTCGAGGGCGTATGCGTTGTCCAGCTCCTCTTCGGCGGGCACCAGCCGCGAGCGAATCAGGGCGTCGAGCTTCCGCGGGCTTCCGGGGTCGTCGATCCGCCCCAGCGCCGCAATCGCCGCACGCGCCACCTTGTCGAGGTCATGCGCAGCCTTGATTCCGCGCTCAAGGATCGCCACCGCGTCCGTCTGCCCCCCGTCGCCGAGCAGCTCCGCCGCCCGCTGGCGCACCGCCGGCATCTCCTGGCTCGCCAGGAGCAGCTTGCCGAGGAACTGGGTCACCGCCCGGGCCTTTAGGAAGGACTCCACCGGGTCGAGAGCGTGCCTCTGCTGCGACTCGTCCTGCACGTTCCGCGCGGCCGTCAGTCGCTCCTGGGCCTTCTTTACGGCGGCCGCGACGTCCTCCGGCGGGGGAGGAGGCTCGGTCGCCTTCGGCGGCACCGGGTCTTCCTTGGGCGGCTCCGTCGGCGGGGGAGAGGGCGGTGGCGGGTCCTCCTTCGGTGGGTCAGTCAGCGAGATCGGGGGAGGGATGGGGTCCTCCTTCGGAGGCTCAGTCGGCGGAGGCGTGGGCGGCGTCGGATCCTCCTTGGGAGGCTCAGTCGGAGGAGGCGTGGGCGGCGTCGGGTCCTCCTTGGGGGGCTCGGTCGGAGGAGGCGTGGGCGGCGTCGGGTCCTCCTTCGGAGGCTCAGTCGGCGGAGGCGTGGGCGGCGTCGGATCCTCCT
>CAZYRM010000175.1:0-13064 GCA_964649705.1 uncultured Planctomycetia bacterium
GCGCCTCCACCCGCCCGAGGAGCCCCTCGATCGCCTCCCGACCGTATCCGTACGGATCGAGGAGCGCGAGCGACTCCGAGGACTGCAGGGCGGCCGTGAGCGTCGCGCGAGACCGGTTGAGCGTCGCGACGATCCCCCCGCGGCGTACCTGCTTCTTCTTTTTCTTGCCGCCCGCGGGAGCCCCCTCCTGCGGCTCGGCCTCGGGCCGCCGCAGCCTCGCGACGCCGAGGGCCAGGCCGAAACACCCAAGGAACCCGGAAGGAGGCGCAAGAACCCGCGGCAGGCCTACGTCGGGGACACAGGCGCGTGACGGTACGCGATGATGTGGACCGGCTCGAGCGTGATGAGCCCTTCCGCGACCATGCGATCGAGCACGGGGAGGATTGCCTTGATCCGCTCCGGTTTGTCGACGATCTCCACGACGACGGGCAGGTCCTCCGACAACCGGAGGACCTTCGTCGTGTGGATCCGGCTGTGCGCGCCAAAGCCCGCCATGCCGCGGATGACGGTCGCCCCCGCGAGGCCATGTTCGCGCGTCGTCCTGAGGATGGCCTCGTAGAGCGGCCTCCCCTCCCACCGGTCCGCTTCGTCTACGAAGACCCTCAGGAGCTGCCCCTCGCCTTCGATCTTCATCGCCGTCTCCTCACATGCCGATCGCCCTCGGGAGCGTGCGGCCGATCCAGACCGCGACGAGGCCGAGGACGACGTTTCCCGCGACGTTCATCAGTGCCAGGCGGTACTCCCGGTCTTCCAGCAGCTCGAACGTCTCGTATCCGAAGCTCGAGAACGTCGTGAACCCGCCGAGGATCCCGATCGCGACGAAGAGGCGCGCGGTCGGCCCGAGCATCGAGCGGTCCTCGACGAGGTGGAGCACGACGCCGATGCCGAGGCATCCCAGGACGTTCACCGCGAGCGTGCCGTACGGGAACGCCGCGCTCAGCCGACGGTGGACGAGGCCGGTGAGGCCGTAGCGTGCGATGGCGCCGAGGAAGCCACCCAGTCCGACCACGAGGATCTTCGTCACGAACAGCCTCCTACAGAAACGCGCGTTCCGGTAGGAGTCATCAGCCGTGGCGGCGGTTGGGGGCCCCGCGATGGTGCCCCGGGCAGACTCCATTGCCCGTCTGGGTGCGGGATTCTCGGAGCCGGACCACTCGTTGTCAAGCCCGCCCCGGAGAGGCCTTCGGCGAGGGGCGCCAGGGCGATGGGCAGGCCCACGAAATACGGGGCGCTTCCGGCTTTTCAGTGGGTCACCAGGCACTTGCGGCAGGGAGATCCACATGCCTTCTGCGTCGAGATCCCAGAGCCCAGTGGCACGAACGGGGTCCTTCCGTCCCCATTTTCACCGCCAAGGGACGCCAAGAGGCGCCAAGGTCCCCACTGCTTGGCGTCCCCTGGCGGCCTTTGCGGTTCCAAGACGATCGTCGACGGCGCTTCGCCTCGCAGCACCCCGGGCGCCTACTTCGCGCCGGCGGCGCGACGACGGATCTCGGCGATCGCCGCACCGACCGAGCGCCCGAGCCTGCGGTCCCGCGCGAGCCGATCGAGCGTGGGGATGCACGACGTGTCCCCGCAACGTTGGAGCGCTTCGATTGCCGCGGCGTCCTGACCCAGCCAGGCGGGGTGCAGCACCGCGTCGAGGAGGAACTCCTGCTGCGGCACGGTCGACGGAGCCATCCTGCCCAGGTGGCCAATCGCCCGCTTCCGCATGGACAGGTCCGGATCGTCTCGAGCGGTGTCGAGGATGAGGTCCAGGGCCGCCGATGGATCGACGACACGGAGGAAGCCCAGGGCCGAGGACCGGAGCACGGGGCTCTGACTCGTGTCCTTGGCCACACCCATCCAATAAGGCACGTTCTCGAGATACGCCTCCGCGCCGGGCTCCGGGCAGGACTCGCGGGACGAATCGCGGTACAGCGCCTGGAGCATGCTCGCGCGACGGCTGGGCGGCTCCAGCGGATCCAGGCTAACGCGCGTCGCCAGGGCAAGCGCCTCCGGGTCGGGGCTGGATGCGTACTTGATGAGCCGCTCCACGCCCAGGTCGGCGTAGGATCGGGCCTCGCTCGGGGTGGGGTCGCGCGCAAGGGCCAGCATCCGCATACGCAGGGCGGCATCCAGGCGGACGTAGTAGATCATCGCCCGGAGGAGGGCGCACCGAGTGGCGTCGTCCTCCTCCTGCCCCTCCCATGCCAGGATTGCGGCCCATGGCGGAGGGGAGTCCTCCGATCCGTTCCAACAGACGAGTTTCTCCACGCCGCCCGACAGCGACCTCCTACCCTCCACGGTCGCCGTCCGGGCCACGTCGAGGATGTGACACAGGGCTGACTCCCTTCGTTCACCCTTGGGGACCTCGCGGAGGAGAGCGCGCAGGAGCCTCCGCTGCGCCGTGGTGAGCTCCTGGCGCGCCAGGATGTCGATGATCTGGTCCGTCGCCTCGGCGGACTCGGCCACCATGTCGGCGAGCCTCTTGTAGCCCCTGTGGTGAGGCTTCTCGCGTGGACTTGGAGTCGCCCAGAACTCAAAGGCGTCGAACTCCGTGAGCCCCTCGAGGAGGGAGAGCACAAGCTCGGGCGTCAGTGATCCCTCGGCTGCTTCCTGCGAGACGGAGGAGGCCGTCGGGGTCGTGCTCGCGGACGCCTCAAGTGTCGCCCTGGGGGTCGAGGCCGTCGGAGGGTCTGTTCGCGCCTGGCGTGCGGAGGGCGTCGCGGTCGGGGCGACATGGCGAAGCCACATCGCGCCGACGAGCAGGAGGAAGCCTGTGCCGATCAGGATCCGCCGCATCTGAACCGAAGTATAGCCGACTCGATGTCGCGCAGCGAAGCTCGGGCGGCGTCCCCGCTTTTCTTTGGAGCCGCCAAGCTACGCCAAGGTCCCCTCTTCTTGGCGTTTCTTGGCGCCCTTGGCGGTGAGAGAAATGAGCGGGGCTACGGATTACGACTGGATCACATAGGCCTCGGGATCGGGGCGGAATGGCCGCGCGGCGCGGCGGAGCGCCTGAAGCGTCGCGGGGGCGGTCGTGAGCGTGGAGGCGGCCGAGGCGTCACGGAGTGCGCCAGCCTTTCCCCGAGGAGGGATAAGCGATATGCTCTGATCATGAGGGTGCGGGAGGTGCTCGCGATGCTGGCCGCCGACGGCTGGTTCCTGGTGGCCACGCGGGGCAGCCATCGCCAGTTCAAGCACTCGAGCAAGCCAGGGCGCGTTACCGTCGCAGGGAAGCCGAGCGACGACCTGGCCCCTGGCACGCTCGGCAGCATCCTCAAGCAGGCGGGGCTCAAATGAAGTCGACAACTCGATACGCGGTCGTAATCGAGAAGGCCCGAGGGAACTACTCCGCATACGCGCCCGACCTTCCGGGTTGCGTCGCGACCGGCAAGACCCGCGCACTCGTTGCGCGGCGCATCCGCGAGGCGATTCGATTCCACATCGAGGGGCTCCGACAGGACGGCATGCCGATCCCCCGCCCCACCTGCGTCTGCGAGTACGTCGAGGCGTAGGCGTGCCCTCGCTGCACCCCCAGCTCACGATTCGCGGCGCGGGTCCTGATCGAGGAGGCGGCTGACACGCGCGGGCGGGACTTGCCGAATCCCCCTTTCACCGCCAAGGGACGCCAAGAGGCGCCAAGGAGACGTGATCTTGGCGCCCTTGGCGGTTCCATGGTCGCGCGGCGCAATCCCCCGTTCGGCATCACGCATCGAATCAGGGGGGCTGGCCCAGCCTCGGCGAAGGTACGAGGAGCGAGCGGGCGAGGCTTCGGAACCAGGTGTGGCGGAGAAGCCCGTCGATGAGCCGATTCGGGGGCGCGAGGTTCATGCCCCACCGAAGGAGCCTGCGCCATGGGAGATGAGGGACCTCCGCACGCAGCACCTCCGCAGGCTCGGGCCCGCCCTCCATCAGATGATCGGCGATCGCCTCCCCCGCCCGATCGCCGCACTTCAAGGCGCGTGCAATCCCGCCGCCTGTCAGCGGAGACGAAAACCCGGCGGCATCGCCCAGCAGGAGCACTCCCTGCTTGGACCACGGGCGCACCGGGCCTCCGATCGGGAAGAGGCCGCCTCGACGCTCGACAACGCGGGCGGCCCTCAGGTCGAACAGGGATGAGATCCGCTTCTCGAAGGCCTCGAGGCGGACCGAATGCGGGAGACGCGCCGCGACGCCCACCTGAGTGATCCCGCAGCCGGGAACGACCCAGCCGATGTAGCCAGGGGCGAGTTCGGAGTCGAGGAAGCAGTGGATCACGTCCTCGTCCAAGCCCCTCACCCCCTCATACTCCGCCTCGACGCCGATGAGGAACTCGGTGTTGCGCCCGAGGCCGGACCTCTCCGCGACGCGGGAGCGCGGACCGTCCGCACCGACGAGGTACCGGCATGGTGGGTGGTCGGCGTTCCACTGCACGCCGGTGCACAGTTCCGCGCCGGCGGCCCGCGTCTCCCCCGCAAGCCACCTCAGGAGGCCGGGCGTGTCCGTCGCGAAGAAGGCGACCTCCTTCGAGTCGAGGTCTATCGAGTCAAGGGAGGGGGAGTAGAGTCGGACGACTCGGAGCGCGCGCGTCAGGCGAGGAGGCACCGACCACGCGGCGCGGACATCCGGCCACAGGAGCCCGGTCGTGTGGGGGCGCGCACCGACGTCCGGCTTGGACTCGAGGACCAGCACAGACAGCCCGCGAGCGGCGGCCGATCGTGCGCAGGCCAGCCCGGCGAAGCCGCCTCCGACGACGCCGCAGTCCCAGGTCACGCTCACTCGCTGACCTCGCGCACGCGCACCCGAGCGCAGGCCTGCACGCAGTCCGGGCCCTGCGCCAGGCTCGGCTGCGGATGCTACGCCCCGGCACCAGCCCGCGCCAGATTGCATCACACGATGGATCGGCGCAGCCGCCCAAGGTATCCTGTCGGCGCCGGGACGCGGAGTCCCCATGTCCAAGGCCGCCCCACTCGCCGCACTCTTCGTGGCCGCCTGGCTCGTTTCGACGAGGCCCCCGGCCAGCCCATCCCGCCCAGCGCCCCGAGCGAGGGTATCACGTCGACTTGTCGCCGTCGCATCGGCCCGCCCGCCCGCACTCGAGCAGAGCATTGCGTCCGCGCCCGCCGACGCGCACGAAGCGCCGACCGCGACCCTCCACGAGTCCCTCGCGGCACTCGCGGCGGTCTCACAGGCGTCCTCCACGGACGATGAGGCGCTGATCAACGAGCTGGTCTCCCTGTCGCGGCGACTCCTGCAGGGCGACCTCGCGCTCGCACAGGCAACCGTGGCGGAGACGGATCGAGACGCCTCCCCGCCGCACGTACGAAACCTGTGCATCCTCCTACTGACGTTCACCTCGGAACCCCATGCACGCCAGGCGCTCCGCGACAATGCCCTCTCGATGGAGGACGACAGGGCCACGCTCGCGATCGAGGCGGTCACGCAGTTCCAGGGACTTCAGGCACACCACTCCGACTACGAGATCCGGGAGTACTGGTGCTCGAGCCTGCTCTCCGATGAGGAGGAGCTCCACCCGGTGGGATGGGAGCGGCGAATCCGAGACTACGAAATCGACAGGAGGCCGACGATCAGCCTCGCGCCTCCCGCAGAGGGCGAGGAGGGGGAGCCGATGGAGGGGGAGTGCCGCGAGGTCCTGTTCGCCGTAACCCAGTCGGGGGCCTCGCTCGTTGCGCGGGAGAAAGCGATCGAGGCGCTCGCCGTGGACCCGACCTGCGCGGATCGGCTGCGCAAGCTGGCGCGCAATTGGGGGACGCCGGGGTGCGTAAAGTCGGCCGTGTACGCGAACATCGAGCTGCGGGAGGACGACTTCAAGTTCATCAAGAGCGATGTCGAGGGGACGCGCGACACCGAGTGCCTCGCGAGGCTCTGCGGGCCGCTGCTGGAGAGCGCGGGCGTGCGGGATGGCGAGGCCATCGCGCTCCTGGAGGGGCTCGCACCCCTCGCCGACTGGTCCCCCACGCTCGCGGGGCCACTGATGTCCGCCCTCGGGCGGGAGCAGTCATCCGCCTCGCTCATGGCGATCGAGCGCATCTGCCGCTCCGCCGGGGCCGGTGCCCTACGGAGCGAAGCCGTGGGTGCCCTCTACAGCATCCCGACGATCGCGTCCTGGAGAGATGCCACCCTCTATCGAGGGCGAGCGGACGCGCAGTGGTGGGAGGATCGTCGCGCCGCCCTGCAGCGCCTCTCGTCGGCGCCCTCCGCTCCCCTGGCCGCGGAGGCCTCGCTCGCGATGCTGACGTGGGCGCGCTCCGACGTCGCCGTGGCGAGGGCCTCCGTCGACGGCGCCTTCCTTGCGCGCGCCCAGGCCCTCTCGCTGATGCCCTCGGTCCCTGAGCGGGTCCGCCAGGAGCTCACCCAGAGGCTCGCAGACTGGGAGAAGCAGGGGCGCTGACCTCGCGGCCGGCCGAGCGCCTACTTCGCTACGCCGGCGCGACGACGGATCTCGGCGATCGCCGCACCGACCGAGCGCCCGAGCCTGCGGTCCGGCGCGACCGGGGTCTGACCGTCCCCTTCTTCACCGCCAAGCGCGCCAGGAGGCGCCAAGAAGACGTGCCTTGGCGTCTCTTGGCGCCTTGGCGGTTCAAAATGGACCGGTGACAGCGCTGGTGCCGCCTAATCCGTGCGCGTGCCGATCAAGGTGTGGAGCGCCTGGGCCAGATCCTCCACGCCGTAGGGCTTCAGGAGCGCCGACTGGAAGCCGTGCGCGGAGGGGTTCGAGAGGACGTCGTCGCTCGAGTAGCCGCTCGAGACGATCCCCCGCGCCTTCGCGTCGATCCGGAGGATCTCCGCCATTGCCTCCTTCCCCCCCGCGCTCCCCGGCAACGTCAGGTCCATGAGGACCGCGTCGAAGCGTTCCCCGTTCTCGATCGCCTCCCGGTAGAGGCGGGCCCCCTCGCGGCCGTCCGCCGCCGCGGCGCAGCGATAGCCGAGCTTCCCCAGGAGGCGACGCGCCGTCTCCCGGATCGATGGGTCGTCGTCGACCACGAGCACGCGGCCGGTCCCGTTCCTGAGGCGCTTCGTGCTCTCGCGCCGCGCCGGCGCCGCCGAGCGCGAGGCCGGCAGGTAGACGTGGAGCGTGGTCCCCTCCCCGACCCGCGACTCGGCGCGGAGGTGCCCTCCGTGCTTCGTCACGATCGTGTGGGAGGTAGTCAGGCCCAGCCCGCTCCCTCCCGCCTTCGTCGTGTAGTACGGATCGAAGACCCGGGCGAGCTGCTCCTGCGGGACTCCGGGACCGTGGTCGCGCCAGGAGACGCGGACGTAGTCGCCCGCCGCGATCGGCGTCGGCGACCCGTCAGGCAGGCGCACGTTCTCGGCCTTGACCTCGATCCTCCCTCCGTCGGGCTGCGCCTGGACGGCGTTCAGGACGATGTTGTTGATCACCTGAGAGACCTGGCCCTCGTCCACCTCGGCCGACCACAGGTCCGTCGCGACGTCGAAGTCGCAGGCGACCCCCGAGCCCCTGAGCGTGAACTGCGTCGAGGCCCGCACCAGGTCCGCCAGCGAGGCGAGCTTCCGGCGCGGCGCCCCACCCTGCGAGAAGACGAGGAGCTGTTTCGAGAGGTCCTTCGCGCTCGCCAGGGCCTCCAGGGCCCCGTCCAGGCAGGCCAGCAGCTCGGTACGGTCCTCGGGGTGGGCCCGCGCGAGCGTCAAGTTCCCGAGGGCGGCGGTGAGGATGTTGTTGAAGTCGTGCGCGATGCCGCCGGCAAGGTACCCCAGCGAACGCAGGTTCTCCACGCGGCGCTGCTCCTCCTCCAACTGGTGGCGCGCGGTGACGTCGCGCGAGACGCCCATGACGGCCTCGGCGCGGCCGTCGGCGCCCGCGAGGGGGACCAGCCAGGTGTCCAACCACGCCGTCCCGCGGGGGTACTCGGTCACCGCTTCGACGTGGACCGCCTCGCCGGAGTCGAACACCTTTCTCAAGTTGCGCGCCTGACGCTCGGAGATGTGGGGCGGAAAGAGCTCGAAGACGGTGCGGCCCACGATCTCCGACGACGGGCGCCTCAGCTCGCGCGCGGCGTGCTCGTTCACGTATGAGATCCGGCACGCCCGGTCGGCGATGAAGATGCTGTCGGAGGCCGTCCGGTCGAGCGCCTTGCGGATCCGTTCGCTGTCCCGATACGCGCGCTCGGCCCGCTCGCGCCGCTCCCCCTCGTGGATCGCCGCGACGACCTGGGCCCCCGCGATTGCCATGAGGCGATCCATGGGCGTCCACTGGCGAGGGCGACCCACGTGCGAGAGGGACAGGACGCCGGCCATCTGGCCTCCCGCGAGGACGGGGACCACCAGCACGGCACGGACGTCTGCGGGCATCACCCCGGACTCTCCCAGCCCCCGCAAGAAGGGGACCTTCTTCACGTCGGGGAAGGCGAGGGGCTCGTTCCGCGCGAGCCTCGAGAGGAGTGCGGCGCTGCCCGCGACGGGAACGCGCAGGCCGGAGCTGTGCCGGCGGGTGGCGCAGTCGTACCGGTCGACGACCTCCATGCAGGTCCGCGACTCGTCGAGGAACGAGATCGCGACCCGCTGGACGCGCACGTTTCGGGCGACCGACTCGGTGACGGACCTCGCCGCGCGCCCGAGGGGCAGCGTCCGGCGGCGGACGCGGGCCCCGAGCGCCTCCAGCTCCTCGACCTGCGCGGCGACCCGCGTGCGCGTGTCCCCCTCGCGGGGACGCGAAGCCTCCCCGCGGGCGGAACGGCGTGTCTTGGAGGCCTTGCCGGGTCTGGACATCTTCATCGGAGGCGATTCGGACTGACGACCCAGGCGGGGTGGAACACGCGCGGCGCCGCATCGTAGCCGGGGCGCCCGGTCGCGTCAACGCCCGCGACAGCCTCGATACACGCGGGTCTGCCTCGATCTCGAGCCCGCCCCTGTCACCGATCCGGGACCGTCACGGCGTGATGGAATACGCCGACGGATCGGGCCGGAACGGCCGCGCGAGCCAGCGGGGCCGACGCAGGCCGCCGGGGCCAGGCGCGGGGCGCGTGCGCGTCATCCAGTCGCGGTAGACCTCCCACGACTTCCGCGTGTCCACGAACACGTCGCCGTAGCGGTCCTCCCCGTGCGCCTTCTCGATCCGGACCTTCTGATGCCAGCAGTGCATCCCCGAGAGCGGGTCCGGGTGCACCGGGAACGTCAGGTTCTGGTGAACCCCCGCCTCCTGCCACGTCACACGCCCCGAGTCGGCGTCCTTCGACTCGAACGGCCTCGCCCCGTGCTCGTACCGAAGGAAGTACCTCCCCTCCCCCCGGTCCTCGATCTTCGCCAGCGACGTCGACCAGCGGTCCCCCCCCTGCTCCTCCGAGAGCCTCCACCGCCCGAAGTGGTGGCTGCACGCCGCCACGCCGGGCATCAGCCCCTCCGTCGCCACCAGCCGGTTCACGAAGTACCCCGTCTCCGTCCAGACCCGCACGAGGTCCCCTGACTTCACCCCCAGCCTCCGCGCGTCCAGCGGGTTCAGCAGCAACGGGTTCGTGTTCGACAGCTCCCAAAGCCACTTCGCATTCCCGCTCCGCGTGTGGATCTGCGTCGGAAGGCGGAACGTCGGCAGCAGCGTGAACTCGCCGCGCGAGCGGTCCATCGTCGAGGGATGGACGTGGCTCGGGATGTATCCCGGCAAGGCGTGCTCCGCGAAGCCCCACTCGACCATGGTCCTCGACCAGAACTCCAGCTTCCCCGACGGCGTCGGGAAGCCGCGCCTCTCCTCCCCGTCCACGCGGACGCCGCCGCTCTTTGGCGCCTCGTGCAGCCCGTAGGTGGCGTTCGAGATCTCCACCGCGCCGTACGTCTGCATGTACTCGTACGGCGTCTTTCCCTCCTTCGCCGCCTTCTCGGGGAGCCCCGGGACGCTGTTCTCGAAGAGCCAGCGGTAGTACGACGCCAGCGTCATCTTCTTCCCAGGCTCGTAGGGGTCCTCGAAGTACTTCCGGATCCCCAGCGATCCATCCGGGTCGATCTTCCAGGACAGCTCGATCCAGAACTCGTCCTCCTCCCATACTTCCCCAGGGTTGGCCTGATAGGTGAACTCGAACTTCTCGCCCTTCCGCTCCCGCGCGACGCGGAGGACCGGCTGGCGGAAGGTCAGCCACGTCCCCGCGTGCGTCTCGAACGACATCGTGTCGTGCCGCTCGGGGCCGAGCCCCATCGGGAGGACGTAGTCGCAGAACCACGCCGTCTCGCTCCAGTACGGGGTCATGCACGCCGAGAGGCCGATCGCCTTCTCGTCCTTCAGCGCGTCGATCCACATGAACCCGTCGGGGTTGGTCCATACGGGGTTGTAGGCGCGGATGAAGTACGCCGCCAGGCGCCCCCTCCCCTCCTTGAGGAAGAACGGCAGCAGGATCGACATCTCGTGGTGCGCGAGCGGGAACTCGCGCGGCCAGAGGAGCTCGCTCCAGACCTTCTGCGGGGGCGGTTTCAGCGGCGGCACGGGGACGAACTTGTTCCACCCGTTCGGAAGCGTGCCTCCGCGAGTCCCGACCGAGCCCGTGAGGACGTTGAGCAGGAACAACGCCCGCGCGACCTGCCAGCCGCCGAGGTTTCCGCTCGCCGCGTTGCGCCAGACGTGCGCCGCGAAGGCGCTCCCCGCCCGGGCGACCTCCAGGGCCACGCCGACGATCTTCGCCGCGGGGAGACCGCTCTCCTTCTCGGCATACTCGGGCGTGAACGAGGCGTAGAGGCGCTTCATCTCGGCGATGAACCCCTCGAACGTCGGCGCGATGCCGACCGACCCGAGGTACTCCTCCCAGTTCACCCAGCGACGGACGAACTCGCGGTCGAACAGGTCTCGCTGGAGGATCACGTTCGCCATTGCCAGGAGCACCGCCGCCTCGCTCCCCGGCAGCGTCGGGAGCCACACGTCCCCCATCGAGGCCGTGTTCGACAGCCGTGGGTCCATCACCGCGATCCGGCAGCCGCGCTCCTTCGCCTCCATGATCCTTTGCGCGTGCGGGTTGAAGTAGTGGCCCGTCTCGAGGTGGCTCGACAGGAGGAGGATGAACCGCGCGTTCGCGTAGTCGGGAGACGGGCGGTCGTACCCCATCCAGAGGTCGTACCCGAGCCTCGCCCCCGAGGAGCAGACGTTGGTGTGCGAGTTGTGCCCGTCGATCCCCCAGGCCTGCAGGACGCGCTCGACGTATCCGTCCTCACCGGGTCGCCCGACGTGGTACATCACTTCGCGCTGCCTGCCCTCGACCAGCGCGGCGCGGATCTGCTTCGCGAAGGCGTCGACGACCTCGGACCACGTGGTCCGCTCCCACTTCCCGCCGCCTCGCGGCCCGACGCGCTTCATCGGGTGGAGGATCCGCTCGACGTCCTGGATCTGGTTCAGCGTCGCGGGCCCCTTCGCGCAGTTCCGACCGCGCGATCCGGGGTTGTACGGGTTCCCCTCGAGCTTGCGGATCGCCCCCGTCTCGCGGTCGACGTAGGCCAACAGCCCGCAGGAGGCCTCGCAGTTGAAGCAGACGGTGGGCACGATCGTGTAGTGCCGCTCGACCTTCCGCGGCCAGGCGGCCGGGTCGTTCTCGACCCAGTCGTTCCACTGCTCGGGCGGCGGAAACGCCTGAAGCTCGCTCATGACAATGGCACCGATTGGCCGGCCTGGATCCACAACCGCTCGAACTGGAAGAGCCCGAAGAGCGCCGCGACGGCGGCGGGGAGCGCGATGAGGTACGACGCGCCCGTCGCGAACGACAGGGCGAAGAGCGCCAGCGGGAGGACGATCCCGAGGCCGAAGGCGTCCCTCCACGTCGCGCGCTTCGAGAGCATCCAGGCCGACGCCCGTCGGAGGTCCATGTTCCCGCGCTTCGACTCCAGCTCGCTCGCGGCGCAGATGAAGTGGACCACGACGCCGGCCGCGAGGGCCCAGAGGAGGGCACGACGCGTCGCCTCGTCGGCGCCCCAGGACAGCGAAAGGAGCGACGCCGCGCCCGCAAGGACGGCCTGGCCAACCAGGTCGGGGAGGAGGATCGGGGACTGCCAGAAGTCGCGCCCCTCGCATTGCCAGAAGAGGAATGCGGTGTAGCCGGCCGCCAGGGCCGCGAGGGGAACGGCCGGCCACGCGAGCCAACCGGGCCCGCGGCCGAAGACACCGAGGGCGAGCCAGAGCGTGGCATACGCGCCGAACGCCGTGAGCACGAGGCCTCCCAGGACGAGCCACGACTTCCAGTTCGGCCTGAGGAACATGTAGTAGAAGCGCTCGGGACGCTTCAGGTCGAGGATGAGGAGGAGAGACGTGATCGAGATGAAGACCAAGCCAAGCGCGGGGGCGGCGATCCCGAAGAGCGCGTGGTCACGGACGGAGAGGAGCCACAGGATCGCCGCGACGAGCACGGCGCCGGAGGCGATCGACTTGGTCCACAGGTAGCTCCAGACCCGCCAGCCCCACGGCGTGGCGTGATCGACGTCGTAGACCTCCCGGATGGGCGCGGACTCACCGCCCGTCGCGTGGTCCTCTGGGCGGTTGACGAAGAGGTACTCCCCGCGCGCCCGCTCGATGCTGGGGTTCAGGGACGCGGCGTCGGCCCCGATGTAGAAGACCTTGGGCTTCGTCCCCTGCTCCGGCTTGCGCACGGAGACCTGCCTCGTCGCGATCGTACGCGAGACGAGCGAGGTCGGGTCGTCGAAGTCGCCGGGGAGGATCGCCTGCGTCGGGCAGACGACGGCGCAGGCCGGCTGGAGGCCCTTGTCGGTGCGGTGGGCGCAGAAGTGGCACTTCGCCGCGGTGTTCGAGAGGGGATCGATGTAGAGGGCGTCGTACGGGCAGGCCTGCATGCAGGACTTGCAGCCGATGCAGGCCTGGTTGTCGAAGTCGACGATGCCGTCGGGGCGGCGGAACAGCGCGACGGTCGGGCAGATCTCGACGCAGGGGGCGTCGTCGCACTGGTTGCAGCGGAGGACGGAGAAGAAGCGCCGGGTGTCGGGGAAGGAGCCCTTTTCGATGTGCTTGACCCAGGTGCGGAAGGACCCGACGGGGACCGAGTTCTCCGACTTGCACGCGATGGTACAGGCGTGGCAGCCGATGCACCTGGTTTGATCGATGACGAATCCGAGTCGCATGGCGGGTGACGCGGATTGTACCCGCGCACCCG
>CAZYRM010000176.1:0-13002 GCA_964649705.1 uncultured Planctomycetia bacterium
GATCTTCCCGTTCCGAGGGTGGCTCTACAACCGCGACAAGGTCGGCTCGTACGACCAGGTCCTCGCCCAGCCGTACGACAAGATCGACGAGGCGATGCAGAAGGCGTACCACGAGAGGTCGCCGTACAACATCGTCCGCGTCGCCAAGGGGCTCGACGAGCCCGGTGACGGACCTTCCCGCAACCGGTACACCCGAGCCGGAGAGACCCTGAAGAAGTGGATCCACGAGCAGGTCCTCGTCCAGGACGGGAAGCCCGCGATCTACGCCTACCACCAGGTCTACAAGGTCGACGAGAAGGAGCGGACGCGGAAGGGGTTCATCGCCGTCGCGAGGCTCGAGGACCCCGGCAAGGGCGGCGTCCACGCCCACGAGCACACGCTCGCGAAGCCCAAGCAGGACCGCTTCCAGCTCATCAACGCCGTCGGCGCCACCGAGGGACAGATCTTCATGCTCTACGACGACCCCGACAGGGTCGTCAACGGCATCCTCGACGGAGAGACCCTCCGGCCGCCCGACATCGAGGCCAAGGACGACTTCGGAGAGACCCACCGGCTCTGGCGCGTGACCGACGAGAAGAGGATCCGCGACGTCCAGCGCGAGATGGAGCGGAAGGAGCTCTTCATCGCCGACGGGCACCACCGCTATGAGGTCGCCCTCATGTACCGCGACGAGATGCGGAAGCGCGGGACGCGGTGCGGCGGCGAGGAGACCTTCGAAAACCGCATGATGACGTTCGTCGCCATGGACGACGCGGGGCTCACCGTCCTCCCGACCCACCGTCTGCTGCGCGGCCTGGAGGGGTTCTCGGCCGAGAAGCTCCGCACGGCCCTCGAAAAGGACTTCCGCGTCGACGAGTACACGTTCGTCGACGACGTCGACGAGAAGCGCACGCGGCGCGACCTGATGGAGGACCTCAAGGTCGAGGGGATGGGCGGGCACGCCTTCGGCGTCGTCCTGCCGGGGCGCAACGTGTACTGGCTCGCCGCCCTACGCGACGAGAAGGTCATGGACGCCGCCGTGAAGGAGAAGCATGCCCCCGAGTGGAAGCGGCTCGACGTGGTCATCCTCCACACGCTCGTCATCGAGGGCGCCCTCGGCGTCTCCAAGGAGGCCGTCGCGAACGAGAAGAACGTCTCGTACGCGCGGCACGCCGAGGAGGTCGTCGAGGCGGCGAAGAAGGGGGAGTGCCAGGTCGCCTTCCTGCTCAACCCGACGAAGATCGAGCAGGTCCGCAAGCTCGCGTCCCTCGGCGAGAAGATGCCTCAGAAGTCCACCGACTTCTACCCGAAGCTCCTGACGGGGATCGTGATCAACAAGTACAACTTCGAGAAGGGCAAATAGGGATCGACGCCCTCACGGGCGTCGATCCACCGCGCCCTGACGGGCGCGACTCCAGGAGGAACGATGGCCGCGCACAAGAAGCTGTTCATCCCCGGCCCCGTGGAGGTCTCCCAGGACACGCTCCAGGCCACCGCCGCGCCGATGATCGGCCACCGCGACAAGGCGTACGCCGAGCTCCACGGGAGCGCCGTGTCCAAGCTGAGGAAGATCCTCTACACCGAGGGCGACGTCTTCCTCTTCACCTCCTCCGCAACCGGGGTCATGGAGGGCGTCGTCCGGAACCTGTGCGCGAAGCGGACGCTGACCGCCGTCCTCGGCGCCTTCAGCGAGCGCTGGCACGAGATCGCCCTCGCCAACGGCAAGGAGGCCGATCGCCTCGAGGTCGAGTGGGGGAAGGCGATCAAGCCCGAGATGGTCGACAAGGCCCTCGCAACGGGGAAGTACGACCTCTTCTGCATGGTGCACAACGAGACGAGCACCGGCGCGATGAACCCGATCGAGGAGATCGCCGCCGTCGTGCGGAAGCACCCCGACGTCCTCTTCGCCGTCGACAGCGTCTCGAGCATGACCGGCGTCAGGATCGAGGTCGACAAGCTGGGCGTCGACGTCTGCCTCGCGGGCGTGCAGAAGGCCTACGGCCTCCCGCCGGGCCTCGCCGTCGCGACCGTCTCCAGGCGCGCGATCGAGCGCGCGAAGGGCGTCGCGAACCGCGGCTACTACTTCGACTTCGTCGAGATGAAGACGTACGCCGACAAGAGCCAGACGCCGTGCACGCCGGCGATCGGGCTCATCCGCGGGCTCGACTTCCAGTGCGACAAGATGCTCGCCGAGGGGCTCGACGCCCGCTTCGCGCGGCACCTCGCGATGGCTCAGCGCTGCCGCACCTGGGCCGTCGAGCGCGGGTTCGCCCTCTTCCCCGAGAAGGGGTACGAGTCGGTCACGCTCACCTGCATCGCGAACACGAGGAACACGGACATCGGGAAGCTGAACTCGGAGCTCGGCAAGCGCGGCTTCGCGATCAGCGACGGCTACGGCAAGCTCAAGGGGAAGACGTTCCGCATCGCCCACATGGCCGATTGCCGGCCCGCCGAGCTCGACGAGGTGCTCGGCCACATCGACGAGGTCCTGAAGTCGCTGTAGGGGGTCGACCCATGCACGTCCCGAGCATGAACCGCCGCCGTGGCATGTCGACGGAGGCGATCCTCCTCCTCACGCTCATCGCCGTCGCCGTGATCGGCGCGGCCACCTGGTACGCGAACTCCACGAAGCGCGTCGAGACCGAGGTCACCCGCTCGCTCGAGCACGGGAAGTCCCCCTCCGAGGCTGATCCGTCCGCGGGCGGCGGAGGCGGGAGCGGCGGGGGCGGGAACGTCGTCGTCGGCGCCTCGCGCGACGTCGATCCCTCGGGCGGCACCTCCGGCTCCACGGGCTCGGGGTCCTCGACCGGCGGCGGGCAGGACCCTGCCGACGTCGTCGTCCGGGACGGGGAGACGAAGGTCCCGGAGGCCTTCACGTTCGAGGAGCGCGCACAGCGCGCGAAGTCCGTCAACGTCCCCTGGCGCGACCAGGAGGGCCCGAAGTGCGCCCTCTACGCCTACGGGATGGTCACCGACTTCTGGAAGGACGTGACCGGCGGCAAGGCCCAGGCGCCCGCCGTGAACGGCCCCGGCGGGATCTTCGAGACCGCGAAGGAGAAGGGGTACACGAAGGACGGCGGGATCACGCTCACCAACCTCGCCAAGATCGCCCAGGGGAACGGATACAAGACGAAGTACGGCGACGACTGGCGCGGCGCGAAGGGGATGGACGACATCAAGGCCGCCCTCGCCCGGAAGCACCCCGTGATCATCGTCTTCGATGTCGACAAGGGGGAGGGGAACCCCGGAGACTTCGGCGGCGAGCGCGCCCACGCCGCAGTCATCCAGGGGACCTTCAAGGACGAGGACGGCCAGGAGTACGTCGTCGCCAAGCACGGCTGGCGCGAGAAGGACTACGTCTGGCGCGTCGAGGACTTCGAGAAGTCGTGGAAGACGTTCGACCGTCCGATGCTCGAGGTGTGGTCGGAGGAGAAGCCCGCCGAGCCGCCCCCGAAACCCGCTCCCGTCCCCGTCCCTGACGGCTCCGGGTCGGACTAGCCAAGGAGACCCCATGCGAACCAGCAAGCTGGCCTGGCCAGTCGCACCGGTCCTGGTCGCGCTGGCGCTCGCGGCGGCCCCCGCGACCCCGGAGGAGGGAAACCCGATGCCCGCGATCGAGGAGATCGCCGTCACGCCTGAAGGCGCGAAGGCGACCCACCTGAGCCTCTCCCGAGACGGCAACCTCGTGGCGTATCGTCGGGTCGGGAGCATGGAGAAGGGGCTCTGGATCTTCGATCGCAAGACCGGCGAGCACCGCCCGCTCGTCGCGGACAGCGAAGAGAAGGCCTACTTCGCGCCGACGTTCTCTCCTGACGGAAAGGCGATCGCCTTCCTCGTGGGGGAGCCCGTCGTTCCGCCGTCGTACACCTCCGTGGGCGTCCTGACGATCGCGGACCGCACGAGGCTGGACTTCCCCGGCTCGGCCTTCTCCTGGTCGCCGACGAGCAAGCGCATCGCCATCGCGAACCGCGAGAGCGGCGAGCTCGGCGTCGGCTCGCTCAAGACGGGCAAGGTCACCGAGATCGCCCCGATCGCCCCGGGCTGGGACCCGCTCGAGCCGCCGGCCATGGCCTGGTCGCCCGACGGGGAGTCGATCGCGTACGCCGTCACGCTCCCCGAGCAGGGCTCGCAGGGGATCCGGTGCGCCCTGGTGGACAAGAAGGAGCTGACCAGGGTGTTCGACTACCAGGCGAAGCGCGCATCGATCTACCTGTTCTGGTCGCCCGACGGGCGGCTCGGATGGCACGCCGTCCTCCCCGGCGACAAGCCCACGAGCGAGATCTGCGCCCTGGACGCCTCGGGGAAGCCCGAGACGCTGTACCACAGCGACCTCGTCGACGCCGCGGGGAGGCCGGCCTGGTCGCCCGACGGCGCCACGATCGCCCTCGTCCGTACGCCGAAGTACCATAAGCACCTGTCGTACGGCCCGTCGGACGTCTGGGCGATCGACGTGGCGACGAAGCAGTTGCGGCCCCTGACCGCGGTCGAGGACGCCGCGGGTGACCTCTCCTGGTCCGCCGACGGGAAGACCCTGGTCCTCTCGGGCGGCAACCGCCTCCGCTGCATCAAGCCGTAGGGGCAACCAGATGATCTGGACGCTGAGGGCGATCTTCGTCACCTTCGCCGCGCTCGCGGGCTGGAGGCTCGGGGAGATCCTCTCCGAGGGGAAGGAGTACTACGGCCTCCAGGGGTTCTTCGTCGGCCTCCTGATCGGGCTCATCATCTCGTGCCTCGAGGCGGCCTTCACGAGGCGGTTCGCGAGCATCATCTCGGCGGTGATGTTCGGCCTCGTCTTCGGGTTCATCGCCTCCTATCTCGTGATCAACGTCCTCTTCCTCGTCCCCTGGATCAACAAGCAGACGGAGGACATCAAGACGGGGCTCCAGTTCAGCTTGACCGCGATCTTCTGCTACCTGTCCGTCATCGCGATCATCCAGATCCGGGACGACTTCAAGTTCGTCATCCCGTTCATCGAGCTCTCGCGCGAGGGGCGATCGGGAAAGCCGATGCTCCTCGATACGAGCGTCATCATCGACGGGCGGATCGCCGACCTCTGCGACGCGCGCATGGTCGACGCGCCGCTCATGGTGCCGCGGTTCGTCCTGCAGGAGCTCCAGACGATCGCCGACTCCGAGGACCGCACGAGGCGCGCGAGGGGGAGGAGGGGGCTCGACGTCCTGAACCGGATCCGCAAGAACCGGAATGTCGACCTGCAGATCTACGAGGGGCAGCCTCCGGGGATCGAGGCGGTCGACGAGAAGCTCGTCCGCGTCGCCAAGGTCACCGCGGCGCGGCTCGTCACGAACGACCAGAACCTGAAGCGGATCGCCCAGCTCCAGGCCGTCGACGTCATCAATCTCAACGAGATCGCCGCCGCCCTCAGGCCGCCCGTGCTTCCCGGCGAGCCGCTCTCCGTCCAGGTCGTCAAGGCGGGCGAGGAGGCCGGCCAGGGCGTCGGGTACCTCGAGGACGGCACGATGGTCGTCGTCGAGGGGGGCCTTCCCCACGTCGGCCAGCGCGTGGATCTGACCGTCACCAACGTGATCCCGACCTCCGCGGGGAGGATGATCTTCGCGTCGCTGCGCGGCGCCGCGCCGTCGGCTCACGCGCACCCGGCCCCGTAGCGGTCTCCCACTCCCCTTCCCCTTCCCATTCCCATTCCCCTTCCCATACCTTTGATTACCTCTGGGAAGGGGAACGGGAAGGGGAAGGGGACGCAACACCCTGCCTCACGCGCCGGCTCGGTCCTGTCGGGACACTACGCCGGAACGACCCGCGTCCCCGCGATCCGGTCCTGGAGGGAGCGGGCGGACAGGATCGACCACGCCGCCCCCAGGAGGAGCACCGCCGCGGCCGCCGCCAGTCCGGACTCCTCGCTGCCGTTCCCGCCGATCCAGAACGGCAGCGGCAGGAGGAGAGGGGACCACGTCACGACCTGCCGCAGGGCGACCCGCCACCGTCTGACGGGCCTGCCGTCCGGCCGCGCGAAATCGATCCCCGAAACGCGGTGGATCGCCCCGCGCCGCCCGAGCAGCGCCCAGAGCACGGACGGGAGGGCGACGAGGAACAGGGTCATCATCCAGGCGACGATCGCCCAGGCGACGAGGGACGGGCTCCCTGCATAGGTGAGCTCGGCGCGGCGGCCCGAGGAGATCAGGTCCCCCACGCGGATCTCCGCGTCGTGGATCTCCTCCTCCGTGGGCAGGGGCCTCTGCGCGACGATCCGCTCGGCCCGAAGTCTCAACTCCTCTGGAATCAGGCTGCGCGCGTACAGGCCCGACCAGACGGCGGGGTCCTCCACGGTCCTCCTCAGGCGGCCCGCGATGCAGACCTCGTACGGACGGCTGGCCCGGGCGCGCTCCTCGGGCGGGGAGGCCGTGTCCCCCTCGATCTTCTCGATCTGCCTGAGGCACAGGAGCAACGGCATCACGTCGGGGGCCTCCCTGCCGAGACGCTGTTGGGCGGTGGTGGTCGCGTAGCTGCAGCCCACGATCATCGCCGGCAGGGCCGCGCACGCCGCCACGACGGCCAGCCTCCTCCTCCAGGTCACGGAGGCGTTGCGGCGCAGGAGCGGCGCGAGCGCCTCCATGGACTCGGTGAGCGGACGGGACGGCAGCCCCTGGAGCCACGTCCTCGCGTGCGTCGGCAGGGGCCTGGCCGGCGGCCCCTCCAGCGCCTCCGTGGACGCGGCGACCCGCCCCTCGATCGCGGACCGCGCCACCTGGGCCAGGAAGACCGGGGGACCCGACGGGTCGTGTGCGACGATCCGGGGGCCGGGGACCTCGGCCGCCCCCGGCGCCGGGAAGTCGAGGAGCTTGGCGACCCCCTCGGAGGAGACCCAGACGCGGTCGAGCGTGAGGACCTCGGGCAGGCTTCCGTCCTTCGTCGCGGAGACGATCTCCTCCCCGAGGTCGGCGATCCAGTATCTCACGGAGGCCCACTCGCGGGGTCGGTCGAGGAGGCCGACGAGCGGCGCGCCGCCGGGGCACTCGAACGCGTCCCACGAGGCGTCCTCCGTCCTCCGCCCGTTCAACCACCGGAGCCGCCCCGCACGGGAGCTCCCCCCGACGACCGCCGGGGTCTGGGGCGGGACGCGGCGGATCCACACCTTGCGCCCGAGGCGCGGGTCCGATCCGACCAGCCACTCGGTTCCGTCGGGGGAGCCGAGGGTCCCGAGGACGTCGTACGGCCCGATCCGTGAGAGGGCCTCCGCGCGAGGGGGCTGCGGCCCCTCGATCGAAAGGACGGGCCTGACCTGCCGAGCCTGCGCCCGGATCACGCGTACGCCCGTCGCCAGGTCGTGGAGCGAGGCGAAGCCGTTCCGCCGGCGGGCGGTCGCGAAGAGGAGGGCCAGGAGGACGTAGTAGGAGAGCCCCACGATGGCCCCCATCCCCCCGCCGTAGTCCTGGATGGCCTGCATCGGATTCCCGGACAGCATGTGGGCGAGCGAGGGGAGTGCGGGGACGACGATGAAGAAGAGAGCGCGCGCGGCGGCTCGGCCCATCCCCAGCGAAGATCGATTCGCACGCACCACGCGGAGGCCGCAAAGGGCCTTCCCCAGGGACGCGCCGAAGCGCGCCTCGGGGATGGCGAACCATGCGGCGATGACCACATAGCTGACCGCCGACTGGACCAGGAGCTGCACCCCGGTCATCTTCTGAATCCGCTCCATGGCCCCCGTCGTCCCCCAGATCAGGAACTGGACGAAGCCCAGCGGTAACGTGATTGCGCCGAGGTCCACGAGCCCCGCGAGCACGCGCAGCCCGAGCGTGGCGGCCGTCGGGGAGGCGGAGGCGTACGGGAGCAGCGCCCGCCTGAGGTCCTCGTACGACGCGAACCGCTTCTCGGGCTGCTTCTCCAGGCAGCGTAGGACGACCTTCGAGACGCCCCGGGGGAGGTCCGCGCGCCTTCGGTCCGGCGGCTCCGGCGGACGCTCGAGCACGGCCGAGATCAGCTTCACCATGTTGTCCGCGTCGAACGGCACGCGCGCCGTGAGGAGGTAGTAGAGCGTCACGCCGACCGAGTAGATGTCGGCGCGGAGGTCCAGCTCGTCGCCGCGAAGCTGCTCGGGCGAGGAGTAGGCCGGCGTGCCGAGGAAGGTCCCCTGGGTCGTGAGCTGGGTCTCCACCCGGACGGCCACGGAGACGGAGAGGCCGAAGTCGCCGACCTTGACCCTCCCGTCGGCGTCGACGAAGCAGTTCGTCGGCTTGATGTCCCGGTGGAGTACCCCGACGCGCTCGGCGGCCTCGAGCCCCGCGATGACGTCCAGGATCGCGTCGACCGACTCCCCGACAGGGAGGGGCCCGCGCTCGGCCACCCGGTCGTGGAGGGTGCCGCCCGGGAGGAGCTCCATCGAGATCGTCGGCATGCCGTCGATCTCCTCGGTCCCGTAGACGTACACGCTGTTCGGGTGGCTGACGGACGCGGCGAGGCGCCCCTCGCGGAGGAACCGCTTGCGCATCTCGGCCGAGTCGAGCGAGTGCGACAGGACCTTCAGGGCGAGACGGCGGCCGGTCTCGACCTCCTCCGCCTCGAAGACCGATCCCATCCCGCCGCTCCCGAGCTCGCGGACGACCCGATACGGTCCGAACCGCTCGCCGCCCCGGGGCAGCCCCACGGGGGAGGAGAGTGCGGGGGCGCGTCCATCGGGGAAGCGCGTCGTGTCGGAAGCGGGCTGGAGCGTCGGCGCGGGCGTGTCGCGGACGACGGTCGCCGCGCTCGCGACGCGCCGCGTGCACGGGGCGCAGAGGGGGCCGACCTCGCCGTCGGCGAGCAGGGCGCTGCATTCGGTGCAAGTGCGGGGTGCCGGCAAGTCGCCTCGGTCCTGAAGGGAGTCCGGGCAACCTATCGGCGGTGAGACCGTAAGTCAAGCCGGAGCGAAGTCCCTGGCCCCCCCTTCCCATTCCCGTTCCCCTTCCCTTTCCCAGCCGGTTCCAAGCGCTGGGAATGGGAAGGGGAACGGGAAGGGGAACGGGTTCGGGACGAAGCCCCACAGGTCAGGTCCTGCTCCTCACCAGCGCGATCCCGACCTCCGCGGCGACGTCGATCTTCGGGTCATCGCGGGGCGCGGCACCTCCCTCGCCACCGATCCCCTGACCTGCATCCACCGCTCTCCCCTCCGGAAGTTCCTGCCTGTCACGGCAAATCCCTCCGTCCTAGGCGCCGTTCCCCTCTCCTGGTCGTCGTTTTTCATCGTGGTGCAACCCGCTTGCCGGCGGCGTTTTGTGCCGGTCGGACGGAAGCGGCCCTGAATGGCATTCCCGTTGCCCAGAACCTTGCAGACCGGTGTGCCACCGGTCCGGCCCAAGCAAGGAGGTTTTGGCCATGTGGGAAAACGAGAAGGACAGGGAGGCCAGGGTTCAGGCGGTCATCGAGGAGATGCTCAGGAGCGTGAGCACGGGAGAGCTCGGAGACGACGTCGTCGCCTTCGTCGAGCTGCTCCAGGCGCGCATGCACGGCGAGGCGCTGGAGTTCTAACGTGATCTACGGGCTGTACACGGCTGCGTCGGGCGCCTTCGTCGAGGACGCCAGGGCCGACATGAGCGCGAACAACCTCGCGAACCTGGACACCGTGGGGTTCCGGAAGGACTTCATGTCGTTCGCGGCGCGCGGCCCCCAGTCGCGCCAGGTCGACGCCACGCCCGACTTCGCCTACGCCAACGACGTCCTCGACCAGCTCGGGGGCGGCGTCGTCCTCCACCGCGTCTCCCGCGACCTGTCGTCGGGGGCGCTCCAGAAGACGGGGCGGAAGCTCGACATCGCGCTCGAGGACGAGGGGTACTTCGCCGTCGAGCGCGACGGCAAGCGGTTCTACACCCGCGCGGGGAACTTCGCGCTCGATCCGACGGGCCGTCTCGTGACGATGGACGGACGCGGATCGGTCCTCGGGGCGGGGGGAGAGACGATTACCCTCGCCGACTCCGAGCGCACGAGCCTCACCGACCAGGGGCAGTTCATCCTCGACGGCGACGTGGTGGGGCAGCTCGAGCTCGTCCGCTTCGCCGACCCGTCGGAGCTGCGCAAGGTCGGCGACAGCCTCTACGTGACGGCCCAGGAGGAAGAGGCGTACGAGGGGACGGTGGAGCAGGGGGTGCTGGAGCGGTCCACGGTGAACGCCGTGGCGGAGATGGTGAACCTGATTCGCGGGTTCCGCGCGTACGAGGCGGACCTCGCGGTGGTGCGCAACCTCGACACGACGCTCGATCGCGTCGCGAACGAGGTCGCAAGGCTTCCCAGGTAGGAATTAGGCGATGGCAATCCGCGCACTGTCGACGGCTGCGAGCGGGATGACGACGCTCCAGTCGAACATCGACATCATCGCGAACAACCTCGCGAACGTGAACACCACGGGCTACAAGCGGCAGCGCGGGGAGTTCCAGGACCTGCTCTACCAGCAGCTCATCCAGCCGGGCTTCGCCGCGGCGTCGCCCGACGCCACGAACCCCACGGGGATCCAGGTCGGCCACGGCGTGAAGCTCGTCGGCACGAACCGGGTCTTCGAGCAGGGCGCGCTCAACAACACCGGCCGCGAGCTGGACTGGGCGATCGACGGGCAGGGGTTCTTCCAGGTCCTCCTCGCGGACGGCCAGACGATCGCCTACACGCGCGACGGCTCGTTCCACCGCGACGTGCAGGGAAACGTCGTCACCTCGCAGGGGCTTCGGCTTCGGGATCAGCTCCAGGTGCCCGAGGAGGTGATCAACGTGAGCATCTCCCAGACGGGGCTCGTCCAGGGGCTCGACCCGACGAACCTCAACCAGCCGGTGGCGATCGGGCAGATCAACCTGGCGCGGTTCTCGAACCCCGCGGGGCTCCGTTCGATCGGCGACAACCTCTTCGTCGCGACGCCCGCCGCGGGCCAGGGCGGGGCGCCGGTGGAGGAGGTGAACCCGGGGACGGGCGGGGTGGGGGTGACGCGGGACCGGTTCCTGGAGGCGTCGAACGTCGAGGTCGTCCAGGAGCTCGTGGAGATGATCACGACGCAGCGGGCGTTCGAAATCAACGCGACGTCGATCCGCACGGCGGACGAGATGCTTCAGACGGTGAACAACCTCAGGAGGTAGGCGCTCCGGGGGGAGCGGACAGGAGCGAGTTGAGAGCGGGGTCGCTCGGGCTTGACAGGCCGATTCGCTCCTTTTCGCTCCCCCCCGAACGTGAGGTCAGGGATGACGAAGATGGCACGGACTGGCAAGGCCAGCTTGCTGGTGATGATGACGATGCTGGTGATGGCCGCGACGTGCGGCGCGCTCACGATCGAGATGCGCGACGCCGCGGAGGCCTCCACGTCGTACGTCCGCCTCTCCGACGTCGCCTCGATGCCCGACGCGACGGACGACGAGCGCGCGCGCCTGGGCGGCCTCTTCCTCGGCCGCGCCCCGCGCGACGGGCAGGAGTCGGTGATCCGCCGCGACGACGTCCTCATGGAGCTGAAGAAGCAGGGCGTCGCGACCGATCGCGTCAAGTTCACGGGCGCCGAGGAGACCCGCGTGGTCGCCGGGGTCGCCGCGGGCGAGACGCCCGAGCGCGCCTTCTCCGTGAAGCTCGTCCGCGCCGTGCAGCTCTTCCTCCGCAGGCAGCCCGCCTTCCAGGGGACCGAGGCCCAGATCGAGGTCGTCGGGCCCGTGGACGTCCCCCAGGGGACGGGCGCGATCACCGAGGTCGTCCCGGACCAGACCCCGGGGCCCGGCGTGGGGTGGTGGGAGGCGACCTGGCGGCCCGAGGGGGAAGGGACCGACGTGCGGATCCCGTTCCAGGCGCGCATCGCGGCGTACCTGACGGTCGTCGTCGCGCGCAGGGCCCTCTCCGCGAACGCCTCGCTCAACCCCGACGACGTCGAGCTGGCGCGGGTCTCCGCGGACGCGGGGCGAGAGTACTACACGACGGTCTCCGACGTGCTCGGCCTGAAGCTCTCCCGCGTCGTGGCGAAGGGTACGCCGATCGACCCCTCGTGCCTGAAGGCGGTCGTACTCGTGAAGGCGCGCGACACGGTGCTCGTGAGGGTCGAGGGGAGCGGATACGCGATCGAGTTCTACGCCGAGGCGCAGCAGGACGGCGGGACGGGCGAGGTCGTGCGCGCGAAGAACCTGACGAGCGGGCGCGTCTTCGTCGGCCGCGTCATCGGACGCGGCCGGATCGAGCCGGTCGGAGTCGGGGAAGGGGGGAACCGGTGAGGATTGCGGCCCTGGTGCTGGCGCTCTGCGCGTTCGCGGCCACGGACGACATGTGGGAAGGCAGCAAGGCCGACCCGCTCCGTCCCGAGAAGCGGAAGTACGGCCTCCACGACAACATCATGATCAAGGTGAACGAGAAGGGGACCGCCCGCGCGGAGACCGAGCTGACGAGCGACCGCCGTACGCGGTTCAACGCGGACCTGAGGAAGTGGATCCGCCTGACGTCCGACACGCGCGGCTCCGACGGCGAGTTCCGTATCCGCCCCGCGTTCGACCACCTGAACGGCGAGGACTTGCCGAACCCGTCGATCGACTTCGAGGGGCGCTTCCGTGAGGACAGCACGGCGACGACCACGCGCGACGCGAACCTGACCTTCGAGATCACGGCCGACATCGTCCAGATCCTTCCGAACGGCGACCTGGTCATCGAGGCGCGGAAGACGCGGAAGATCAACGGCGAGACGGAGTCGATGACCCTCTCGGGGATCGTCGACGACGACGTGATCGACGCGCTCACGAACTCCGTGGACAGCGAGCGGATCGAGAACATGGACGTGCGCTACGACGGTGCGGGGAGCGTCGGAGACGTGGCCCATCCGGGCTTCCTCTCCAAGTTCCTGAATCAGATTTGGCCCTTCTGGTAGACCCGAGTTCAGAACCATGACGCCTTTGGTCGATATGAAGACTCGAAGTGAAACCAGGGATGCGGCGCAGGCCGCGACCGGGGTCCCGGACCTGAGGGACGCCCGGGCCTGCGATCGCCTTCCGGCGGCCTCCGAGGTCGGAGGCTGCCTCGAAACGACCCCTCTCCGGAGCCCCAGGGCCAGGGAAAATGACCTTCGGGTACATGCCC
>CAZYRM010000177.1:0-12814 GCA_964649705.1 uncultured Planctomycetia bacterium
AGAACGCGCCCGAGAACGATTTCGAGTACGATCCCGAGCACGCCACCGCCACCGAGACCACTGGTCCCTGCGTTCTGTCCTAGCGTTGTAGGGCTACTTTGCGAAGGCGCTCGGGTAGCGGTAGTAGGTCTCGAGCGTCAGGGCGTTCAGCGCGGTCGCGTAGATCCGCCCGCCCTCGAACCCCCAGCGGTCGTCGGGGTCCCAGGAGCCGCGGAGGCAACCGTCGCCCGGCTGGTACTGGCTCTTCATCAGTGCGAGGACCACGGCCTGGTTCCAGGGCTTCCAGTACTTCTGAGTCCCCCCGCTGCCGGGGCCGTCGTAGTGGAAGAGCGCGTTCGTGCCGTAGTACCAGTAGTAGTAGTCCGTCGTCATCCTCGCCTCGTCACGCGACGGCAGGTCGCTCACGAGCAGCTTCGCCCCATGCTCCAGCGCAGGGTCGTTGCGGTTCCCTTCCACGAAGGCGCGGACGACCATCCCGATCGCCGCCATCGTGTCGTGGTGCGCGTATTCCTCGTTCTTGCCGGGCACAACGACCTTGAGGCCCGCGTCCTCCAGACGCTGGTAACCGACCTTGCCGAAATTGGCGTCCGTGATGCGCCGCACCCAGGCCCAGGCGTTCTCGAGGACCTGCCCGTCGACCTTCAGCCCCGCCCCCCTCGCCGCCTCGAGCGCGGAGACGCACCACCCCGTCACCGACGTGTCGTTCTCACCGCTCCGGGGCGAATACCTCCACGCCGCCCGCGGGTTCTGCGCTTCCGCGAGCGCGTCGACGGCCTTCTGCGCCGCGGCGCCGATCGCATGGTCGTCCGTCATCCCGTACGCCTCCGCGAGCGCGTACGTGGCGATCGCGTCGTTGTACATCCGCTTCGAGCCCTTCGTGTCGAAGCCTCCGTCCGCCTGCTGCTTCGCCATCAGCCAGTCGACGCCCCTCATCACCGCGGGTCCGAAGGGGAGGCCCTCGTCCGCGGCGTCGCGCGAGTCCAGGCCGTTCCCGGCGCCGAGGAAGGCGAGGACCGCGAGCCCCGTCAGGCCGATGTCGTAGTCTTCGAATCCCTCCCCGCCGCACAGGGCGCCGCCGCATTGCTTCGAGAAGTCGCGCGCGGACCACCTCCCATCGGGCGCCTGATGGCGGGCAAGCCACCCGAGGGCCTCGTGAACGGCGGTCTCGGTCGCCTTCGTCCCTCCCCCGCGCGCGACCAGGCCCGACTTCTCCCCCGCCGCGTCCCGCCGCGACGCGAACACACTCCCGCGCGCCCCGCCCGCGAGGGCCTCCACGGCCGTCTGCCTCACGTGCTCGTCCTTGTCCGAGGCGGCCGCCTTCAGCGTTTCCCTCCCGTCCTCGCCCATCTGCGCGAGCGTCGTCGCGGCGCGCTTGCGGTACGCCTCGTCCCGGTCGCGGAGCATCTTCGCGAGCTCCGGGACGATCGGCCCCGCCTGCGGGCCCAGGCGGACGATCGCCCGCGAGGCGAGCTGCCACATGTTCCCCTCCTCCTGCTGGAGGAGCTCGAGGAGCGGGGGCGCGGCCTTCTCGCCGAACGTGGCGAGGGCGTCGATGGCGGCCCCGACGACCGACGGATCGGCGTCGGCGAGGGCCCGGGTGAGCGGCGGCATCGCGGCGTCGCTCGCGCCGATCCGCGAGAGGGCCTCCGCGGCGCGGCGGCGGACCGTCGCGTCTCCGTCGGCCAGCGCCTCGAGGAGAAGGGGCTCGGCGTCCTTCGCCTCCGCCCCCAGCGATGCAAGCTGTCGGAGGCCCCAGGCCTTCACGCCCGGGGCCTTGCCCCTCGCCGCGCGCGTGGCGGCCTCGGCGCGCGCCTTGGGCGAGAGCGGCAGCGCCTCGATCGCCGCGCACACGGCGGCCTGGACCGAGGCGTCCGCGTCGTCGATGGCCACGAGGAGGGAGGCGTACGCGGGCAGGCCGGCCTTGCCGAGTTTTCCGACCGCCTGCGCGGCCTTCGCGCGCACCTCGGGGCTCTCGTCCGCGAGGACAATGCCAAGGGCGTCGATCGCGTCGGCGGCCTTGGGACCCATCTCGGCAAGGCCCGAGACGGCTTCCAGGCGGACCTCGACCGAGGCGTCCGCGAGCGCCTTCACGAGGCCCGGCAGGACCCCCTCGACCTCGGGGCCGAAGGCGCGGAGGGCGCGGACGGCGGCGAGGCGCGCAGGGGGCTCGGACTGTTCGAGCTGGGAAAGCCAGTAGGAGACGGGCTTCCCTCGGAACTTCGGGTCGTCGGCGCAGAGGACGGTCGCAAGGAGGACGGAGAGGAGGACGACGTGCGTGCGCATGGCGGTCCCTCCGGATGGGCGGCTCGAGGAACAGCGTAAGCCCGGAGTGAAGAGGCGCGCAACCCGTATTTCGCCGAGGTGGACATCGATATCTGATATCTGAGAGCTGAGGTCTGATATCAGATATGACCCGGAGAACGATGCGATCCCGGACCATATCTGATATCAGAGCTCAGCTCTCAGATATCAGATATCAGATATCGACGACCCGCTCGCAGGACAGGCCCCCCACAGCGGTCGGCCTGATCCCTTTAAAAGGCGAAACGCGAGGGCAGGTGGTCCCTCGCGTCTCGCGTTGGGTCTACTGGGGTTTATGGGAAGTAGAGTACTGTCGTCCCGGACTCGGGCACCCAGGCGTTGCGGCCGGCGTACCAGATCCGCAGCCAGCCGTTCTCGCGAAGGTTCGCGATGAACACCTCGCCCTGGTCCACTCGCCCGATGACCGCGCCTCCACGGCTGTCCCGGGCGGACGTTGTCGAGTTGAAACGGCGGCCGATGCCGTTCGTGCGGCGACGGAGGCTTCCGTCCCACACCCAGCCGGTCCGGTTGTCGTAGAAGATCCGGCGCCAGCCGCTCTGCTCTCCGTTCGCGACGTAGATCTGCCCCTGCCTGACCGTGCCGAAGATCTGCCCGCTCCAGGCCGCCGCGTCCCGCACGACCGCGGTCTCGGGCGACACTTCGCGCGCCGTCTGGCTCGACGGGGCGTTCTGCCCTCCGCCGTTGCGGACCAGGCCCATGTAATAGGTCCAGTTGAAGAACGGGCCCGGGTCAGTGTGCGTCGCCCCGCGCACCTCGCGGTGCCCCAGGATGTTTCGCCGTTCGCGCGGGATGCCGTACGCGCGGCAGAGCCACGCCGTCAGGGCCGCCGAGGCGCGGTACTGGCGGTCCGTCCAGGTGTTCCGCCCCGCCCAACCCTCGTGCTCGATGCCGATCGCCTGGCTGTTGATCCACCCGGCGTGCCACGCCGTGTCCGAGTCCCTCACGCCCTGGAAGATCTGACCGCTGTACGCGATGATGTAGTGCGCGCTGACCCGGGACCTGGGATTGCGGAACCAGGAGATCGCCCCCTGCGCGCTCCCCTCGACCGTATGGATGATGACGAAGTTGATGTCCGCCCCGCCACGGCCGCTCCGGTAGTTGGACGTGCTCGCGGGCGCCCACGTCGTGCTGGGCCTCTGCTGCGCCGCGGCCTCGGCCGCGAAGAGCGTCAGGACCGCGAGCACCGCCGTCACCCGAGCCCCGATCGTGCGCGTCAGCATGGGAAGACCCTCTGAAGAAGACGTGAGTCTCCTTGTGCACGTCGAGGAACTCACGCGCAACCGGGGGCGCAACCGGGTGAGGAGACGAGGTTCGGACAACCCACGTCCAATACGCAAGATGCGTCGCGCGGCCCGTGCGGCGTTTTCGGACGGCTCACCTTGAACTCACTCGTTCCCGCCCCGTGTGAGTGGAATCGTAACACCGTTCCGAGGCGTAACGGTCTGGTTGCCGGTCTCGACGGCGATCGGGTATCCTCTTGTGGATATGGATGCCGAACGCGATGCGATGTACGGAAAGCTGCGCGACCAGGAGCGGGCCGCCCTGGACCACGCCGCCGTGCAGCTTGCCGCCGACTGCTCCCGGCCGGCCGACCTCCTGGGCGCGGCGTGCGCGCTCCTCAACCGCCGCCAGCGCTATTTCTCGATGGCGGGCGAGCATGGGAGCGCCTTCGACCTCGACGGCCTCAGCTTCGTCGACGAACTGGACGAGCGCCTCCTCGTGGCGATCGACAAGGTCCTCTCCTCGCGGAAGGGGGGAGACCTGCCCGTGGAGGCCTCGAAGCGTCTCGCCGGCGTGCTGACAGGCCTCCCCGCGCTGCCGCCTCACCCGGTGGGGTACATGGTGATCTTCCTCCTGACGAAGGCGTTCTCGGCGTTCGAGGGGGCGACCCGCGACCTCGCGCCCGACGACCTCCCCGGCCTCGAGCAGGCCCTCGTCGACCGCGTGGCGGAGTGGGTGCACGGGTTCGTCCACACGCGCGCGACGCCGCTCCTGCGCCACATGAGCGACGTGTCGCGCGAGTACTCCGTCGTGGCGCGCCTCTCCTGCGCCTGCGGCAAGGGGCGCTTCGCGGTGGAGCGCCAGTCGCTCCGCACGATGCCCGACGGCGGGCACGTGGACGCGCTCTCGGTGAAGTGCGGATCGTGCGGCGCCGAGCGCGAGATCGAGTTTCCGCTCCCGCACTTCGGGGACCTGGCGAGGGTGACGGGGGAAGGGGGCGGCGAAACCCATTGACACGAGGGTGCCGCCCGGCCGATAGATCAGATCAGGAAACGCAGGGAGTCGATATGTCGATCCGCGAAACGACGATCTGGCGCAAGCTCTTCCCGATCCCGACGGACGAGTTCCTCAGGAACGCGGTGAACCGCGTCAACCTCGAGGGGCTCGAAAAGGTCGTGATCAAGGTGCAGGACGGGGGAGAGGGGGACGACGCGTTCTTCACCGTCGAGTACGAGGCGATGAAGGGGACGACGGTCCTGATGCGTGCGCGGGACCACGTCAGCGCGGGCGAGTACCGCGCGGCGCTTCACGACCAGGACGGGGACGTCCACCACGACCTCGAGGGCGTGCTCAAGAACTGGGTGGAGCAGAAGGTGAAGGACGTCGAGCAGAAGCTGCTCGACGCCAAGGTCTCCGTCGAGATCGTGTATCAGTAACGCCAGCGAGGGGCGACGCGCCGCGTCGCCCCTACACGATTCTCCAACGCCCGCTGGACATGTAGGGGCGGCCCGATGGGCCGCCCCTCGCCCAAGGCGCTGATCGGCTACCGCGCCGCCGCGATCCTCTCCGCGGCCTCTTTCGCGATGAGCGCGCTGCGGTCTCGCAGGTGCGCGGCGACCGCCTCGACCATCGTCGAGAGCGCCTTCGGGATCGCGTCGTCCCCGGTGACGGCGCCCGTCACGAACGACCCCTCCTTGCCCGGCTCCACGAGCGGCCACTCGGCCATCACCGTCCCGGGGTCGCCGCGCTTCGCCGGGTCCTGGCGGACCAGGCGGATGAACCCCTCGAGCCTCAGCTCCCACTGGCCCGCCGTCGCGGAGTTCGTGAAGTAGATCGCGTCGATCTCGCCCGCAAGCGAGAACTCGGAGTCGCTCCGCCCTCCCGCCGAGCGCTCCACGTGCTCGAACCGCGCGGTGTCCTGGAGTGCGCGGACGAAGACCTGCTGGAGCAGCTCGGAGGGCGGGCCCGCCCAGCGGCAGAACTTGAAGTGCTGGATCCGCGCCCCCTCGCGCCAGCCGATCCGCGCGTCCTCGTAGATCTCGGGGGCGCGGAAGCGCTCCACGACGACGCGGAGCGTCTTCGCCCCCGCCGGAGCCCCGTCGACGCGCGGGGCCGACCCCGCATCGAGCGTCAGGAACTCCATGGGCCTCGACTCGCCGCCCACCGAGCAGCCCGCCGCCACCACGCCCAACGTCGTCGCCACACACACCGCGGCCAGCCTCATTTCCCATCTCCTCCGAGCAGGTCGTCGATCATCCCGCCTTCGAGGCCATCGAGCTCCTCGCGAAGGCCCTTCTGCCGCCCCGCGAGCGAATCCACAACTCCGTCGAGCGTCGATCGGAGCGACGTCGCCGCCGCCCACGCCCCGCCCACGAGCCCGCCCCACTCCTTCTCCGCGCGCACCTGGATGTCCGAGAGCGAGCGGATCAGGTCGGGGAGGGACTTCTCGCGAAGGGTCCTGACGCCGGGGAAGAGGTCGGCCAGGTCGGGCGGCCCGTCCCGCGACGGGATCTTGTCCGCCAGGGCGCGGAGACCGCGGTTCATGCGGTCGACGGGCCCCTCGCCCTCCGCGGGGACGAGCGCCTCCTCGTACCCCTTCATCCGCTCGGCCATCCGCGCGACCCCGTCGCCCATCCGGTCGAGCTGCGCCTTCCCGTCTCCCTCGACCCACCACTTGTCGACGGTCTGCGCGAGCTCGAGGACGCCGTTGAAGGTCTTCTCGACGTTCTCGACCATGTTCGAGGGCTCGACGAACGGCCCGAGGAGGAACGGCCCCTTCGTCTCGGAGGGGACCGGCGCGCCCGGGCGGACCAGGACGTCGATCTGCGCGCGGCCCGTGAACTTCGAGTGGACCACGTCGGCGAAGAGCGGGCGGTCGAGCGAGAGCTTCGAGGCGTCGATGCGCGTCTCGACGACGATCGCGCGATCGGGGATCCACGACTTCCCCTCCTCGCGCGGCAGCGACAGGATGAAGGCGCGGACGTCCTGGCGCAGGGCCTCGTCGAGGGCCGAGTAGAGGCGGACCGAGAGGACGTCGCCGACCGCGACGCCCTGGTAGGAGACCTCGGTGGTCGCCTCGACGCCCTGGGAGTCGCCGAGGAGGACGACCCAGGCGCGGGCGGAGTGGCTCTGGGGCCACGCGGCGCGCACGGTGTAGGCGACCACGAGGAGCGCCGAGCCCCAGACGAGGAGTCCGATCCAGCGGGTCAGTGAACGCATCGATGTTTCGCCGATTCAAATCCAGCGGGCGTCCGCGCGTCGATGTTGGTGACTCGATATCTGATATCTGACATCTGAGGTCTGATATCAGATATGGCCCGTGAACCCGCGGCTTTCCGGTTCATATCTGATATCAGACCTCAGATGTCAGATATCAGATATCGAAACGCCGCGCATCCCTGCCTCCCCGCTTCTATTTCCCCGGCTCCAGTTCCTTTCCCCTCCGTCCCCAGATCACGCTCGACGGATCCTGATCGAGCTGCGTCATGACCGTGTCGACCCTTCTCGCAAGCCGCGCGATGTCCTCCGTCAACCTCTCGATCCGGTCCCGGTTGTCGACGATCATCCCCTCGACCGCCCCCGCGAGCTTCCCGATCTCCTCCGTCATCTTCGTCAGCGACTTCCCCAGGTCGTCGCCCGTCTTCAGGAGGCTCGGGACGTTCGGGTCGGTCGGGTGCGGCTCCAGGATCTTCGCGAGGTCGTCCTCCAGCCGGTTCGTCTTCTTGAGCAGGAGCGCGAGGTCCCCCTCTTCTCCTTCCGCGTCCCGCGTCCAGCGGTCCAGGCGCACGGTGACGTTCCGCACATCGTCGAGCGTCTGCGAGATCTTCGCGTCGTCGCCGCTCGTCCAGCCCTCGAGCGTCGAGGTGATCTTCGCCGTCGACTCCACGATCCGGTTCAGGTTCTGCTGCTGCGCCGTGGTGAGCGAGCGGACCTTGTCCGTGATCTCCTCCACGTTCTTGACGAGGCGCGTCAGGGTCTCCACGTTGTCCTTCCTGAGGAGCCCCTTCTGCTCGTCGAGGAGGCGCTCGGCGATGCTCCCGAGGCTCGACGTGCTCGCGACGATCACGACGTCGCGCCGCTCGAGCTCGGGGTCCTTGTCCGGCTTCGATTCGATCTTCACCGCGAAGGAGCCCGCGAGGTTGACGAGCTGGAGCTCCGCGCGCGTGGTCGCGTTCAACGGCAGGGACCCCTCGTCCACGACGACCGTTGCGAGCACGTGCGGGACGTCGGACACGGCGTTCCCCGCCTCCTTGTATCCCTTCGTCCACTCGGCGTAGCACTTGTCGCCGCCCTGGAGCGTCGGCGTCGCCTTCGGGTTGATGACCTTCGCATGCTCGAGGATCCGCTTCGCGGCGGGGCTGTCCATGGGGACCAGCTCCGTCACCTCGCCGATGCGGACGCCGAAGTAGGTCACGGGCGACCCCTGGGTCAGGCCCGTGACGCTCTCCGTGAACGCCACGTAGACGTGCTGGCGCTTGTAGATGAGGCTGTCGAGCGCGCCGGTGAGTAGGAGCGTCCCCACGAGGGCGATCGAAAGGATGGCGAAGAAGGTGGCGACGGCCACCTGCTGCCCGCGTCCCGCGCGCGTCTTCATCTCTTCACCTCCGGAGCGGGGACCCCGCGCGGCCGCCCGGAGCTGCCGGGGAGCCGGTCGAAGAACCCGCGGATGATCGGATCAGGGTCCTTGAGGACCTCGTCGCGAGCCCCCTCGCGATAGACCTTCGCCATGCCGGGGATCCGTCCGTAGTGCAGGAACACGACGTGCTCGGCGATCTGCTTGATGCTGTCGAGGTCGTGGGAGATGACGACGGTCGTCAGCTCCGGGTCGTTCCGCTGGAGCTCGAGGATCAGCTCGTCGATCTCCGCGGACGTCACCGGGTCGAGGCCGCTCGACGGCTCGTCGCAGAGGAGCAGCTTGGGGCGGATCACGAGGGCCCGCGCCAGGCCGCCGCGCTTCCGCTGGCCTCCCGAGAGCTGGTCCGGCATCCCCTTCGCCCGGTGGTCGAGGCCGACCTTCGCCAGGGCGTCCATCGCGCGGCGGTACGCCTCGTCCTCGCCGCACATCCTCCGCTCGACGAGCGGGAACATGACGTTCTCAACGAGGTTGATCGACTGGAAGAGGGCGCCGTTCTGGTAGAGGATCCCCATCTGGCGCCGGAGCTCCTGGACCTGCGGCTCCAGCGCCGTATCCATCGCGGTGCCGAGGACCTTGATGGTCCCGCGCATCGGCTTGAGCTTCCCGATGATCACCTTGATCAGCGTGCTCTTCCCGATCCCGCTCGGCCCGACCAGGTAGCTGATCTTGTGCCTCGGGACGTGGAACTTCATGTCGTTCAGGGCCGGAGGGAGGCCCGGAGCGAAGGCGACGTCAAGGCGTTCGGCCTCGATCGCGTTCCCGTTCGCTGGCGAGGCCAGCTTGTCGGTCGTGGCGGGTATCTCGCCCATCCTAGCCCGCGTGAAAGATGACGGTGAAGATCGCGTCCGCGATGATGATCAGGATGATCGAGACAACGACGGCCGCGCGCGCGGCGCGGCCGACCTCGGGGGCGCCCCGGACGACGAGGAACCCCTTCACGGAGCCGACGAGCGCGATGATCGCGCCGAAGACGCCGGCCTTGGCGAGGCCGGTCAGCACGTCCATCGTCTTGATGGCGAGCTGGGTCTCCTGCATGTAGGCGCGGGTCGAGATGTGGAGGGTCGACACGCCGATCACGTATCCGCCGAAGATGCCGACGCCGTTCGTGATGAGGGCGAGGAACGGCATGACCATCACGGTGGCGAGGAACTTGGGGGTGAAGAGGTAGCGGTGCGGGTCGAAGCCCATCGTCTCGAGGGCGTCCACCTCCTCGTTGATGCGCATGGCGCCGATCTCGGCGGCGAAGCCGCTCGCGCTGCGGCCCGCGACGAGGATCCCGGTCATGAGGGGGCCGATTTCGCGGACCATGGCGACGCCCACAAGGTCGGCCACGAAGATCACCGCCCCGAACTGCCGGAGCTGCTCGGCGGCCTGCATGGCGAGGATCAGCCCCATGAGGAATCCGATCAGGAGGAGGATTGGGATCGCCTCGAGGCCGGTCGCCCCGCAAGCGTCGACGACCATCCCCGGCCGGACCCCCTTGATGCCGCGGATCGTGCGGTAGAGGTGGCCGACGTAGAGGGCGATCTGGCCGCTGACGGCGAGGAGGGTCTTGCCGAGCGTGTCCGTGGCGCCGGCGACAGCGCCTTTGGGAGGCGCCTTGGGGACGCGCCGGGTGATGCTAGTGACGCCTTCGAGGGGTCGCATCGGGGGCCTCAGAACGGGGGCTTATAGCACGGAATTCTCAATTCTCAATGAGCAAGTTTCAAGAAAGACCCAAGTCTTGAAGTCTCAACCGCCGTGCATCGGACGACTTGGATCTTCAGCGTTGAGACTCCGTTGAAACTTGCTCATTGAGAATTGGGACTTTTCGAGTACACTGCCGCGCCCAATTCACTGGAGCACACATGATTCGGATCCTGCTCGCTGCCCTCATCGCCGCCGCGCCGCTCGGCGCGGACGACGCGGCGTCCAAGGACCGCACGCTCTGGTCCCCCTCCCACAAGGCCGCCCTGTGGCTGACGCCCCAGGCGGACGGGAAGAGCAAGGCGCAGCTCCTCGTCGTCTCGGACGACGGGGCGCCCAAGTCCGTCTGGAGCGACTCCATCCCGACGCCCGCCTATGTCCTGGTTCCCGACACCGCGAGCGCCCTCGTCCTCGTCAACGAGTGCGACGCCGAGAAGCCCGACCAGGGGAAGGTCCTGACCATCCGGGACGGGGCCGGGAAGGTCGTCTGCGAATACTCCGTGAAGGACCTCCTCTCCGACGCCGAGGTGAGCGAGGTGATGCTCTCCGGCAAGCCGACCGCGCCGTGGTTCCGTCAGATCGCGCTCGTCCCGGGCGGGGCGGAGCGGACCGTCGTGATCCTGACCACCTCGGGGCGCGAGATCTCGCTCTCGCTCGCCGACGGGAAGCGGATCGAGCTGGCCGAGTGGGTGAAGCAGCTCGGGAGCGACGACTGGGGGAGGCGCGAGGAGGCCTCGGCGCGGGTCCGCGCGGCGGGGGAGGCCGCGCTGCCGCTCCTCGCGGAGGCCGCGGGCTCGCCCGACCCGGAGGTGCGCGTCCGCGCGTTCGCGCTGATCGACGACTGCCGCTGGGGCGGCCTGCGGATCCCGAAGGAGGTCCTCGCGGAGCTGATCGCCTCGTCGATGGAGGTCTTCCGCGGCAAGGTCGTGTCGGTGGGGGAGTCCCCGGGCATCTGGTCGGGGACGATCGCGGCGGCGCAGGACGTGACCTACCAGCTCCTGGAGACGTACAAGGGGAAGGCGGCGGGGGAGTCGGTGACGGTGTCGTACTACCTCGTGCACGGGGCGCGCCTCTCGGACGCGCAGCCGCGGCTCCACCCCGGCTTCTTCGCCCCGGGGGTCGAGCACGTCGTCTTCGCGCGCGGGACGGACAAGCTCATGGCCTGGAGCGAGTCCTGGAGCGCGCTTCCGGTCGTCCCCGGGGTGATCGAGGCCGTGAAGGGGAAGTAGCCGTCATTGCACGCGCGCGGTTTCCGGGTAGAATAGCGCCTCGAAGATGAAGAAGCCACGCGCGACGATCGTCACCATCGGGGGAGGGACCGGGCAGGCGGCCGTCCTCCGCGCGCTGCTCAGGTTCACGAAGGAGATCACCGCGGTCGTCGGCGTCACGGACGACGGCGGGCACAGCGGCCTCATCCGCCACTCCCTCGGCCTCCCGCAGGTCGGCGACACCCGCAACTGCCTCTCGACCCTCGTCGACGAGAAGTCGCCCTGGAGGACCCTCCTCGGGCACCGCTTCGGCCAGGGGGAGCTCGACGGCGTCGCGCTCGGGAACCTCGTCCTCGCCGCGTTCACCCTCGAGCAGGGTTCCCTCTCCTCCGCCACCCGGCGCGTGAGCGAGATGGCCGGCGTGAAGACGCCCATCCTCCCCGTCTCCGACGGAAACGCCAACATCTGCGCCGAGCTCGTCGACGGCCGCGTCATCGAGGGGGAGTGGGAGATCATCCGCCGCGTGCCCCGGACCGACGTGCGCAGGCTCTTCCACCGTCCGACGCTCAAGGCCCTCCCCGACGTCGTCGCCGCGGTCCGCGCCGCGAAGGGGATCGTCCTGTGCCCCGGGACGCTCCGGACCGGGATCGTCTCCGTCCTGCTCGCCGACGGGATCCGCCAGGCCCTCGAGGAGAACGCCTGCCCGAAGGTGTACGTGATGAACGTATTCACCCAGCCGGGGAACTCCGATGGGTTCACCGCGAAGCGGCACGTCGAGGAGCTGGGGAAGTACCTCGGGCACTCCCCGGACCGGGTGATCGTCAACGACGGGGAGGTCCCGTCCGAGCTGCTCGAGCACTACCACCGCGCGGGGCACGAGCTGGTCGTCGACGACCTCGGAAGGGCCCCCGGGTACGTCTACCGGGCGGACCTCGTCGAGCGGGCGAAGGACTGGCAGAAGCACCGGCGTACGGGGACAGGGCTGCTCGCGGGGCCGCATTACGTGCGGCATGACCCGAAGAAGCTGGCGCCCCTGCTGAAGAAAGCCCTTCGATGAGCGTGGGGCGTGGAGCGTGGAGAGTGGAGCGCCATCGTACGCTCCACGCTCTACGCTCCACGCTCTACGCTCCACGTTCTACGCGGGCTAGCGTCCGACTTCGCTGGGCTTCGGGATCCGTCCCTGGGAGTAGATGAGCGCCCGCTTCTCGTACGCCAGCGCGTGGTGCTCGAGGATTGAGATGTCCTCCTCCGTGACCTCTCCGACCTGCTTCGCGGGGACCCCGACCCACTTCGTCCGAGGGGGCAGCTTCTTTCCCTCCGTGACCAGCGCCCCCGCCCCCACGATGCACCCCTCGCCCACCTCCGCGTCCGCGAGGAGGATCGCACCCATCCCGATGAGCGCCCGGTCGCCGATCCGCTTGCAGTGCACCGTCGCCTGGTGCCCGATCGTCACGTGCGAACCGATGACCAGGTCCGCCCCGGGCTCCGAGTGCAGCATCGACAGGTCCTGCACGTTCGTGTGCGCCCCGATCCGGATCCCCGCGTCGTCCCCCCGGACCACGGCCCCGAACCAGATGCTCGCCCCGGGGGAGAGCGTCACGTCCCCGATCACCAGCGCCGTGCTCGCCACGTACGCGCCATCCCGGACCGTGAAGAGGTCCATGCGCAGGTCTCCATGAGGTTCTACGTCGGAAAAGGCCTGGAGCTCGCCGGGCTCGTCCTGGTCACCTACGGGCTCTAC
>CAZYRM010000178.1:0-12749 GCA_964649705.1 uncultured Planctomycetia bacterium
TCGGCGCGGCGCTCTTCGCGATCGAGCGTGCCGAGGTCGCCGGCCGCGGGGTGAAGGAGAAGGTCGAGCTGGGCGAGTGGAAGGACGGGGCGTAGCGGAATGCGCAATGGTCAATGAGCAATGAGCAAGCCGGAGGCGAAGATGACGATCGTTGCGGGGATTGACGTAGGATCGGCGAGCACCAAGGCCCTCCTCTACCGGGAGGACGGCCAGGTCATCGCTCGGTCCGAGGTCCGCACGCGCGCCAACTTCGACGGCGTGGCCAGGGAGGCGCTGGACAAGGCGGTCGCCGAGGCGGGCATCGCAATCGCTGATGTCGCCTACGTGGCCACCACCGGGCTCGGCCGCTACAGCGTCTCTTTCCGGGACGTCCAGATCACCGAGATGACCGCCGCCGGCCGCGGCGCGTGGACGCACTTTCCGGGGATCGGCTTCGTCCTCGACATGGGCGCGCAGTCGACGCGCGCCATCCGACTGAGGGAGGACGGAAAGGTCCGCGACTTCCACGTAAACGAGAAGTGCGCCGCCGGGTCGGGTTCGTTCCTGGTCCGCGCCGCCAAGTACCTCGAGGTCCCCGTCTCCGAGCTCGGGACGCGCTCGCTCGAGGCCACGGGACAGAAGCCGATCTCGAGCGTCTGCGCGGTCCTCGCGGAGTCCGAGATCATCAACCACGTCTCCGAGGGCGTGCCGGTCAACGACGTGATCCGCGGCCTGCACGAGTCTCTCGCCGAGCGGGCCTACACGCAGCTCAAAAAGATCGGCCTGAACGGTCCGGTCGCCTTCGTCGGCGGCGTGGCCATCCAGGAGGGCGCGGTCGCCGCCGCGCGCCGCAAGTTCGGTGTCGAGGTTCGCGTCCCGGATCACCCGAACTACGTCACCGCCCTCGGGGCCGCCGTCCTGGGCCTCCACCGCCTGCAAGCAAAGAGGGACCTCGAACGTGCCCGAGCCTGAATTCCTCCTCGGAAACGGGGCGATCGCCCTCGGGCTGGTGGAAGCCGGCTGCGAGGTCGTCACCGCCTACCCTGGGACCCCCAGCACCGAGATCCTCGAGGAGCTGGAGCGCCTGAAGCGGTCGATGGGCGCCGACCTCACGACCGAATGGTCCGTGAACGAGAAGGTCGCCCTCGACGTCGCCCTCGCCTCCGCCATGTGCGGGAAGCGGGCAGCCGTCGCGATGAAGCAGGTCGGCCTCAACGTCGCAAGCGACTCGCTCCTCTCCGCCGCCTACACCGGGGTGGTCGGGGGTTTCGTCCTGTTCGTCTGCGACGACCCCGGCCCGCACTCCTCGCAGACCGAGCAGGACACGCGACTCTTCGCCCTCTTCTCGAAGGTCCCTGTCCTCGACCCTGCGTCGCCTCGCGAGGCGCACGAGATGACGCTGGCCGCGTTCGAGCTCTCGGAGAAGCACCGGATCCCCGTGATTGTCCGTCCGACCACCCGCGTCTGCCACGCCCGCCAGGTCGTCGGCGACGGCCTCGGGGACTGCGAGGGAAGGCTGGCGAAGTTCGTCCGTGAGCCCTCCAGGTGGGCCGCCACGCCGCGGCACCGCCTGACCCTTCACAAGGAGCTCAACGCGAAGCTCGAGGCGATCCGCGGCGACTTCGAGACGTCGCCGCTCAACGAGGAGGAGCCTGGCGAGGGGCCCCTGGGGATCATCGCGACGGGCCACGCCTGGGCGACCGTGCGCGACGTGCTCGCCGAGGAAGGGCTGCGGCCCTCCGTCCTGAAGATCGGCACGCCGTACCCGCTTCCGCTCGACCTCGTCCGGCGATTCGTCGACCGGCATGAGCGCGTCCTCGTGATCGAGGAGCCCGACGTCGCGGTCGAGGTCCAGATCCCGGACCGCCGGAAGGTCCAGGGGCGGCTCACCGGACACGTCCCGTCCCAGGGGGAGCTGACCCCCGAGGTCGTCGCCTCGATCCTCGGCGTGGCGCCGCTCCCCGAGCCCGGTCCGCCGGGGCCGCCTCCCCGCCTCTGCCCCGGGTGCGGCCACCGCGCGGCGTTCTTCTCGGTCCGGAAGGCCCTCCCGTCCGCGATCTTCGCGGGCGACATCGGCTGCTATACCCTCGGCGTGAACCAGGAGGCCCTCGATACCTGCCTCGATATGGGGGCCTCCATCACGCTCGCGAACGGCTTCTGGCACGCCTACCGCCGCGACGGGAAGGACGTGCCGATCGTCGCGTTCATCGGCGACTCCACATTCTTCCACTCCGGGATCCCCGCGCTCCTCAACGCGCATACGGGTGGAGCTCGGATCATCGTGGTCGTCCTCGACAACTGGACGACCGCGATGACGGGCGGACAGCCGACCCCGGCCCAGAGCGGGGCGAGCATCGAGGGGATCGTGCGCGGGATCGGGGTCTCGTTCGTCGAGTCGATCGACGCCTACGAGGTGGACGAGCTCGTCGCGCTGACGAAGCGGGCCCGGGACTACACGAAGTCCCCCGCCGGCGGCCTCGCGGTGATCATCGCGCGACACCCATGCGTCCTCGGGCAGCCGAACCTCGAGAAGATCCCGGTGACCGTCGACCCCGAGGTATGCGACGGGTGCGACTACTGCATCCGGTTCTGCGAGTGCCCGGGGCTCGTGAAGGACCCCGTGACGAAGAAGGTGTCCATCCATCACGTGAAGTGCGTCGACTGCGGGGTGTGCATCGCGGTCTGCCCCAAGGACGCGATCCTCCCTGTGCAGGCGGGAGCGGGCCGATGATCGAGACCCAGGTGGTCGTGTGCGGCCTCGGTGGACAAGGGATCCTGTTCCTCTCGCGCCTCCTCGGCGAGGCGGCGCGGATCGCGGGAGAGGAGGTCATCTCCTCGGAGACGCACGGAATGTCTCAGCGCGGCGGCGTCGTGGACTCGCACGTCAAGATCGGCGCCTTCCGGAGCTCCCTCGTCCGCCGGGGCCACGCCGATGCGGCCTTCGTTCTCGACCCGTCACGCGCCGCCGCGGCGACCGAGTTCCTGCGCGAGGGAGGGACCTGTTTCGCGGACGCCGCGGCCGCGCCCGGCGAGGGGATCCGCTGGATCGACGCCACGGCCGTCGCCCGGGACGCCGGCAATCCCCGCGGGGCCAACCTCGTCCTCCTCGGCTTCGCCTCCACCGTTGCGCCCGGCCTCTTCCCGGAGAGGCAGGCGCTTCTCCAGGCCGTGGAGGTCCTCTCGGCGCCTGCGTTCATCGCGGGGAACCGGGACGCGTTCTTCGCGGGGGAAGAGATGGCATGAGGCCGTTCGAGTACGCCGAGCCGAGGAGTCTCTCCGAGGTCTTCCGCGAGCTGGAGAAGGCGGACGGCGGCGTCCGTCTCCTCGCCGGCGGGACCGACCTCGTTCCGCGGCTGAAGCGGGGCGTCTGGAAGGCCTCCCGCGTGATCAACCTGAAGCGGATCGACGCGCTGAGGGGCATCTCAGAGGACGCCGGCGGCGTGACGATCGGCCCGCTGACCTCGGTCGAGGACCTCGCGCGGTCCGAGGTCGTCGTCAGGCGCTGCCCGATCCTCGCCGAGGCGGCGCGGCTCATGGCCTCGCCGCAGGTGCGGAACCTCGCGACCGTGGGAGGAAACCTCGCGAACGCCTCCCCCGCCGCCGACCTGGCGCCCCCGATGCTCGTCCTGGAGGCCGTTCTCACCGCCTCCGGCCCGTGGGGCGAGCGCCCCATCCCCGTCCGCGAGTTCTTCACCGGCCCGGGCAGGACCGCCCTCGCGCGCGAGGAGGTCCTCACGAGGATTCGCGTCCCTGCTCCCTCGGGGCGCGGCGTCTTCTTCAAGTTCAGCCCCCGTCGCGCGATGGACCTCGCCGTCGTGAGCGTCGCGTGCCTCCGTGCGAACGGGGACGTCCGCGTGGCCGTGGGGGCCTGCGCGCCGACCCCGCTGCGCGTCCCGGCCGATCCGGACGGGGCCGCGAACGCCTGCTCCCCCATCGACGACGTGCGCGGGTCCGCCGGCTACCGTCTCGACCTCGTGCGCGTGCTCGTCCGTCGCGCTCTGGAGAGGGTGTCATGAAGATCGAAATGACGGTGAACGGGCACGCGGCCGCCCTCGATGTCGAGCCGCACCAGACGCTCCTCGACGTGCTGCGGGACAAGCTAGACCTCCTGGGAGTCCGTGAGGGGTGCTCGCTCGGAGACTGCGGCGCGTGCACTGTGCTCGTCGACGGGATGGCCGTCGTGGCATGCCTGGTCCTCGCGCCGGACGCCGCCGGGCGGGTCGTGACGACCATCGAGGGGCTCGAAAAGGACGGGAAGCTCGACCCGATGCAGGAGGCCTTCATCGCGAAGGGCGCCATCCAGTGCGGGTTCTGCACGCCGGGGATGATCATGGCCGCGAAGGCCGTGGAGTCCCTGGAGGGGAACCTGTGCCGATGCACCGGGTACGCGAAGATCCTGGAGGCGATGCGGAGCGTGAAGCGATGAGCCTGATCGGCCAGAGGGTCCCGAAGCTCGACGCGGCGGAGAAGGCGACGGGGCGGGCCCGCTACGTGCAGGACCTGCGCCTCCCGGGGATGCTCGTGGGGCGGATCAAGCGAAGCACGGTCCCGAGCGGGAGGGTCGTCTCGATCGACGTCTCCGCGGCGCTACGCGTTCCGGGGGTCGTCGCGGTGATCACGGCGAAGGACGCCCCGACGACGCGGTTCGGGTACGAGAAGGACACCACCGCGCTCAAGGGGGAGTTTGTCCGCCGCATCGGGGACGAGCTGGCCGCGGTCGCCGCCACGGACGCCGACGCGGCCGCGGAGGCGATCGAGCGGATCAAGGTCGTCATCGAGCCGCTCCCCTCCGTGTTCGACCCCGAGCGGGCGCTGGACGCCGACGCGCCGCACGTCCATGCGGACCGCCCATCGAACCTCGTGCGAACGCACGACTACAAGCACGGGGACGTCGCGGAGGGGTTCGCCAAGGCGGCCTGGGTCGTCGAGGGGACCTTCCGCCTGCCCGCGCAGGCGCACGGCTGCCTGGGGCCCGCGGGCGCGGTCGCGGAGTGGGACGCGCACGGGAGGCTCACGCTCCACGACCCCACGCAGATCCCGTTCATCGTGCAGCGAGACCTGGCGGCGGCCCTCGGCGTGTCCCCGTCGGACGTCCGGATCTCCCAGCCCACGATCGCGGGGGGGTTTGGCGCGCGCCTCGACCTCTACCCGCACGAGATCATCGCGGCGCTCCTCGCAAGAAAGACCGGGCGCCCGGTGAAGATCTGCTTCGATCGCGAGGAGGACTTCGCGACCGATCCGGTCCGCCCTCGGACGGTCGTCCGGCATCGCACGGCATGCGCGGCCGACGGGACGCTCCTGGCGCGCGAGGCGGACGTGATCGTCGACTGCGGCGCATACGTCTCCTGGGGCGCCGTGACGCCGGTCGTGATGATGCACACGTTCGGGTCGTTCTACCGAGTGCCTCACGCGAAGTACCGGGCGCGGACGGTCTACACGAACACGGCGCCCACCGGCGCGATGCGCGGGTTCGGGAACCCCGAGATCATCTTCGCCATCGAGTCGCAGATGGACGAGCTGGCGCAGCTCGTCGGGATCGACCCGATCGAGATCCGCCTTCGGAATGCGAACCGCGCCGGGGAGGTGACTCCGCAGGGCTCGAAGATCACCTCCTGCGGCATGCGGGAGTGCCTGGAGGCCGTCCGGTCGCGCCTGGATCGAACCAAGGACTCGCCTGCCCCCCACCTGCGGCGAGGGGTCGGCGTGGCGGGCGTCTTCCACGTCGGCGGGGGGGCGCGGATCTACCGCTCGGACGGCTGCGGCGCGATGGTCAAGGTGGACGACTTCGCGCGGGTGACCGTGATCGTCGGGGCGACCGACATCGGCCAGGGGATGGAGACGGTCGCGGCCCAGATGGCGGCGGAGGAGCTGGGGGTCCCGCTCGAGAACATCCGCGTGGCCTCGACCGACACCGACGTGCGCCCCTGGGACGTCGGCGTGCACGCCTCCCGGACGACGTTCATCGCGGGGAATGCCATACGTCTCGCCGCGCAGGACGCGAAGGCGCAGATCGAGGAGGCTCGAAAGGCGCTCGGCCTGGCCCCGACGGACTCCATCGAGAAGGTCGTCCGAAGCGCCCACTTCCGGGCGGGCGGCAACGTCGTCATCGGGCGGGCCTTCTTCGATCCGCCCAACGCGATGATGGACGACGGCTACCACGGGAACGTCTCCGCGGCCTATGTCTTCGGCGCCCACGGGGTCGAGGTCGAGGTCGACGTCGAGACAGGCGCCGTGAGGGTCCTCCGGGTCGTCGCCGCCCACGACGTCGGCCGCGCCATCAACCCGATGCAGGTCGAGGGACAGATCGAGGGCGGGGTCCTCCAGGGGCTCGGGTACGCCCTGTACGAGGAGGTCCTCCTCCGCGACGGGGCGATGGCGAATGCCAACTTCCTGGACTATCGGATGCCGGGACCGCAGGATCTCCCCCGGATCGAGCCCGTCATCGTGGAGACGGACGACCCCTCGGGCCCCTTCGGCGCGAAGGGGATCGGCGAGCCGCCGCTCGTCCCGGTCGCGGCCGCGGTCGCGAACGCGATCGCGGACGCCACGGGCGTGCGGCTGCGCGAGCTCCCGATGACGACCGAACGGGTGTGGAGGGCGCTCCGTGGAAATCGTCAATCCTGATACGCTGGCGAGGCCCGTCGGCTACTCCAACGGCGTGAAGGCGGCGGGGACCTTCCTCGCCGTCGCCGGGCAGGTCGGCTGGGACAAGGACGCGAAGCTCGTCTCGCCGGAGTTCGTCCCGCAGTTCGCCCAGGCGCTGTCGAACGTCGTCGAGGTCGTGAAGAAGGCGGGCGGCGGGCCGGAGAACATCGTGTCGCTCACGATCTTCCTAGGGTCGAAGGAGGAGTACCTCGCGTCGCTCAAGCCGGTGGGCGCGGAGTACAGGCGGCTCATGGGGAAGCACTTCCCCGCGATGACGGCCGTCGAGGTGAAGGGGTTCGTCGAGGCGGGCGCCAAGGTCGAGATCCAGGCGCTGGCGGTTCTCGGATGAGCCTCGACGCCCTGCTTCGGCCCGCCTCGATCGCCGTCGTCGGCGCCTCGCGAGACCCCGCGAAGCTCGGCCACGTCCTCCTGAAGAACGTCCTCGACTACGGATTCACGGGACGGGTCTTCCCGGTGAACCCCTCGGGCGGCGAGGTGCTCGGTCTTCCCGTGCACGCCTCCATCGGGGATCTGCCGGAGGCGCCGGACCTGGTGCTCCTTAGCATCCCGAACCGCCACGTCCCCGGCGTCCTCCGCGAGGCGGCCTCGAAGGGGGCCCGAGCCGCCGTGGTCCTGAGCTCGGGGTTCGGCGAGATGGGCGGAGAGGGGGCGTCGCTCCAGGACGAGGTCCGCGCGAGCGGCTTGCGCATCCTCGGGCCGAACTGCATGGGGGTCTACAACCGCCCGGCGAAGCTCAACGCGACCTACTTCTGGGAGCTTCCCCGGACGGAGGGGCGCGTCGCCTTCATCTCGCAGAGCGGCGCGTACGGCGGAATGACGTTCCGCGAGATGGGGCGCCGCGGCGTCGGGGTCTCGACGTTCGTCTCGATCGGGAACCAGGCCGACGTCACGCACGCCGACGTGCTCGAGCACCTCGCGGGGGACGAGGAGACGGAGGTCGTGGCCCTCTTCATCGAGGAGGTGAGGGACGGGAAGCGCTTCCTCGACGCGTGCCGCCGCGCGGCCCGAACGAAGGCCGTGGTCGCCTTCAAGGTCGGCCGCACAAGCGCCGGGAGGCGCGCGGCGCAGTCTCACACGGGCTCGATGGCGGGCGATGCGGAGGTCTGCCGCGCGGCGCTCCGTCAGGCGGGGGCGTTCGTCGCGCGGGAGACGGACGAGTTCTTCGACGCGCTTGCGGCGTACGCCGCCTACCCGAAGGGGCTCCGTCGCGGAGGGGGCCTGGCCATCGTCACGATTTCCGGAGGCCCCTGCGTCGCGGCCGCGGACGCCTGCGAGGAGGCGGGCGTCGCCGTGCCGGAGCTGTCGGCGCGGACGCAGGCGAGGGTGAAGGCGCTCATCCCGGAGTTCGGCGCGCCGCGGAATCCCGTGGACATGACGCCGCAGATGGACCCCGAGAGGATGCCGGAGTGCGTCGAGGCGGTGGCGGGAGACCCGCGCATCAAGGCCCTGCTCGCGATCAACGTCGGGTTGGACCGTCCGGGCTTCGCGGACGCCTTTACGCGCCTGCGGGGGCGGCTGCCCGTGGTCGCCTTCACGGTGGACGCCCCGGAGATCGCGAAGCGGTTCGGCGAGGCGAAGGTCCCGGTGTTCTCGACGCCCGAGCGGGCCGTGCGGGCGCTGGCGGCCCTGGGGCGCGGCTGCGGCCGCGAGATCCAAATCCCAAATCCCAGATCCCAACGAAATCCCAAATCCCAACCGCAGCATGGCATACCAGTGTTGGGAATTGGGATTTCGTTGGGATCTGGGATTCGGGATTTGGATCTCGCCGCACCGCCCCTCCAGGTCCTCGACGAGCGCGAGTCGAAGCGGCTGCTCGCGGAGGCCGGCGTGCCCGTCTGCCGCGAGGCGGTGGCGACGACGCTCGCTGCGGCTGGCAAGGCGGCCGGGAGGCTCGGCTACCCGGTCGTGCTCAAGGCGCTCGGCGCGGGCGCCCACAAGTCAGACGTCGGCGGCGTCCGCGTCGGCCTGAGGGACCGTCGCGAGCTCGCCTCCACGTGGAAGGACCTCACCCGGAAATTCGGCCCGAGCATCCTCGTTCAGGAGATGGTCCGGGGCGACCACGAGGTGCTCATCGGGGCCCGCCTCGACCCAACGTTCGGCCCGGTCGTCGTCTTCGGGAGCGGCGGCGTGTGGACGGAGCAGGCGCGAGACGTCTCGCTCCGTGTCTGCCCGGTCACCCGCCGCGAGGCTGCGGAGATGATCGCCGAGACGCGAGCCGGGGAGCGCCTCGCGGGGATGCGGGGAACCGCGCCCGGCGACGTCCCTGCGCTCACGGCGATCCTGGTCTCCCTCTCGAGATGGATGGTGAAACACGCCGACGTCGTCGAGGTCGACCTCAATCCGGTCATCACCGGTGGTCCGAGGACCGCCGCGGTCGACGCCCTGGTGGTCCGTCGGCCCCTCACCAAACGTATCGCCCGAACGTGACAGGGCGGGACCTTCTGCTACAATAGGCGCTCCCGCAGGAGAACCAGGGGAGTCGGTCCAGCGATGAAGGTCGAGGTCCTACCCAACGGGAAGCACGTCATCAGCGACGGCGACGACGTCATCGAGCTGACCCAGGTCAGCTACGAGGACATCTTCTACGCCATCCCGATCGACAACGGCTCCCTCTTCATGCTCCTCAACGACACGGTCCTCGAGACGGCCCAGGCGCGGGCGACGCTGAAGCGGATCGTGGACAGGAAGGGCGGGAATGACCCCGCCATGTCCGAGCTCCAGGCTCTCGTCAAGGACGTCCAGCCGGGCGGCTCCGCCCCGCCTCCTCCCCCGCCCCCGCCGGAGCCCGAGCCGGAGGAAGAGGAGGAAGAGAAGACGATCGTCCTCCCGAACATCAAGCTGACGCCGCCGGCCCCGGTGAAGGCGGCCCCAGCCCCGACGCCGAAGACGCCGCTCCCCGCCAGGCCGATGCACCCGACCCCGGCGAAGGGCGTGGTCCCGCTCGCGCCGACGCCGGCGAAGGGAGTGACGCCGGTCACGCCTGGACATCCGACTCCCGCGAGGCCCGCTCCCCCGCTTCCGTCGGCGCTGCCGCCGATGGCGCCGCTCAAGAAGACCGAGCACCCGAAGCCGGCGCTGCCGCCGATGGCGCCTCTGAAGAAGACCGAACAGCCGAAGCCCGCCGCGCCGGTCCAGGCGGAGCCCGCAAAGACGCCCGCCGGCGGCGTCCCCTCCCTGACCGTCAAGTCGTTCGACGCGGGCGGGAAGCCGGCGGTCAAGGTCACCAAGCTCGGCGCGGACCTCTTCGCGATCGTCTGGGGCGACATGGCCGTGTCCCTATCTCGCGCCAAATACGAGAGGCTTCACGGGATGTGCCCCGCTCCGACGTCGACCCTCTTCCACACGCTCATGTCCGAGGTGCTCACCGGGGCCGAGAAGGCGACGTTCCGCAAGATCGTCGCCCAGGCGGGGCACTCGAAGCCGATCCTGGACGCCGTCAACGAACAGGTCCAGAAGCTCCACCCCGGCTCCGCGGTGAAGAAGGGGTAACGGGCCGGTCACGCCATCCAGGCCGAGGCGGTGATGAGCGCCTGCCCGGCGATGTAGAGGGCGAAGAGGAGCGGTTTCGCGGCGCGGAAGGGCCAGCGGAACCGATTCACGGCCAGGACGCCGTCCGAGAGGTAGAAGAGCGTCGCGCCGATCGGGGCGAGGAGCGAGCCGTCCGCGCGACCCCGGGCCCACGCCGCCGCGCACATCGCCGAGAGCACCAGTGCGTAGGCCAGCACGGGGATGCGCAGCTTCCCGAGCCGCGGCCAGAGCAGGCCGCAGAGCACGGCGCCGACCATCAGGTAGGCTGCGGCGTAAGGGACCGCGGCCGCCAGATCGGCCCCTCGCAGGAACGCCGCGACGTAGAGCAGATGCGCCACGAGGAACGAGGCGAGGCCGGGGAGGAAGCAGCGTTCCTCGTCGACGAGGAAGACGTCCCCCGCGAGCGACGCGACGAGGCCCGCCGCAAGGAGAGCTCGAATCGTCCCGTCCCGTGGCTCCCCGCAGGCGAAGAGGCCCAGGAGCAGGAGGAGCATCGGGACGGGCTTCGTCGCGAACGCCCAAGTACGCGGGGACGTCCGCTGCACGACGACGAAGACGGCCGAGGAGACCGCGACGAGCGCGAAGAGCACGGTCGGCGAGGTCACGCCACAAACTCCGCGACCGTCTCGACGAACGTCTCCAGCCCCCATCGGAACCCCTCGATCGGGATCCGCTCGTCGTGGGCGTGGTAGAGGGAGGTGAACGGGACGTCCGGCGGGAGCTTCACCGGGGCGAAGCCGTAGGTCTTCACCCCGATCTTCGCCAGGTGGACCGCGTCCGTGAAGCCGACCATCAGGTACGGCACAGCCTCGGCTCCCGGGTCGCGGCGCGCGATGACCTCGCGGATCACGCGGAAGAGCGGCGTGTCGACCTCGGTGAGCACAGGCGCCCCGGAGCGGAAGACGTCCACCGAGACTCCCTCCCCGACGACCGCGCGGACCTCGCGCACGAGGTCCTCCACGGTCTGCCCCGGGATGAACCGACCGTCGATGGTGGCCTCGGCCTGCCCCGGGATGACGTTGGCCTTGCCCCCGGCGCGGAGACCCGTGACCGTTGCGGTGTTTCGCAGCGTGGCCGAGAGGGCCCGAGCCCGGTCGCGGTCGGGGATCAACCGCGTCAGGATGAAATCGGCGATCGTGGGACTCAGCACCCCACGCAGGATGGCTCCCTGGGGCCACGGGAGCCCCTCGGCGAGCTGGCGGACGAGACCCTCCGCGGCGGGGTGGACGTGGAAGGGCAGGCGGCGCGTCTTCAGCCGCTCGACGGCCTCGGCGAGGACGTGGATAGAGCTGTCCTCCCTCGGCACCGATCCGTGCGCCGGAGGCCTCTCGGCGCGGAGCGTCATCCACGCGAAGCCCTTCGAGGCGACCTGGACGGGATACAGCCGGCGGTTCCCCGACGTGAGGGTGAACCCGCCGACTTCGTTGAAGGCGTATTCGGCCCGCACCCGGTCCGGGTGCTTGTCGACGAGGAACCCCATGCCCGCCGCGCCCCCTTCTTCCTCGTCCGCAACGGCCGATAGGATCAGGTCGCGCCGTGGGGAGACGCCGTGGCGCTTGAGCAGGAGCATCGTCATGAGCGCATAGGCCGTCATCGACTTCATGTCGATGGCGCCGCGTCCGTAGAGCCAGCCCCCGTCCTCGACCGCAGCGAAGGGCGGGTGCTTCCACTTGTCGGCCTCGGCGGGGACGACGTCGAGGTGGGAGGTGAGCAGGAGCGGCCCGCCCTCGCCCTTTCCCTCGATCCGCGCCACGCACGAGCCGCGCCCGGGCGCGCTCTCCAGCACCTCCGCGGCGATCCCGGCGTCTCGGAGCACCTTCTCGACGTACCTCGCTGCGGGCGTCTCGTTTCCCGGCGGGTTCGTCGTGTCGAAGCGCAGGAGCGCCTTCAGGTGCTCCTTCGCCTCCCGGTGGGCCGCCTCCCAGTCGATTCCCGTGACTCGCATGGCGGGCAGTCTACCAGCCGCATCGACCCGTCGCGACGATCCACGAATGCACACGAATCTGCACGAATCCACTCCCGATCCGATGGGGATTGGACGGAAGGCGGCCGCGTCGCCCGAGGAGAAGCGCCGCGCGGAGCGAGGCGGAGCGGCGGGGACGAGGCAGGGCGGGACAGAGGGTTGGGAGAAGCAGGCTTGGTGAGAGACACACCCCTGATCAACAAACGCCGCCCTCGGGGCAAACACTCCCTCTGTCCCGCCCTGCCTCGTCCCCGCCGCTCGTCGGCCTTCGGCCGACCTTCTCCTCGGGTGACGCGGCCGCCGGTTTTCATCGACCCCACTTCTTCCGCTCTCGATTCGTGTTGATTTGTGTTCATTCGTGGATCGTCCTCCGGTTCGCTTGACGGCCGGGGTCCGGGCCTGTACTTTGCCGTCCGCTTCGCCATGGGGAGAGCTCATCGCATGGCCAGAAAGGTCGTCGGACTCATCGGAAACATCGGCGCCGGGAAGAGCACGCTCGGCGCCTTCCTGACGAGCGAGCGCGGGCGCAGGCTCCTCGACCAGCAGGTCCCCGGCGCAAACGTCCGCTACTTCCACGAGACCGTCGACGACTGCGCCAAGGAGCTCTTCTACC
>CAZYRM010000179.1:0-3015 GCA_964649705.1 uncultured Planctomycetia bacterium
GCGCGTGACTACCGGATCGACTGCAGTCGCTCGATCATCCTCGCGACCTTCCCTCGGTGATCGAGCAGCGACCGCACGTCGCTCGTGAACGTGACGGTGTCCTTCGAGACCTGTTCATGGACCGTCAGCAGCCCCCTCGCCTCCCGCAGGAGCGCCGCGTCGGCCTTCCCGTCCAGGCGCTCGACCTCCGCCTTGAGCATGGCGAAGTAGTCGTGGTCCTCGACGCCGTCTCTCAGGCACTCCCACCGGATCGACGGGATGGGCGCCGCCACGATCCCCTTCTTCGCCCCATTCGGGTCGCGACGCGGCGGATAGAGAAACCTCCCATCCCCATTCCCCCAGAACTGCCTTGATCCCTTTGGCACGCCATATCCGCTGACATAGCTCATCGGGTCGGCCCACGGGTCCTGGAGCGTTTCGGGGAAGGCCGTGTCGCTCGTCCACCACATCGTCTGCCAGATGAGGATCCCCTGCACCCCGTACTGCCATGACTGCCAGGGCCACAGCCTCATCTCCACCGCGGGGTGGTCGATGAACAGGCCGATGTACGGCGCCCGCGGCCCCGTGCAGAGGTACCACCAGACCTCGTCTCCCGCGATCCGCCGCTCCCTGACCCGCTCCGGCGTCCACTCCGTCGTCGTCGCGCACCAGAGGTCGACGTGCCCCTCCAACTCCTTCTCCGGCTGCTCCGTGAGCATCCTCGTCAGCCCGCCGGCGTTCTTCTTCAGCCGCTCCATCCCTCCGACCACGAACGGGTAGTCCTTCGGCTCGGGCTCGTCGAACCAGTAGACATAGGCCTCGTCGAGCCACCCGCGCTCCCTGAGGTGGGTCTCCAGCTCCCTCGCGTACTCGCCGAACAGGCGGTCGAACTCGGGCGTCCCCGCCTTCCGCCCGAGGATCTCCCCCTCGTTCCGCTCGTGGTAGCTCCCCCACCCCATCCCCTGGACGGGGAGGGAAAAGGCGTTGAAGCCGAGGTCGTCGATGCACCTCTTCGCGGCCCCGTCGAAGGCCGTCCAATCGACGCGGGCGTGGCCGTCCTCCTCGTGGACGCGGATCGGGTCGAGCTGGAAGAACGAGTACGGCGCGATGCGGTGCGCCGCGAAGTCGCGCATCGTGAGGTCCCAGACGGAGCGCAGGTCGTCCCCCTGCCCGACGGCGTGGTACTCCATCAATCGGTGGGCGTCGACGCCGAAACCGCTGCGCAACGAGGGCGTCTTCGGCAGCGCGAAGTCGAAGACGTGCACGGTGAGCGGCACCTCGACGTCCCCGTCGGTCGTCTTCACGCGCAGCGTCCCGTGGTACTCCCCCCCGAGGGCGGCCTCGGGGACGTGGACGAGGACCCAGATCGCGGCGTTCCGGTCGGCCTCCAGCGGGAGCGGCAGGAGGAGCGACGGCAGCGGGTCCGGCCAGTCGCCCACCTCGCCGAGCGAGTCGGTGGGACTCTCGATGTGGACGCGGGCGACCTCCCGCAGCGTCACCTCCGAGGCTGGGATCGTCGTCGCGGGGCCCACCAGGTCGGACGCATCGAGCGCGACGAGCGTCGTCCCCTTCTTCGAGGACCTAAGGACAAGCTGGGCGGGCTCGTACTCTCCGCGGGCCGCTTCGATGGTGATGCCGTGCACCGGCTTCCCCTCCGGCGCGGGTCGCTCGGCGCCGACCTTCCACGCACCCTCGCACCACCAGAGCGCGATGTCCTTCCCAATCGGCGCGAGCGGGGACCCATAGGCCGACTCGGAGAGGGCCGTGACGACGACGTCCGCCCAACCCTCGTAGAGCGTGTCGCTTCCCCTCGACGCGGAGAAGACGATGCGGTGTGGCCCAGCCGTGAGTTCGCTCGGCGAGAACCGCTTCACGACGGGCTTCCCCGGTGACAGGGGCACGCTCTTCTGCACGGAACGGGCGTGACCCTCTCCCGAGGCGAGGTCCAGTACGACGGGCTTGTCTCCCTTGTTGGTCCAGGAGACTGCCCAAGTGCCCCCGACCTCCTCCCACGTGGCCTCGAGTCCCGGCGTGGAGACGCGCTCCTCGATGACGTGGGTCCCTCCGGTGCGATCTGGTCCGTCGTAGGCGACCTGCCCTTCCAGGGCGTAGCCGTCCACCTGGAGCCAACCTCCCCTGGCTCGCACCTGGACGGAGACCTCCTTGCACGGGAAGAGGGCTGCAGGAAGGTCGAGCTCGCGCTCCGTCACCTCGGCGACCTCGCCGAGGCTCGTCCACGCATTGCCATCGCGCGAGGCGAGGACCTCGATGGCGCCTTCGCTCCGATGGCAGACGCGCACCCGGACCCTGGCGCCCTTGAGTTCGAACGGGAGCGCGTGGCGGTAGACGACCGACTCGCTGTCGCCCAAGGTCCACCGGTTCGTGTTGAAGCCCGCCGACTGCGTCGCGAGCGTGCGGTGAATCGTCGAGAGCGGCCCGTCGAGCGCGTGGCGGTCGATGTAGTGCCCGTTCTCCAGGCGCTCGCCTTCGCCTAACTCCAGCGCGCCCCACCTGCGATGCAGGAGCCGCGCCTCGACGAGTTCCGGCTCTCGGAAGGAGGCCTCCCCGCTCACGTGCCACTGGCCGAGGCGGAGGAAGGGCGTGTCGCCCGTGTCGGGGATGCGCAGGGCGTACGAGAGCGTGGTCCAGGCCTTCGGGACCGCGAAGTCTCGGTTGACGCGGTTCGGGCCGACGATCAGCGTGCCGGAGCCGGTCCCCTGTGCGCGCACGCGGAAGACGTAGACGCCGCCTGGCGTCAGGGGGACATCGTGCGTGCGCCAGTAGACGCAGTCCTGGCCCACTCCCCGCACGCCAACGCTTTCGTCGTCGTGGAAGGTCGCGTCCTTGGCTGGGGCGCCTTCCCCATCCTCGCGCTTCCACTCGTGAAGCTGCGGGGCCACGTCTTCGGCATGCGCTCTCGCGATCGCGAGGAGCAGCAGGACTCCTGCACCGCAGAGACGCAGAGTCCGCAGAGGGCCGCCAAGATGTTGGTATATCAAAACAAGGGCCCACATAGGCCTAGTCGTAAACGCGGAG
>CAZYRM010000179.1:3025-12713 GCA_964649705.1 uncultured Planctomycetia bacterium
CCCCCCTGGGGCCCTCTTTTGTGGGGTCCCCCCGGCGGGGGCCCCCTGGCCGGACTCGTCGTCTCCGCGGTGAAATACACGTCCTTCAGTTCACGGCGATTCGAATCCAATTCGCCACCCTCCTTCCCCTGTCCCCCGTCTCCCGGACGTGCTGCAGCATCCGCAATCCGTCGCGCGCCACCTTCGCCTCATGCTTCTTCTTCCCGTTCACCCAGATCTCGACCACCTCGTCCATGTTCACCAACCGATCGGACAGATGCACCACGACCTCGCTCACCTTTCGCGTCGTGACATCGACGCGATTCCCCTCCACCTTGGCCTCCACGCGTGCGACGCCCTCGTCGAGCTTCTTCCGGAACAGGGCCCGCTTCTCCTCCTCGGTCGGGGCCTTTCCTGCGGGCATCGGGATGGAAGGCGCCTCTTTCGTCGGGTCGAGCACCCCTCCCGTCACCTTGGTCGCACAGAGCCAGTACGCCCTCCCCTGTCCCACCTTGGAAAACGCATGCACCACACGTTTCGGCCAACCGTCCCGCCGCTTCGCCCCCATCCACTCCACGAACTCGGGGTCGTCTCCGTATCCCACCCCATGCCCGGCGTCCTCGTGCTCGTGGTAGACGACCGAGTCCCCCAGCTCCTTGACGGCCTCCCTGACATTTGCGACGAGCATCTCCTGGTCCTTCCCACCGAGCGACTCGAGGAGCGGCACACCGACCAGGTTCTTCAGATACCCGAAGTTGACCAGCCGGATCCCACCCGCGTTCGAGTAGAGCCCCGCGAAGCGGTCCCCGTACAGCATCCCCATCTCCCAGGTCGCGTGCCCGCCTCGGGAGACCCCCGCGAGGAAGACTCGGTCGGGGTCGATCCGGAATCGGCGCATCGCGTCGGCCAGCGACGCGAGCGTCAGCGACCGCTCCGGATCGGTCGATCCCCACCCCTTCCCCCAGAGCTTCTCCTGCTCCTCGGGGCAGACGATGATGAACCCGTCGTCGCCCTTCGGCTCCCGCATCTGCCATCGCATGCGCTCCTCGTCCGCGTGGCCGGTGGTTCCGTGGATCGACAACACGGCGGGCCAGGCGCGCTCGGGCGTGTACCCCTGCGGGAGCCAGTAGCAGACCTTGGTCTTCGCGTCCGATGCGGGGACGGCGATCTCGAACTCCCCCGGCCCCTCGGGCAGGGCCTCTCCCCACCGGTCCTCGGCGACGGCGCGGTCGAGGACCTCGAACGGGACTCCCTTCAGCTCCGCCTCGAGCCTCTTCGCCTCGGCCGAGTCGCGCGTCGCGAGGTACGTGGAGACCTTCGCCTGGACCTCCGGTGGGACGGGCTCATCGGCGAGCGCGGCGAGGGTGGCGGCCAGGAGGAGGGCCCAGCGCATGGCCCCGATGCTAGATCGCGGGGGGCGCTTTCCGCAAGCCTATGCGCCTGCGGTAGGGCGGATGTCCTTGAGGTGCAGCTCGATGCTCTGGCGCCCCTGCCAGTCGTTCAGCTCGACCGAGTAGGCGGCGTCGCATCCCTCGCGGGCCTGCATGAGCTCGGGGACGCGGTCTCCCATGCCGAAGCCGACCGCGCGGAGGGAGACTCCGCCCTGGAGGACGTTGAGGTTCATGTGCTCGCCCTTCTTCCCCATGAGGCGAGGCGGCCCCGCCATCCGGAGCTGCGTGGAGGCGAACACGGGGGCGGGGTTCCCGGCGCCGTGCGGCGCGAGCATGGCGAGCTCGTCGACGAGCGTCCTGCTGATCGACGCGAGCGGGAGCTCGGTGTCGACCATGACTCCATCGGAGAAGTCGGCCCCCGGCGCCGCCACCGCGGCGTAAGCGTTGATGCGCGCCCGGAGGTCGTCGACCTTCGAGGCCGACATCGTCACCCCCGCGGCCTGCGCGTGCCCGCCGTACGACTCGAACAGGTCCTCGCAGTGCTTGAGCGCCTCGTAGAGGTGGAAACCGCCGCACGACCTGGCGCTTCCGCGGGACTTCCCGTCGTTGAGCGAGAGGACGATGGCGGGCCTGTGGTACGCCTCCACGAGCTTGCTCGCGACGATCCCCACCACGCCGCCGTGCCACCCCTCGCGCCCGACGACGATCACGGAGTCGCGGTGGTACCCGTTCGCGTCGATCACGGCGCGGGCGTCCTCGACGATCTCGGCCTCGATCCGCTGCCGCTCGCGGTTGGCGGTCTCGAGCGTCTCGACGATCTCCTCGGCTCGCGCCGGGTCGTCGCAGGTGAGGAGCTCCACGCCGAGCGAGGCGTCGGCGACGCGGCCGCCGGCGTTCAGGCGCGGCGCGATCCGGAACGCGACATGGTACGCCGTGAGGGGGCCCTCCTCGACGCGCGCCTTGGCGAGGATCGCGCGCACGCCGGGGGCCTTGGAGTGGCGGAGCGACTCGAGGCCGTACGCGGCGAGGGCGCGGTTCTCCCCCACGAGAGGCACGACGTCGGCGATGGTCCCGAGGGCGACGTAGCCGAGGGCGTCGGTGAGGAAGTGCCTGAACTTCTCGCTGACCTTCTTCCCGTTCGAGAGCCCCTGGGCGAGGGCCCACGCCAGCTTGAATGCGACGGCGCTCCCGCAGATGTTCGGGTGCGGGTAGCGCGACCCCGGCCGCTTCGGGTTGACGAGCGCGCAGGGCTCCGGAAGCGTTGCGGGCGGCTCGTGGTGGTCCGTCACGATGACGTCGATGCCGTTCCGCTGCGCGAAGGAGATCTCCTTGATGTCGCTCGTCCCGCAGTCGACGGTGATGAGCACCTTCGTCCCCTTCTCGCGGAGCCTCTCCACGGTCCCGAGGGAGAGCGAGTAGCCGTCGGTGACGCGGTGAGGGATGTGGAAGCCCGCCTCGACGCCCACGAGGCGGAAGAAGTTGAGGAGGAGGGCGGTGCCGGTCAGGCCGTCGACGTCGTAGTCCCCGTGGACGACGATCGGCTCCTTGTCCTTGATGGCCCTCTGGACTCGCTCGACGGCGCGGTCCATGTCGGGGAGGAGGAACGGGTCGGCGAGGGTGTCGAGGGAGGGGCGCAGGAAGGCGCGGGCCTCTGCGGCCTCGGTGATCCCGCGGTTGGCGAGGAGCTGGGCGAGCACGGGCGAAACGCCGAGGGCGCGGGCGAGGACGTCGCGGACGTCGGGGCGCTGGGGATGGAATCGCCAGGCCTTCGGCATGTCCGGGGGCTCCCTCCTGAATCCTGCCACCGGCTGGGCCGGCGATCGGGCGGGATTCTCGGCCCCCGGGATCCGGCCGTCAAGCTTTACGCTTCGTCAGGCATGCCTGGCGGATCATCTCGAGGAGGGCGCGCGCGGCGCGGGCCTTCACGTCGGAGCGGTCGCCGGGGAACTGCCTCCGCTCGTACGCCTTGTGCCCCCGCGTCCAGACCGCCAGGTCCACCGTGCCGACCGGGCACTCCGTCGTGCCCCCCGTCGGCCCCGCGATGCCCGTGACCCCGGCCCCAAGGCTCGTGCCGAACCGGAGCGCAATCCCCTCCGCCATCGCGCACGCGACCTCGCGGCTCACCACGCCGTGCTTCTCGATCAGGCGGGCCGGGACCCCCACGACCGAGCACTTCACGTCCTGGTCGTAGGCGACAACCCCGCCGCGGAACCACTGCGAGACGCCCGGTACCTGGGTCAGCCGGTGCGCGACGAGGCCCCCCGTGCACGACTCCGCCACCGCGATCGTCCATCCGCGCCGCGCCAGAGCCGCGACGACCGCCGACTCGATCGTCGCGTCCCCCTTCCCCACGAGGTTGTCGCCGAAGAGGCGGCGAACCCGGCGGGCCACCTCGGACAGGCGCTTGCGCGCCATCGAGCGCGTCCTTGCCTCGCTCCGCACCCTCACGACCACCGCGCCCTCGCGGATCAGGATCCCCACCGACGGGTTCCCGTGAGGGTCCGAGAGGTCCCCCAGCCGCTCGTCGACGGCCGACTCCGCGAGCCCCGCCACGACGAGGTCGAGCGTCTGGATCACCGGCAGGCGGAATCGCCCGGCCAGGAACGGCGCGACGTGCGCGTCGAAGATCGCGCGCATCTCCCTCGGTACGCCCGGCAGCGCCACGATCCAGCGCTTGCCCTGCGGCAGGGCGAACCCCGGGGCCATCCCCGCCGGGTTCTGGAACACCTCCGCGTCCCTCGGCACCAGGGCCTGTACCGCGTTCTTCGGGGAGAGCGTCACCTTGAAGAGCGCAAGGCGCTCACGGATCGACGCGAGGGCCTCCTCGTCCGTGACCATCCGCCTCCCCGTGAGCCGACCGACGACCTCCCGCGTCAGGTCGTCCCGCGTGGGCCCGAGCCCCCCCGTCAGCACCACCAGGTCGCATCGCGAGCACGCCGTGCGCGCGGCCTCGATCAGGTCCGGCAGGCGGTCCCCGACCGCGGTGTGGAAGCGGACGTCGAACCCCAGGTCGAGCAGGCGCTGGGAGAGCCACTGGGCGTTCGTGTTGGCGATCCGCCCCAGCGTCAGCTCCGAGCCCGTAGCCAGGATCTCTGCAGTCGGCATCGCTACAACCGATGGTGGCGGGTCTTGGTCCGCTCCGCCCCGCTCGGGTGGACCTCCTCCGCGCGGAAGAGCGAGTTCGGGCTCTTCCTCCCCGCCACCGTCGCCGATCCGCGGTACAGCTTCATCCGCACCGTCCCCGTGACCTTCTGCTTGAACCTCGCGAAGAAGCCGTCGAGCGCCTCCCGGAGCGGATGGAACCAGTGCCCGTCGTACACCAGCCGCCCGTAGTCGCGGCACATCGGCTCGATGAAGTGGAGCGTCACCTTGTCGAAGACGATCGCCTCGAGGGCCGCGTAGGCCCGGTGAAGGATCTCCGCGCCCGGCGCCTCGTACAGCTCACGCGACTTCACCCCGCTGATCCGGTTCTCGATCGTGTCGAGCCGGCCGATGCCGTGCCGTCCGCCCAGGCCGTTCAGCGTCTCCAGCAGCTTCACCGACCCGGTCTCCTCGCCGTCGAGGGAGACCGGCTTCCCCTCCTTGAACTCGAGCTCCAGGTAGGCCGGCTCGTCAGGGGTGTCCGAGAGCGGGACCGTGAGCACGTGCGTCTCGGGCGGCGTCTCCACCCAGAGGTCCCCGAACGGGTTCGCCTGCAGGCTGACCCCCCAGAGGTTCTGGTCGACCTGGCACTGCCCCTTTCGCGGCGTCTGGATCTTGATCCCGTGGCGCACCGCGTACTGCCGGTCGGCGTCCGCGTCTGTCAGGCCCGCCTCCTGGAACGGCGCGAGGATCTTGAGGTCGGGCGCCAGCGCCCGGATGCACCGCTCGAATCGCACCAGGTCGTTGCCGACGCCGCGGCACCCGTGCGCGACGAACTCGCACCCCTCCTCCTCCGCGATCCGGACCAGCTCCGCCGCGATGAGCGCCCTCGCGATCGCGCTCGAGAGGAGGTACCCGCCCTCGTACCGCGCCCCCGCCCAGAGCGTGGGGAAGGCGAACTCCTCGAGGAACCGCTCCCTCAGGTCCCCGATGTGCGCGGCCCCCGCGCCGATCTCGATCGCGCCGCGCCCGAGCGACTCGAGGCTCTGCGGCTGTCCCATGTGCGCCGAGAACGTGACTACCTTCAGGTTCTTCGACGACTTGAGCCAGTGGACGCAGATCGAGGTGTCCAGGTCACCGGCGTAGGCGAGGACGACTTTGGCCATCGGCGAGCCTCACACGTTGAACCGGATGTTGATGATGTCCCCGTCCCTGACGATGTACGTACGGCCCTCGATGCGGAACTTCCCCTTCGCGCGGGCCTCCTTCATTCCGCCGAGCGTGTGCCAGTCCTCGTAGCTCACCACCTCGGCGCTGATGAACCCCTTCGCCAGGTCCGTGTGGATCTTCCCGGCCGCGGTCACGACGTCGTCTCCGACGGAGATCGTCCAGGCGCGGCACTCGTCCTCCCCCGCGGTCAGGAACGAGTGGAGGCCGAGCAGCCTGTACGACGTGGCCGGGAGCGTCGGCGCCACGAGCGACGTCACGCCGTACCCCGTGAGGAACTCCTTCCGCTCCTCCGCGGACATCTGGGACAGCTCCAGTTCCAGCCGCGCAGAGAGCGCCACGGCGCCGCCTCCGAACGCCGCCGCGATCTCCGCGGCGCGTCCCGCCTCGCCGTCCCCGACGTTGAGGATTGGGAGCACGGGCTTCTCCGTGAAGAAGCGGAAGCCGCGGACCAGCTTCTGGTCGTCGCGGTGAGGCAGCGGGACGCTCGCGATCGGCTTCCCTTCGCCGAGGGCCTTCGCGAACATCTCGAGGACCTCCATCTCCCGCTTGTCCGGGTCGCCCGCCGGCTTCGGCCTCTTGAGCTCGACCTTCAGCCGCTCGATGCGCTTCTCGATCACGTCCAGGTCGCTGACGAGGAACTCCATGCGGAGGTCCTCCAGCTCGGCCTTGAGCGCACCGATCCAGTCGGCCGACCCGGCGGGCGCCGCCACGGCGTGGGCCCCGAGGACGACGACGACGCCGTCGGCCTCGCGGACCGCTGCGAGGATCTGGCGGTTCCCGTCGCGCGCCTCCGGGGCCTGCGAGAGCGAGGCCGTGTCGAAGAGGTCGATCGTCGCGAACGTGGTCTTCTTCGGCTTGAAGTGGGCCGAGAGGCCCTCCACGCGCGCGTCGGGGACCTTGACGGTGACGAGGCGCGGCTTCCCGCCGGCCTGGAATCCGCCCAGGGGGTCGTACGGCTGCCCCGAGAGGAGGGACGCGAGCGTGGTCTTGCCGGAGAGGGGCCGGCCGATCAGCGCGAGCTTCATGGGGTGGCCTCCGCGGGCTTCTTCCATGCCCACTTCGACATGAGGATGCCGCCCTCGTACAGCAGATACAGCGGGCCGGCGAGCAGGCACTGGGTGAACGGGTCGGGGGACGGCGTCAGGAACCCGCCGAGGACGAACGAGAGGAGGATCGCGAGCTTCCACTTCTTCCGGTAGGTCTCGGCGGTCACGAGGCCGATCCGCGCGAAGAACGTCATGACGAGCGGCAGCTCGAAGCTCGCCCCGGTCAGCAGCGTCAGGAGGAAGAAGAAGTCGAGGTACTCGTCGAGGCTGATCATCGTGTGGACGTTCACCGGATCGTAGGACATCAGGAATGTCAGCGCGGCCGGGACCAGGACGGTGTAGCCGAACGCGCATCCGACGAGGAACAGGAGCAGGGAGAGCGGAAACACGGTCATGACGGCCTTGCGTTCGCCGTGGTACAGGCCGGCAGCGACGAACTTCCACCCCTGGTGGAGGACGAAGGGGGCGGACAGGAAGAGGCCGCCGATGAAGGCGACCTTGAGGTGGTTCATGAAGTTCTCGGCGGGCTTCAGCGCGACGAGTTGCTTGTCGGCGTTGGGCGTCTCCTCGATGGCCATCCGGTGGGGGTAGAGCACGACGGTCATGAGCGGGTAGTCCATGCCCGGGGAGTCGAGGGCGAAGCAGACGATCAGGCCCGCGAGCACGAAGAGGATGGACCACCCCACGCGCGAGCGCAGTTCCTCGAGGTGCTCTCCGAGCGTCAGGCGCTTTTCGACGGGGTCCTGCATCGCGCGTTCCGGCGGGAAAGGCGCGGCATTCTACCAGGAGGATCCGCGTTAAACAAACACGGCGGGGCCGTTGCGGACCCCGCCGTTCGTTCGCCCGAGGACGCTACTCGATCCCAAGCGCGTCGTACAGCTCGCGCTCGCGCATGATCGGCGTGCCGATGTCGACGGCGCGCTGCCAGTTCGGGTCCTCCTGGTAGCGGTCTCCGACGATCAGCATGGTCGTCGAGGGCCCGACGTCGTCGGCCACGCGGGCGCCCCACTCGGCCAGGCGGCGGCGCATGTCGTCGCGGCTGTACTTGAACTTGAGCTGCCCCGCGATGCTGAAGACCTTCGGCTTGTTCCGGTCGAAGGAGACGTTGCTCACGAAGTCCCCCGCGACGGGCGGGTCGGAGGGGTCGGAGACCGAGAGGATCGCCACGCGGCTCCGCTCCTCGCCCAGGTCGAGGATCTCGATCTCGCCCAGGGTCTTCTTCTTCCCCGCCTTCACGATGCGGAAGACCTCGAACTTGGTCCCGCGGAAGAGCGTGTGCAGCCGGCCCAGGTCGAGGTGCGCGATCCCGCGCTCCAGGTCGACGAAGAGGAGCTGCCCGTCGGCCTCGGTCGCCTCCACGACGGACGCCTGGCGCGCCTGGAGCTTCACGTACCGCTCCTTCGTGTCCGACAGCTTCGACTCCAGCTCCTTGATGCGGGACGTCTTGTCCGCGACCATCATGTTGAGCTTCGTCGTCTCCTCGGTGATCTCCTTGTCGAGGCTCGACATTGTCGTCTCGCCCTCGCGGATCCTGTCGGCGATCTTGGTGCGGAGCGCGGCGATCTCGTCCTGGAGCTGCTTCAGGCTCTCGTCCTTCCGCTTCTCCTCGTCGGCCATGCTCCCGGCCTTCACCGGCTTCCCCTCCGCGTCGATCTCCCCGATGATGGCGTGGAGGTTCGCGCGCGCGTCGTCGCGCGCCTTGTTCGCCGCCGCGATCTTCTCCTGGAGCTTCACGATGGTCGCATCCAGGGAGTCGAGCAGGTCCTTGACGTTCGTGGCCGCCGCCGGGGCCCAGTCGCCGCGCCCCTTCCACTGCTCGACCGTCTTCCCCCAGGAGTCGAGGTACTTCTGCAGCACCTCGGGGCTCGACCAGACCTTCGCGCCCGCGTCGAGCTTCGCCGCGGTCTCGGACTGGAGCTTCTCGAGGTCCTCCTGCTCCTTGGCGGGCATCTCCGCGGTGGCCTTCTTCTTGAACTCCTCGTAGAGCGCGTCGACGTCGGCCTTGAGCTCGCTCTTGATCCCGTCGTCGGTCGAGAGGAGGCCCTGGTAGACGCTCTTCGGGTCGCTCGCCGCCTGCATCTTGATCGCCCAGGCGAGGGCGATCTCGGGCTCGGACAGGGTCTTCGAGGTGTCGACGCCGTAGTCCGCGAGCTTCTTCGCGACCTCGCCGTCGTTGGAGATCTCCTTCGTCCACTTCTCGAAGTACTTCTCGCGCCCGAGCCAGTTGCGCAGGTCGCTGTAGCCGAGGGCGGAGGAGAACTTCGTCAGGCGGTCCTCCATCTCCCTGGCCTTCTTGACCCCGGAGTCGAGATCGGTCTTTGCCGTGGTGAGCTTCCCGTCGTTGTCGACCCGAATCGTGCCGGAGTACCCGTCGTAGGCGAGGAAGCCCCCCGCCGCCATCATGATCCCCGCGATCACGCAGGCCCAGGTTCCGCTCTTGTCCATCGAATGATCTCCTTGGGACCCCGTCTAGTCGCCCAGGTACTGGAGGACCTGCTGCACAGGCACGAAGGGCACGCCGATGAGGGCGCCCTCCTTGTAGGCGGCGCTCCCGGTGTCGACGTTCGCGCCCAGGACCACGAAGTCGGTGTTCCAGTCGATCTTCTCGACGACCTGCCCGCCGTGCATGCGCACCCGGCGGACGAACTCGTCCTTGCTGATCCCGACGCCCTCGAACTCGCCCAGGAGCACGACCGTGCGGGGCGTCCCGCCGTTGTACAGCGGGTTGTAGATCAGGTCTCCCTCGATGATCGGCTCGTTGCGCTGGAACATCGCCGTCACGGAGCAGAGCGAGGTGTCCGCCATCACGCGCTTGACCTCGATCTCGCCCTTCCAGACGTTCTGCCCCGCGAACCCCTTGTGGAAGACGCGGAACTTCTGCCCGAGGAAGAGGCCCGCGGCCTCGCCCAGGTTGATGTAGCAGGTCCGCCCGTCGGCCTGCGGGTTGACGATCGCGCCCTG
>CAZYRM010000180.1:0-12652 GCA_964649705.1 uncultured Planctomycetia bacterium
CAGCGGTTTCGTAAACCGCAGGATGTGGGTGCAAATCCCACCCTGGGCTCCAGCCCTCGCGATAGCGCCCGCGACTCGATGCGGGCATTCAGCAGACCTTCCCCCGTCACGCATCGCTAACGGATGGCCGTATCCGCGAAGGGCTCGGCGATCACCTGGTACTCGTCCTCGTAGACGATGTACCCTGGGTGCGCCTCAACCAAGATCGTGACGAGACAACCACTCGCCTGAAGAATGCGTGCCAGGGCATGCATCTTGCCGATGTGCTCGCACGCCGTGTCCCGGAGCCAGGCGATCCCCCGGCTCTTTCTCCGGTAATACCCCTTCGACCTCGAACGGTTGAATCGCTTGGGCACGGCCAGGTGCTTGTCAAACCAGGCGAGCACCCCTGCGAGCTCCTCACGCGTCTGGACCGCCAATTCGGCGTGGTCGCGAAGGCGATACGCGGCTCGGAAGACGCCCTCGGGCAACCCGGAGTCGGGATGGCTGTGGTGTAATACAAAGCGGAGAAACGACATGGCGCACAGCGTCCGGTTGGTGGGCGCGGACTATTCGGGTCGATTCCTCGTTACCTGCAAGAGGTTACGACAGGCCCGGAGACCGGGTCAAGGGCGGTCGCGGAGCAGCCCCGGAGGCAGTGGAGTCCGCGCGGGGGACTGCCGATACGGACGGCTTGGAACAGCGTGGGAACATCCGTCTCCAGGCATTCACCCCGAGGGGGACCGCGCCGCCCCCACCAGGGCCGGCGCGTCCCGCAGCCTTCGCGAACCGCCGTGTCAATAGTCGCCCCAAGTGCACCACTCAACTTCGGGGCATTGTGCACTACCCGAGGGGGCCCGGAGGTCCGGATCCACTGGCCAGGTTGTGAGAGATCCGGTCGACCCTGGACCGCCCCGTTCTGAATGCGGACGACTCTACAGGAGCGCCACGGCCGCTGCGGCCTCGTCCGTCGATGTCGCGACGTACGCCTCTGTCACCGCGATAGACGAGTGCCCCAGGAGGTCGCGCAGGACCGCAAGTCGAACGCCCGCGCGATCGAGACGGGTGGCAAACGTCTCTCGGAGCGAGTGCGTCGCCACGCCCGACGCATCGAGCTCACCCGCGCGGGCCGCGCGCCAAACCACGATCAACGCTTGCTAGCGGGACATGGCCACCCCACCCTCCGCGACGGGAAGAGCGCCTCCGAGTCCTCGTCCCGCGGGCGGGTCGCCAAGCACCCGTCCAGCTCCGCCCGCACTGTCGGGTTGAGGGGGACCACGCGCCCGGTCCGCCTGCCCTTGGTGTTGGTGCGTGCGAGGTACAGCTGCGCTTTGCCGCGCACGTCGCCCGCACTTACGGAAAAGGCCTCGGAGCTTCGCGTTCTCGTGTTCGCGGCCAGGGCGAGTAGGGCACGGTCGAGGGCGTGCGCCGGGGGGTCGACACTGGACGTCATCCCGTCAGCGGTCAGGGGGCGTGTTCCGCGCATCGCTGCCTCCTGTACATCGGCGGCAGACGTGTGCCACTCTACCCGAGCACGTCAGCGGCAAGACCCGCGGATGCAACATTCCTCCTCTTTCGTTGCATCCCACCGGTCGACCCGGGGTTCAGCGCACGAGATGCCCAGCATCACAGCGCGGAGGCGCCTACTGACAGTAGACGTGCCAAGGGTGCACTTGGCGCCATCGCTTCGGGCACGTCTAGGAAGGCGTGGGCGGCGAAATGCCCGTGTCCTTGCTTGCTGCGCGCCTCGGACGCTTCGGCTCGTGCCCCGACTCTCCGGTGTGCCACGGGGAGATCAGGTGCCCTGCCCGCGCAGCGATCTCGAACCACGTCCCCGAGCTGTGTCGGGCGACAGTGTCGATCGCGCTTTCTGCGGCGCCGGGTGCGCCCTTCTGGTATGGCATGGTGTTTCGCGGTCGCATGGCCTCTGCTACCTATTTCGGCTTCTCAGTGATGAACCCTGTAGCCTCGATTTCGCTCACGAGGTCGAAAAGATCGTCCATTACCGACGCGAGTTCGCCGCCAGGGAGGTCGACCTTCAGCCCAATTCGCGCTGCCTCTATGAAGTTTATCACGAAGCCGTGGTCGGGATACGCCTCAACCAGGGCGTGCGCAATTTGGGTGGCGTCCTTGGGCTTGTACATTGGCTGCAGAAGTTGAATCGCGTAGTCTTCACCAATCTTGAGCAGTCGAGAGATTGAGGTCCAGTGGATGACGTCAATCTTCTCAAACATGGGGCGGAACTCGTCCGCCACGTGCGCTAGGAGGGGGGCGATGAAAGTCTCGACCTCCGCCGAGTGCAGGTCGAGTCGCCCGATGATCATCGACATGAGGCTATCGAAGCACTCCATGGAGGCGGCGTGCAGCCGCTGAATGATCTGCTTTTCGTTAAGTGCAGACTGGAACCCCTTCCGCTTGGATTCCCTGTGCTGGACATCCAGCGGACCCAGTTCTGCGTACGGACCCAGGACAAGCCGACGCGCGCCAAGACAGAACAGCGTCGCCGCGCTCTTCGCGAAGCACGGAATGACCGCCGTATAGCCGCCACAGACTAGCCGCAGGATCGAGGCCGCCTGGAACGCGGCCTGCGCGTCACCGCCGGGCGAGTTCACGAGCACGACGATCTCCTGTTTCGGAAGCTCTCGTCGGACTCGCAGCAGACCCTCCACGAATTGATACCCGAGATCGGCGCCCCTCCCACCGCAGTCATGGCAGAGAAGGAAGACCGGTGCCTTGAGCAACTCCTCCAACTTCCTGATGCGCTTCACGAAGTCCGGGGAGAGTGGCTTGGGGCACGCGATGCTGGCCCCGTAGATCACTTGTGGCGCCGGAGGGGGTGGAGGTGCGGCGACACCAGCAGCCACCGTCGCCAGAGTCTGCGGATCAGGAGGAGCCTGGCCGGTCCCCGTTGCAGCCGGGTTCTGGATCAGAGGCGCTACCGGCGCAACGGCTCCAGCCCCCGGGGTTCCGGTTTCCTCGGTCGGATTTGGCACTGGACTCCCCTCGGCGACAGCGGCGAGAGGCTAACGCCCCATCTCAGCCCTGTCAACGCAATCGAGCGACCTCCGGCAGGAGATGTCCCGCGGCGTGTCACCGCCGGACCGCTTCTGCCAAGCGGAGAAGCGATGCTCGCACACAGGGCGGCAAGACGGGCCACAGGTCGAGGAGCCGCAGGAGTTCGCGGTCGGAGGTGCAAGCGGGAGTGCAAGCATCCCCGTGAAGGCGCGGATTCGCTGGCGGAGCGGAGTCTTCGTAAACCGCAGGATGTGGGTGCAAATCCCACCCTGGGCTCCAGCCCTCGCCGCGCGGGGAGCCCCTACCCCAGGCCGAGGACCTCGCTGACCGCCACGGTCGCGTCGGGGAAGGCGGAGGGACGGACGACCTTGCCGCGGCCGAAGCGAGCGACCTTGCGATAACCGCGGGGGCCGGGCTTCAGGAAGACCTCGATCGCCTCGTCAGGGATGTTCACGATCCAGAACTCGGCAATGCCCTGCCGCGCGTACAAGGGCATCTTTACGTTTCGGTCGCGCTCGTACGTGGTATCGGACACTTCGATCGCGAGCAACGTGTCTTGTGCGGTTGGAAGCGCGCCGCGGTACAAGTCTTCTCGCGCTTTCAGGAGCGCCACATCGGGCTGGGGCTCGGATCGCGGGCGCAGCTCCAGCGGATTCTGTACGATGATCACCGCGAGGTCCCCGAGCACTCGCTGGAAGCGGCGATCCAACCACGTCACGCACGCGGCGTGCTGCCTGCCGATCGGCGACATCTCGACGATCTCCCCCTCGATGAGCTCGACACGTTCGTCGGGCCCGAAGACCCCCGCCTCGGCCATCCGGTGGTAGTCCTCGACCGTGAACAGGCGCCGCCCAATCTGCACAGACATGGCAACCCCACACGATGACGGAGTATCCCCGGCGATTCTCGTGCAACGGACCGGCGACGTCAAGGCCCGGTCTGCCCTACGCCAACTGCGGGATGCCCGCAAGGACCTCGCGGAGGTCCGCCTCGAACGCGGCCACGTGCTCGGCCGCGAGGCGCTGCTCCTCCTCGGTCTTCGGCGGCAGCTTGTCCTTCTCGCGGTAGTGCTTCAGGTACGAGCTCCCCGCCAGCAGCTTCGCGCCGTCGATCAACCCGAACGTCCCCAGGATCGTCCCCGTCGCCTTCAGGATCGCCATCGTCGTGAATTCGGTGTAGGTCGCCATGTGATCCGTCAGGTCGTCGTAGTGCGGGATGATCTGCACGCCCGGCATGACGAAGTTCGCCGCCACCTCCGACCCCGCCGCCACCGTGAACTCGCGGTCGTGCTTCATGAAGGCCTTGAACACCGTCTTGTACCAGTCGAAGTGCCGGAACTCGTCCACGATGATCCGGTTCAGCAGCGCCTTCAACGACGGGTCCTGCGCCTTGTCCAACCACAGCTTGTAGTACGTCCCCGTGAGCAGCTCCTGGAAGTAGACGTACGCCACCGTGTGCGCGGGCTCGTCCCACGGGGCCTTGAACGGCCTGAGCCGCGCGTTCGCCAGCTCGGGGTAGATCCGCTCCTCGGGCAGTCCGCACGCGACCATCCAGTCGCGAAGCGCGTGCGCGTGGTTGCACTCCTCCAGGTCCCAGACCTCGAGGAACCGGCGCATCACGGGGCTCGCCCCGAACATCTTCTCCAGCCCCGTCGTGTAGATCTGGCAGAAGTTCTCGACGTGGACCGTCACCCGCGCCGCGAAGAGGTCGCCGAGGCAGACCTTCTTCCTGTCGATCGACGCGAACATCTCGGGTGAACTGGTCCAGCGGACCCTCCGGTGCCCCTCCTCGAAGGCCTCGAGCTTGGGCCGGAGCGATTCCAGAACAGGAAAGAAGTCAGGCACGGGACGCCCTCGAATGGGGTGGCGGCACGCATTCCCGCCGTCCCGCTGGGAGACATGCCAAGGGGATAGTGTAACGCAACCGGTCTCCCGGGAGTAGAGGCATTCCACCCCCCAGACTATTTGCCCGGGCCGTAGACCCGCAGGCCGTCGGCAGCGGAAACGAGGACACGCCCGCCGGAGAGCTCCACGCGCGGGCGCCGGTCGTCGAACGGTACGTCCTCCCGCAGCATCACCGCGCCGTCCCGCTTCGATACGCAGACCACCCGCACCTCCCTGCGGCCCTCCTTCACCTGCTCCAGCGCCAGCGCAAACGCCTCCGCGCCCTCCGCGACCGCCGCCTCGCGCGCCACCGTGGCGAGCGCGGTCTTCTCCGCCAGCGGGATCCTCCAGCGGAGCGTGCCCTCGGCGAGGTCCCATCCCGCCAGCGTCACCTCCCGCGAGCCTCCCGTCGACTGGCACGCGACGACCAGCAGCTCCTCCGCTCCTGGAATCGGGAGTCGCTCGGCCGTCGCCCCGAGAGGAAGCCACGCCTCGTCCTTCTTCCTGTGGCACGCCCGTTCCCGACCGTCCGCTCCGTCCAGCATCCGCAGGCTTCCGTCTTCCGTGCCGACGAGCACGTACCCGCCCGACGGAGAGGCCGTCAGCAGCCTCGCCGACCCCGCGTCGGCGGGGAGCTCCCGGCTCCACAACGGCCGCCCGTCCGACCTCCGCACGCCCGCCACGTGGGGACGGAGCGACGGCGTCCCCGTCAGCGCGTTGTTCGTCTCCTCGACATAGGCGAGCACGCCGTCCGTCCCGCCGAGCACCGCGAGGTTCAGCCCCGGACGGGGCTGCAGCGCATGGACCCAGCAGACCGGCATCCCCGTGAGGAGGTCCAGCACGCGGACCGGCCCCGAGGCCCACACCATCATCCGGTCCGAGAGCGGCCGCGCGTCGACCCACGCCACCGATGCGTAGGCGTTCTCCTTCCCGATGGCCTGCTCCCAGATCGTCGCCCCCGTCCGCGCCTCGATCGCCCGAGCCCGACGCTCGGAGGTCGCGAAGATCAGCCCGTCGACGAGCTCCACCCTCGGGGCTCCCTCCGCCTCCCAGGCCGCCTCTCCGGACTTCATGTCGAACGCGCGGATCCGCTCGCCGACCAGGATGCCGCGACCCGACGACGAGAGGATCATCGAGGGCGTCCCTGTCCGCTCGACGTCGATCCGCCACCTCTCCTCGCCGCTCGACAGGTCCCACCCGCCAAGGCGATCCTCGACGACGGCGAGGTACGTCTCCCCATCGACCGTCCACACGGCCGCTCTCGGCAGGGTCCTCGAGAGGCGCAGCTCTCCGTGCGGGGTCGTCGAGCTCCCCGCCGCGCGAGGCTCCCCGAGCAGGGAGGCCGCGAGCTCGTCGTTCCCCCACTCGCGGATGCGCCGAGAGGCCGCCGCGCGCGCCTCCGCCGCCTCGACCGTCTCCGGCCACGACGCCGCGACCGTCGCAAGCGCCTGGACACCCTCCCCCGCGAGCGCGGCCGACAACGCGCGGGCCGCGTCCTCGCGCTCGCGCACGCCCAGCTCCGCCAGCCACACGGACGCGAGCGACCAGATCGCCGGCTGGGTGCTGCGGATGGACGGTCCGGGCGCGCCGCCGTCCCGCGCCCCCGCGAGGGGGTGAGTGTCCCACGGGAGCATCGCCCACGGGTGGTCGGCGCGCACGCGCTCGATCAGCTCCACGAGGGCCGCCTTGTCCTCCTGCCCCTTCGCGGCGGTCAGGAGCGACAGGAGGCAATGGCGGGACTGCTCGGGCCCCTGCGCCGCATCGAGGGCGCGCAGGTACGCCTTCCTGGCCGTCGCGAACTCGGGCGGCTTCGCGGCCAGGGCCTTCTTCCCCGCGTCCGCCGCGAGGGTGTACACGCGGTCGAGCGCGCGCTTCCTGAGCTTGCCGCGCGCCCCTGCCTCGGACGAATCGATCACCCGCGCCGCCTGCTCGTAGTCGTCGCAAGCCTTCTCCTGGTCCCCGACCGCCCACGCCATGTCGGCCCTCAGGGCCCACGCGTCGGCGTCCTTCGGGTCCCTGGCGATCCGCGCCGCGGCCTCGGCCTCGATCCCCTTGCGGGTGGCCCAGGCCTGGACGCCGTCCGTCGACGTCGCGACGAGCCTCCCCTCGGTCACGGCGAGCTGTCCGCCGCACGAACGCCATCCGTAGCCCCGTCCCTGAGACTGGTAGGCCGCGAGGAGCGGGATGCTCCCCTGCACGGCGGGGTCGGCCTTCGGGCCCGTCGCGAGCTCGACCGCCGCGATCCCCTCCAGGAGCGGGACGAAGACGACGCTTTCCGCGAGCGCGGGGCGCCCCGAGAGCGCCCCCTGGAGGGGAAAGGTCCAGAGCGTCTTCCTCGCGACGACGTCGACACACGAGAGGGTCTCGCCGACCAGGACGGCCCGGCCCTCGGAGACGCCTACGAGGAAGGCCGCCTCGCCCGGCAGGCTCCACCGCTCTTTCCCCGTGCTCGCGTCGAGCGCGTAGAGCGGACCGCCTCCGAAGGGCACGACCAGGAGGGTCGTCCCGAGGAGGGCGAGCGGGCTGGGACCGGTGAAGAGCGACTCTGTGCGGAAGCTCTGCGCCCATAGCGCGAGGGCGTTCGTCTCGACGATGGTCCGCCAGAGGACGACGCCTGTCTCGCGGTCGACGCAGAGGCAGAGCCCGTCGTTCGCCAGGACGAAGAGCCGCCCCCCCTCCTCGTCGATGCGGGCGCAGTGGCCCAGCTTCCGCTCGAACTCGCGCGACTCGTCCTTCAGGGGCGCGGGGTCGGGCAGCCCGGTGTGCCACCGCACCCTCCCGTCCGCGACGTCGACGGCGACGATTGCCCGCGAGACCGTCTTCGCGTCGGACAGGCGCGCCGCGAAGGCATACACGACGCCGTCGCGGATCACCGGATTGCTGAGGAAGCCGGCGTCGGCGAGCGCGGGGTCCGCCCAATCCACCGAGGACCACGCCTCCAGCCCAGTCGCGAGGTCCACCGCGACAAGGTCGAGGGCGAGGGGGCCCTCGTAGTAGGACTTCGAGTGGAGGCCGTCCGCCTCGCGGCGCAGGCATAGCGTCGCAATCGCGGTCCCGTCATAGATGGCGACCGTGCGAGGGACCTCGTCCGCCCAGTGGAGGCCCGACCGCCTCCTTCGCTTTGCCGTGTCGACCCGGCCCGCGGGCGGGAATTGCCAGCGGGGCTTCCCCAGTTGCAGGTCGACGCACCAGAGGCGGGAGCCGTCCTGGAGCAGCAGGTCCTCCCCGTGGACGGTGGGAGCGAGGCCGAGGAAGCACGGCGCGAGGGCGCCCTGGAACCCCTCCATGTTCGGCGAAACGAGCAGATTCGACTCCCGCATCGGGAGCGTCCACCGGCTGTACGTCGGACCCGCGGAGTCGACGGCGGCGCCCCCGTCCGCGCCTCGCGCGGCCAGGGAGAGCGGGTCGACGCTCGCCTCCTCGGAGGCCCTGGGCGTCGGGGTCCAGCCCGCGACCAGCTCGCCTGCGGTCATCTCCCGCCCGCCCAGGTCAAAAAGAGTGCGAGGCGGGATGCGCGCGAGCTCCGCGGCGGCCTCCCCGACCACGTAGGGGCCGAGGAGCCTGCGTTCGCAGAGGACCGCCAGGGCGATTGCCTCGGCCCGGGAGGGGACCTCCTCGGGGGAGTCGACGCCGGGACGGAGCGCGGGGTGCCCGGAGTAGAGACGCCTCGCCCATTCGACCGCGGAGGCGAAGCGCCCGGCCTCGTACTCGCCGCGGGCGTGGATCATCGCGGCGCGCGCGCCGGCGCAGGTGGCGAAGGCCGAGCCGGCGATCACGAGGACCTCGGCCGTGTCCCGCCGTGCCACGGCGTCATCGAGCCTCGCGGTCGCGCCGATCCCGCGGTTGGCCTGGTAGGCCCGCCAGCCCGCCTCGGGCCAGGCCGCGATGCGCGCCTGGACCTCGTCGCCGACGCACAGGGTGAAATCGCCCTCGGGCGAGTACCGCGCATCCCACCCCTGCGCGAGGGCGCGCTCGTAGCACTCCCCGGCCTCGACCCATCGCTCGCGCTTCTCGTGCCCTTCGGCGGCGTTGAAGAGCCGTCCGGCGGACTGGTGCTGCGCCGAGGCGGACAGCGGCGCCAGCAGGGCGATCGCTGCCGTCCACCAGAGGCACGCTGAGCGGTGCATCGCTACTTCTCGGCGAGGAGCGTCTGGATCGCCGCCTCGAGCCCCGGGTCGGCGGGGGAGCCCGTCCAGCGGACGACGCCCTTCCGGTCGACCAGCAGGCAGTACGGGAGTCCCTGCACCTGGAACCGGGGGTCGCTGATCCCCGACTCCGCGACGAGGATGGGGTAGTCGATGAGGGCATCGCTCAGGTACTTCTGGATCTGCTCCGACTCGCGCTGAGGTTCCTCGCAGGTCACGCCGAAGACGTACAGCCCGCGGTCCTCGTAGCGGTGGCGGATCGTCTTGAGGGCCTTCATCGATTCGATGCACGGCGGCGCGGAGAGGAGCCAGAAATCGACGACGACGACCTTTCCCGCGAGGGTCTCGAGCGTCTTCGGCGTGTCGCCGATCCAGGTTCCGCCGGGCAGCGCGGGGCACGGGCGCATGACGAGCGGCAGCGTGGCCGCAAGCGCCCGCGCGCGCGCGGCGGCCCAGTCGGCCCAGTCCAAGCCGAGGATCGCATGCATGGCGTCGACGGCCTCCTGCGTCTTTCCGGCCGCGGCGAGGCCCTCCGCCTGGGCGAACGCCTCGGCCTCCTTCAGGGCGTCCCCCGTGGCGACGTCCTGACGCGCGAGCTTGAGCTTCCGGGTGACCTCCCGGTACTGCCCCACGTACTTCTGCGGGACGACCTGGAGCTTCTCCAGCGACTCGAACGCCAGCGGGAGGTGGTCGTCTTCCGAGAGCCACGTCTTCACGACGCTCCCCTTGGTCGTCACGTACCCCTCGTCCTCGCCCGTGTGCCAGACGATGCTCCCCATGAAGTTCGGCATCGACTCGGCCTGCACCCCTAGCACGGCGCTCGGCCTGACCTCGTAGACGAGGCAGGAGCGGCCCTCCCGCTTCTCGCGCCCCGACACCTTCCACTCGAACTTCACGAGCAGCGGGCCGATGTTCTCGGTCCAGTGGCCCGAGTCGTCCACGTCGATGCGCCCGCCGGGGAGGAGCCGCGACCGGCGGAAGACCTCTTCGACGGCGCCGTCGAGGTCGCCGGGGGGCTTCTCTCCGACCGTGTCGCCCGTCGGCTTGATGGTCAGGCGCTTCGCCGTGCAGGGGTCGGTATGGAGCTGCTGCGCGAACGTGGCCCCGAATTTGGCCATCATGTCCTGCTTGTTCGAGAGGTACTTCGACAGGACGGGGACCTCCTGCCGCCTCGCCGAAATGAGCACGATCGTGCCGTCGGCCTCGACGGAAAGGGCCTGCATACGGACCTTCGAGCGCTGCACGAACTCCCAGTCGCCGCTGAACGGGCCGTTGAGCGACTGTTCCTTGAGCTGGATCTCCTCGTCGAACTCCAGGGCCGTCCCGGGGACGTAGCCCAGCCTGAACGGGTCGCCCATGGCGGCCGCGATCCCGCGCCAGATCAGCATGGCCGCGACGAGCAGCGCAACGGCCCAGAGCAAGAAGACGAGGCGCTTCACGACACGGCCTCCTCGGGGGCGCGCAACGCGCCGATCCAGTCGAACGGGCCAGGAGGCTTGCCGCGCGGGAGGCCGAGCAGCTCCCGAAGGCGCCGCCTCAGGAAGTCGGGGTCGTCGCGGCGGATCCGTACCCACGAGAGGTACGCGTCCCGGGCGTTTCCCCTCCACCAGTGGCAGAGGCCCAGGACGTACCGGTCGTCGGGGGCCATCGACCCGGCGGCGACGGCGCGGGTGAGGCGCTCCAGGGCCCGATCCAGGCGCCCCTCGTAGTAGTCGATCCGCCCGAGGTACCCCTCGACGAGCATCGACTGCTCGTCGGTCTTCATCTGGTCCTTGCGGGCCAGCTCGTTTCGCAGGTGGAACTCCTGCTCCGCGGCCGCGCGGTCGCCGGCGAGGAAGAGCGCCTCGCCGAGGCAGGCGTGCGCGGTGGCGTCCTCGGGCGCGAGGGCCACGGCCTTCCGAAGCGTCTCGACGGCCTGGGCGTACTTCTCGTCCTCGACCAGCGAGACCCCCTCGCCGACCATGCGCGCCGCGTCGGACTTCGCACGCCAACCCGGGGGAGTCGTGGGCGCCGCCTGCGCGGGCGCGGGGTCGACCGGCGGCCGCTTCGCCTCCTCGAGGAAGCGCAGCACGCGCAGCATGTACTCGTCGTTCGGCGGAAGGTCGATCGCGAGCAGGCGCCTCACCGCGACGCCGCCGTCCCCCTCGCGCAACGCGATGAACGCCCGGATTCCCGCGCCGTACGGGTTCCGCGGGTCGTCCTTCTCCGCCTGCGCGAGCAGATCGCGCGCAGGGTCGTAACGCCCCGCGTCGGCCGCGAAGAGCGCGGCGAGGAATCCGGTCGGCGCCGGGCGTCGTGCAAGCGAGGCCGCGCGGGCCGCCTCGTCGGCCGCCTCCTCGCGGCGCGAGAGCCACCCGAGCGCGACGGCACGGTACAGTCGGGGCGAAGCGTCGCCTGGAGAGGCCTCCGCTGCGCGTCCGAGCAGCTCCACCGCGCGGTCGAAGTGACCGGCGAAGAGCAGGCGCTGGCCCCGTGACAGGCGGGAGAACATCCGCTCAGAACTCGGCGTAGGTGACGCGCATCACCTCGTCCAGCGTCGTGACGCCGCGGATGGCCTTCGCGAGCGCGTCATCGCGAAGGGTGACCATCCCCTCCTCCACGGCCTTGGCCTTGAGCGCGATCGCGCTCGCCCCGGTCATGATGATGTTGCGAACCGACTCGCTCACCGGGAGCATCTCGAACGCGCCGACTCGCCCCTTGTACCCGCCCTGGCACTTGTCGCAGCCGGAACCGCGGTAGAACGTCATTCCGCTCGTGTCGACGTTCGGGAAGGCCGACTTGATCAGCTCGGCCGGCGGGCGGTCGACCACCTTGCAGTGCGGACAGATCTTCCTCACGAGCCGCTGCGCGAGGATCCCCAGGATGCTCGCGGTGATCAGGTACGGCTCGGCTCCCATGTCGATGAGGCGCGGGATCGAACCCGACGCCGAGTTCGTGTGGAGCGTCGTCAGGACGAGGTGCCCCGTGAGTGCCGCCTGGATCGCGATCTGGAGCGTGTCCTTGTCGCGGACCTCGCCGACCAGGATGATGTCCGGGTCCTGCCTGAGGATCGACCTGAGGCCGCTGGCGAACGTGAACTTCGGGTTGTCGAAGACCTGGGCCTGGTTGATCTCGGGGAACTCGTACTCCACCGGGTCCTCGAGCGTCACCATGTTCAGCTCGGGGCTCCGGATCGTGTTCATCGCGGCGTAGAGGGTGCTCGTCTTTCCGCTCCCGGTCGGGCCGGTGACGACGATGACCCCCTCGGAGCGGTTGATCAGCTCCAGGAACGACGCGCGCGTCGACTCCTCCATCCCGAGCGTCTCGACGTCGAGGCGGGCGACGGAGCGGTCGAGGATCCGGAGCACGACCTTCTCGCCGCGGATCGTGGGAAACGTGGAGACGCGAAAGTCGATGTCCCTCATCAGGATGGACATCCTGCACCTGCCGTCCTGGGGCAGGCGCCTCTCGGCGATGTCGAGCTGGGCGAGGATCTTCAGGCGGTTCACGACGAGGCTCTGCAGTTCGCGCGGCAGCGACTTCTTCTCCACCAGCACGCCGTCGATCCGGTACCGGATGGAGACGCGATCCTCCCTCGGCTCGACGTGGATGTCGCTCGACTCGCAGCGGACGGCCTCCTCGACGATCATC
>CAZYRM010000181.1:0-12641 GCA_964649705.1 uncultured Planctomycetia bacterium
ACCCAGATCGCAAGCTCCTGGCTCGAACGCTGCACCCCACATGACATCACGAATGAACACGAATCGTCATCGGATTGGATGGGGTGAGACGAAAGCCCGAGGAGAGGGCGCCGCCCGGCCCGCTTCGCGGGCGCCCCGCGGAGGAGCGGCGGGGCGAGGCATGGGGGGACAGAGGGGGTGGGTGAGCTGGAGTGGCCGATCAAGCTGCAGGCCATCTCTGCCTGTCGTAGCCTCCTCCAACTTCACCCTCTGTCCCCCATGCCTCGGCCCCGCCGCTCGGCGCGCCGCGCCGCGGCGCGGCGCGCCCCCTCTCCTCGGGCGGTTTCCCTCGATCGCATCCGATCGATCTTCGATTCGTGTCTATTCGTGTCCATTCGTGGATCGTCGGCGCGCGCCTGTGGCTCCCCGCGTCCTGCCGCCATGTCGACTCGGAGTGCGCGACGGAAGCCCGGCAGTTACGGCATGGTATGAGCCCCTGGGACCGGACTGCGCGAGATTCGGAAGAACCTCTCTTGGGCGAGCTTCGCTCGCCACGGGTGTCTTCTATCGCTTCGGATCGGCCACGAAGAGGACGACGTCCTCGGTCTCGATCTTCGGCCCGGGCAGCCCCAAGAGCACCTCGACGGGCGCCCCTCCCCTCATCACCCTCACGACGACCCGCTCCTTGCCGTCGCTGTTCGCTTCACCAATCGCCGTGTCGAACGCAATCGCGCCGTCCACCTCGCGTCCCTCGACCGCCTCGAGGACGTCTCCCGCCATCAGCCCGTACATCTCTTGCCCCACGCCCCGCACGCGCGGCCTCCGGATCGCCTGCACGCCTGTCCCCGAGAGGAGCGTCCTGGCGAGCGGATAGCCCAGCGCATCGAAGACCTCCTGCCCGAGCTGCTCCTGAGAGACCGTGCGCCCCTCCGTCAGGAAGGCCCTCAGCGCGGCCACCGCGGCGGGGTGGTCGCGGAGCGGCAGGGCGAAGCTCGCCATCAGCCACTCGATTCGCCCGCGGTCCCGCGCGGCGGCATCGGCGAGGTCCGCACGCGCGCCCCCCGCGTTTCCCTCCTCCGCGCTCAGGAGCGCCCGCCAGAACCGCGCGTCCACCGGGGCCCGTGTCTGGGCTTCGGTGAGCAGACTGCCGAGCCCGAGCTGGACCCGGGTCGCGTCGCTCGCCGCCTCCGGGTCGCCCAGCGCGATCGCCGTGTCGTACGCCCGACGCGCCTCGGCGAGCCTCCCCTGGAGGTAGCGCCCGTTCGCGAGGAGCAGGTGCTCGGCGCCGTCGCGCGGCGCGAACGCAAGCGCCCGCGTCCCGCCTCCGCTCCCCTCCAGTCTCAGTTCCCGGACGTGGATCTCCGCGGCGTACGCGGCCACGGCGACCCGTCCGGAGGTCCCCAGGACGATGTACGCGCGCTCCTCCAGCGGCAGGACCTCGTCCCTCCGGACGCCCCCCGCGCGGAGGATCTGCTGGTGGGACGCGAACTCGATCTCGACCTCGGTCGCGGCGAGCGGAGACGGGACGCGTGAGCGGAGGCGCGTGGAGGAGTCCCCGCTCCTGGTCTGCCCGAGCAGGTTCCAGTGCCGATTCGGGTGCGCGGTCCTCCCCTCGGAGGCCATCCAGATCCCCTGCGCGCTCGATATGCGGAACGCAGCCCACAGGGGGGCTGAGTCTGGGGGGGCGAAGGGGTTTCCCAGGATCGTCGACGCGGGCTCCCCGGCCCCGAGGCCGAGCTCGACGTCGATGGCCCACTCGTGGCGCGGCGCCTCGACGTTCGCGCGCAGGCGCCAGGCGCTCCCATCGTACGCGATCGGGATCAGGACCTGGCGCAGGCCCGCGGAGCTCCCGTAGACGGTGATCTCCCCCTGCGCGCCGATCCGCGCGGCGAGCGGCGAGGTGGCGAGGAGGTCGCACGTCGCGACCTCCTTCGAGGCGTCGAACGCGATCGTGGGGTGCGCGAGCCCTCGCAGCAGGTCTCGCCTCGCCACGAGCCCCTCCCGCTCTCGCGAGCCGAGCCCGGGCGCCGCGAGGAGTCGCTCGACGGCCTGGAGCGCAAGGCTCCACCGCCCCGCGGCGTCGAAGGCATCCAGAAGGGCCAGCCCGAGGCGCGGCGCGAGCGTGGGGAAGCGGTCCATCGCCGTAAAGAGGGCCGCGGCCGTCGCCTCGTTGCGCCCCTGGGCGACACCGCAGCGGATCAGGCCGATTGCGGACTCCTCGGCGTCCTCCTCGGTGGAGGGGGACGCGAGGACGCGCGTAAACCCGTCCCACGCTTCCGCCCAGAGGCCGACGCGTTCCGTCTCCCTCGCGAGCGCGAGCGCGGGGGGGACGGCGCGGCGGGGAGTCGAGGCCGCGGCCACCGGCGACGCGCTGGAGGGCGTGTCCTCCTCCGCGCGGCCGAGGCCGTGGATCCGGAGGACCCGCCCGGGCTTCCCCGCCTCGTCGGGGTCGAGCGCGTACAGCTCCTGCTCGCCGTCGCCGTCGAAGTCGAGCGAGCGGAGGTGCGCCGCGGAGACGACGGGAGACAGCCGCACCAGGGACGCCCATGCGGCCCCCTCCCTGCGCCACACCCGGGTCCCCGCGAGCGGGAACGACATCCCGTCCGCCGACGCGACCGGGACCGCCGTCAGCGCCCACGTCTTCGCCTTCCCCCGCAGCACGCATGCGTCGCCCGTGCCTCCCCACGCCTCTCCAGGCCGCATCGACTCGAACGGGGTCGCCGCGAGGGCCTCCGAATCGCTCCGACCCACGCGCCAGGCGCCGGGCGCCCGATAGGCCGCCTCGAACCTCCTCCGCCCGACCGTGAAGGGGACCGAAGCGGCGGCCATCTCGCTCCAACCGAGCCCGAGGAGGACCTCGCCGCCCTCCGCGAAGAGCGTCGGGTCGACGTGGTAGTCCTCGGCGAGCGGGAGCCTCTCGCGCTCGACGAGCGACCGGGTCGAGGCGTCCAGGTCGAGGACGACGAGGCCGAAGGTGGACCATGCCCCGGCGAACGCCCAGACCTCGCCGCGGTCTCCGGTCCGGCGCGTCAGCACGGCCGCGACGTCCCCGCCCAGCGGCGTCTGCGACAGGAGGTCGAGCGACCCGCGGGCCAGGTCGCAGCGGTAGACGCGCAAGGACCGCTCGTAGACGGCCGTCCCGACGAGCAGCTCGACCGCGCCGTCCCCGTCCAGATCGCCCGCGGCGAACGGGCTGCCGGCGAGCGAGCTGGCGAGCGGCGCGCGCGCGACGACGACCGGCCGCCCGTCGCGCACGGCGAGGACCGCGAGCATTCCTCCCGGCGGGTCCGGACGCCCCCCGCCGACGACCAGCTCCGCGCGGCCGTCGCCGTCGAGGTCGAGCGCGCGGACGTGCGTCAGGCCGAAGGGCTCGTCGCCGAGGACCCGCACGCGGCACGCCTCCTTCGCCTCCCCCCCATCGAGGCGGAACACGACCACGCTCCTGCGATCGGCGGCAATCGTCGCGGCCTCGACCACGCGGTCTCCGTCCAGGTCGAAGAAGGCGGGATCGAAGACGTCCTCCATGCGCGACAACGGGATCCTCGTCGTCCCGGAGAGGACCGAGACGAAATCAAGGAGGTCGCCCCGTTCGGCGCGCTCGGCCGCGGAGGCCTCCGCCGGGTCGCCGAGGTCGAGGAACCTCCGCCTGGCCAGGTCGAAGCGCCCCTCGACGAGGGCGGCCAGGGCGAGCCCCCGCCTGGCGAGGTACGCGTCGCGCGGAGAGGGCCGCGTGTCGAGGGCCCGCTCGAAGAGCCGCGCCGCCTGCGCATCCTCGCCCATTTCGGCGAGCTGCCCCGCCACGAGGACCAGTGCCGCGGCCTCCCCCGGCGTCCCCAGCCCCGCCTCGAACGCGCGGTAGAACTCCGCCAGGGCCCGGCTCGGCTCCCCCTTCGCCCGGGCGACCTGCCCGAGGACGACATGGGCCTCGCCGATCGGCAGGTCCTCCCCCTGGGCGGCGTACGGCGCCCCATCGTCGATCACCGCGCGCGCCCGCCCGGCGGCCTCGTCGGGCCGTCCCGCATCGAGGGCCCGTCGGGCCTGGGCACAGCGATCGAGCGCCTCCTGGCGCCTCGCGGAACGCGCCTCGGCCAGCTCCCGGGCCATCGCCGCCTCCCGCATCCGGGGGAGGACGGCGAACCAGGCGACGACGCCGATCCCGAGGATCGTGGAAACGGCGAGCCCCGCGGCCAGGGCCGCCACGGCGCGGTTCCGCTTCGCCTTCCTCCAGCTCCGCCCGAGCCAGGCGACCGGGCGCGCGCGGATCGGCTCCCCGTCCAGCCAGCGCCCGAGGTCCGCGGCCATCTCGCCGATGTCCGGGTACCGCCGCGCGGGGTCCTTCTCCATCGACTTCAGGACGATTGCGTCCAGGTCCCGGTGGACGGAGGGGTTCACGCGGCTCGGCGCGAGCGGGTCCTTCGTCATCACCGCGTTCAACTGGTCCCTCAGGCCGACCTCGTCGAACGGGAGCTTCTGCGCGAGGAGCTGGTACAGGACCGTGCCGAGCGCGAACTGGTCGCTGGACGGCGTGATCAACTCGATCCTCCCGGAGGCCTGCTCGGGCGAGAGGTAGGCGGGCGTGCCGAGGAGCGCGCCGCTCACGGTGAGCGCGGGGACGTCCTGCGCCCAGGAATCGCCGACCTGGACCTGCTTGGCGAGGCCGAAGTCGGTGATGAAGGGCCTCCCCTTTGCGTCGATCAGGATGTTCTCCGGCTTGACGTCGCGGTGGACGACCCCCTGCGCGTGCGCGTAGGCGAGGGCGTCGGCGATGGAGCGTATCCAGCCGACGCGCTGGCGGAGCGGCGCCGCGCCCTTCAGGTGGTTGTAGAGCGAGGACCCCTCGATGAACTCGGAGGTGAAGTAGTGCTGCCCCTCGATCACGCCGACGTCGAGGACGCCGACGATGTGCGGGTGGCGGAGCTTGGCGGCGAGGCGGGCCTCGCGCATGAAGCGCTCGATCTGGACCTGGATCTGACGATCGTCTCCGGCGGAGAGGATCTTCTTGAGCGCGACGATCCGCTTGAGCTGGGTGTCCCAGGCCTTCAGGACCACGCCCATCCCGCCGCGCCCCAGCTCGGCGAGGAGCTGGTAGCGGCCGAACGGCAGCCCCTGGGGCTCCAGGCCGTCGGTCCTGCGCGGGGCCATGGCCTCCACGGCGTCGATGGCCCCGACCGTCGGAGGGGGGATGAGCGCGACGTCGCACGACGGGCAGGCCACATCGAGGCCGGGCGCCCAGTTGCGGACGTCGTAGTTCGATCCGCAGGTGGGACAGTGGAGGACGCGGCTCGACACGGAGGTCCGCGTCCCGGGGAGGGCGAGCGGCCTCGCCGGCTCGACCGGGAACGTCGGCCTGGCCTCCGAAGGGTTGGGGGAGGCCGGCCCCGGCGTGGGGCTGGGATGTGCCGCGGCTTCCGGCATGGCGGGTCCAAGAGTTCCTGGAGCCGCTGCGATTCTATCCCGCCCTCGAACGGACCCGATAGGGTTTTTCCGGACGCGACGCTACCGGGCCTTCAGCGGGACGTCCTCGAGCAGGAACTCCAGGTCGAAGCGGCGGAAGTCGTATGCCCAGCGGACGACGACCTCCTTCGGGACGAAGCCGGGCTTGTCGACGCGGACTGTCGCGTCGCAGGCCTTCCCGTGCCAGGGGCTGCTGATTCCCGCGGCGTCGTCGAGCGCGGCGCGGAGGCGGCGGCCGTCCTCGCCGACGATCCAGACCTCGTGGGGCTCCACGGCCATCGCCTCGGGCGGGAGCTTGAGGCGCTCCTCCTCCTCCGGCGTCGGCTGCCGGCGCTCCTCCGCGACCTTTGCCATGAGCTTCCCCGCGGAGTGGATGACGTGGACCGTGACGGCGAACTGGTCGACCTTCCTCGTCTTCATCCAGTCCTTCTCGTCGCGGACCTCGACCTGCGCGGACTTCGCGTCGCGGACGGTGACCTCGACCTCGCCGCCCGCGGCGGCCGCCCCCGCGCGCCAGGGGAGGGTCGCCTCGCCGACGGCGACGGCCCCGTAGAGCGGGACGCTGAGACGGACGTCGGCCGCGGCCCCGGACAGCTCCTCGCGCGGGGTGAAGAACCAAGCGCGCCCGTTCAGCATCGTCTGCGTCTCCTTGTCCGCCTTGATCTGGATCTGCCGCCCGTCCTCGAACGTGAAGAGGAACTGGGGATCGAGGCGGGGCTCGACGATCCGCATCCGCCCGTTCGGGTCAATCCAGACGGAGAACTTGATGCCCTCCTTCTCGACCCAGGCCCCCTCGCCATCGAAGACCAGCTCCTTGACCGTCCCGTGGCCCGCGAACATGACGGGGCCCTGGAGGTCGACGGTGAGGAGAGGGTCGTCGTCGTCGATGCGAAGGACGAGCCCGTCGTGGGTGGAGTCCTGTACGACGCAGAGCCCCCACGGGCCCTGGCGGCAGATGGAGTGCACCGCCTCCCACAGGGGAACGTCCTTCGCGCGGAGATTGATCCCCTTGGCATTCCCGCTGAAGGGGGGCGTAAAGCGGAAGCCGGCCTGCCGGGAGAGCTCTTCCAGGACTTCGGGGAGGGGCTGCTGACTTGTCTCGAGCGTGACGCGGGGGCTCTGGGGCACCCTCGCGAGGTCGGAGGGGCCGAGCGCCTCGCCGGGCGGGACCTCGGCGGCGGGGGGGACCGTGACGGGGTCGGCGGGCGTCAAGGGCTGGGGTTCCGGCTCGTCGGGCGGCGGGGTCTTCGGGCGCGTCTCGGGGTCGCGCTCGATCCGGACGACGTCGCTCTTGGGGAAGGTCAGCCTGCCGCCGGCGAGGGAGATGACGACGTGGTCGTCGGTCTCCTCGACGATGGTCCCGTCGAACGAGCTGCCGTTCTTGAGGATCACCGTGTCGGCGGAGACGACCGCCACGGCGAGCAGGACGACGGCGCAAGCGATGAAGCGCGGCAGCGCGACCATGGTGCCTCCCCCTACTGCTGCGCCTGGGGCACGAGGGAGTAGGTGCCGCGGTCTTCCTTCTTCAGGCGGCCCTCGGCGACCAGCTCGTCCCAGACCCCGGGCGGGAATCCGCCCGGCGGCTCGATCCCCTGGATGTCGGAGGTCCTCCCGCCGGTGAGCGGACCTCCCAGGCGCGACTCGTCGTCGAGACGGTAGTGCTTGAGCTTCTTCTTGAAGGCCTTGATCGCCTTCTGCTGCACGTCGTTGAGGGCCATGTCCTACTCCCTTTCGGTGGAGAACCGGACGGGCGCGGCGTTCTCGGGATGCCTGCCCGCGCCGCGTTCCGCGTAGTACGCCGCGATGCGCGCCATGTCGGCGGACTCGTCGCCGGTGAGCGCCAGGAACTCCGTCAGACCGACCTCGTGATGGACCCAGTCGAAGTAGGCGAGACCGAGCGGCACCTCGGCCTGAAGCGCGATGTGGTAGAAGCCTGAGTGCCAGTACGGCCTGTACGTGCGGGTCCCCTCGGGGGCGACGGCCAGCCACATCGCCTCGCCGCGCTCGCGTGCCTGGCGGAGCAGCCCGGCCATCCGGGGGATCAGGCCGTGGGAGGAGGAGCGGTCCACGGGAATGCCGCCCGTGTACCGCATGAACCGGCCCACCAACGGCACGCGGAAGAGGGAGTCCTTGGTGAGGTAGGACGCGCGCATCCCCATCACCCACTTGGCGAGGATCCCGACCGGGAAGTCCCAGTTGGACGTGTGCGGGTAGGTGATGACGACGCCGCAACCCTCCGGCAGCCCGTCGAAGTTGCACTTCCAGCCGGCCCATTCGAGCATGGCCCGGGCGAGGGTGTTTCCGTTGTTCTTTCGTTGCGGGACGGTCTGGATCGCCATGGAGCGTTCGATGATACGACGACGGCCCTTCCGAGGCGAGCGGAAGTCGCTACGGCTGCTCCGAACGGATCCCCTGCGCGCGATACCAGGCGTACCACTCGTCCATCGAGCCGATCCACAGGTCGCCGTCGGCCGCGATCCGACCGAGGTACGCCTCGTACGGCGCGTACTTCAGCTCGGGCTTCGTCGGGTGGACGAGGATCACCGTCGGGCTGCCGTTCGCGGCGTTCTTCCTCGTGTACTCGTACCAGAGCGCCGTGGTCTCCTCGGCCGTCCGCGTCTCGATCGACCCGTCGCTGATGGAGAGCGGGATCTCGAGGACGGGGACCTCGGTCCCGTAGGAGGTGAAGTTCGCGAGCATCAGGTACGGGAAGCTCCCGCCGACGCGCCCCGAGAGGTGGTCGGAGTCGTACCAGTACCCGCACTCCGCGAGGAGCGCCCCCATGTTCGCGGGCCTCGCGAGCTCGCCGCTCCTCCACCCGCGGACGTTCGCGCCGAGGTCGGTGCGAAGGAGCTTCGCGCTGATCAGCATCTCGGGCCGCACGGCGCCGCCCGTGGTCTTCCCGGTCTTCGTGTTGTACTCCGGCGCATAGAGCGCGGGGTCGTCGATCGCCTGTCCCGCCGGCCAGGTCGCCATGTCGGGCAGGTGGGAGACGGAGTGCGACTGGATGTCGAACCCCTGCGAGAGGCCCCACGCAAGGATCGCCTGGTTCGCCGGGTCGACATAGAACGGGCCGATCCAGTGGTTGTGGCGGTAGCTCGTCGTCACGAAGAGCGTCGACCGGACCCGCGGCGAGGCGTACGACATCTCGAGCGGGTAGTAGAGCGACTGGAGCGGCGAAAACGCCGTGGTCGCGTCGATGTCGTGCGTGAGAATCACGGCGGCGCGCTTCCCGTCCGGGGCCGCGGGACGCAGGGACGGGGCGACGGTCCACAGCTCGTACGAGGCCTTCAGCCAGAGGCGCACCAGGTCCGCGGACGGGTCGAAGGCGTTCGAGGCGCCGCGCGTGTGGCTGAGGTTGAGCTGGTTCTCCATCCGCGTCAGCAGGTCGCGGAACCGCACGCCCAGGAGGACGACGCGCCCCCCCGACACGAGGTCGCAGCTCGTGACGACGGCCGCGCGGCTGTCCTCGTAGCTCCCGAGGACCTCCACGGACCAGTACGGCGACCCGCTCCAGGCGTACGCGCGCGTGGTCGTGAACGTGTCGGGCGAGCGCGTGTACTGGGCGAGCCAGACCTCGTGCTCCTCGGCGGCGTCGACGTAGCGGTCGATCGCCGACCCGCCCGGGACGAGGACCCTTCCCCTGCGGTCGCTCTCGCCAGCGAGCGCGAGACCGAGACCTGCGAGCAGGGTCGTGTCCTTGATCGCCGAGGCCCACAGGGTATGCCCGGGCCTCATGACCCAGAGCGGCAGGTCTGCGCGAATGCGGTCCCGCGTGCGGCGGGGGATGGAGGAGTCGATCGTCCCCGCGATCACGAGCATCTCGGAGGCCGCGAGGGCCGTCGCGTGGTCCGACGTGACGCGGTAGGGGATCCCGAATGCGTCGAGCGCGTGACGAATCCCGAGCAGGTCGCCGTTCGTATTCGTCCCGGCGGCGCTCAGGTCGTAGACGGTGACGACGCTCGAGCCCGGCGGCGCTACGGTCCGCGTCACGGGCGGCGTCGACTCGCCCAGGGCGAGCGCGGCGATCAGAAGGGCGATCCAGACCCGCGCGATGAGTGAAGCGATCATGGCTCACCTCCCCCGCGGGGGAATGCGGGCGGGGCTCCACTTCCAGTGTCCGCCCGTTCCGACCGGGGAACAACCCCGATTCGGGCGCCGGCTCACGTGAGTGCCTCCCGTGCCGCCGAGGCGGGATTGCCGCCGGGACGGCGTTGTGATACAAGCGATCGTCGACCTGGACCACAGGAGGAACCGATGCCCGCGGCCGAACCCCTCAAGCTCACGTCCCTCTCGCATGGCGCCGGTTGAGCGTGCAAGCTCCCGCAGAAGGACCTCGTCGAGGTCCTCCAGGGCCTGACCCGCATGACCGACCCGAACCTGATCGTCGGCACCGAGACGGGGGACGACGCCGCCGTGTACCGCCTCGGGGAGCACCTCGCCCTCGTCCAGACCGTCGACTTCTTCATGCCCGTCGTCGACGACCCGTACGAGTTCGGGCAGATCGCCGCGGCGAACTCCCTCTCCGACGTCTACGCGATGGGAGGGCGCCCGATCACGGCGATGAACATCGTCGGATGGCCGAAGTCCCAGCCGATGTCGATCCTCTCGCGCATCCTCCAGGGGGGCCAGGACAAGGTCGCCGAGGCCGGCGCGGTCGTCGTCGGGGGGCACACGGTCGACTACCAGGAGCCGACGTACGGCCTCTCCGTGACCGGCCTCATCCACCCGAAGCGGGTCGTCACGAACGCAGGGGCGCGGCCTGGCGACGTCCTCGTCCTGACGAAGCCGCTCGGGACGGGCGTCATCACCACCGGCATCAAGAGCGGGGAGGCCTCCTCGGAGGCCGCCCGCCGCGCCGTCGAGACGATGTCGACGCTGAACCGGGCGGCGAGCGAGGCGATGCAGGAGGTCGGCGTCGACTCCGCGACGGACATCACGGGATTCGGCCTCCTCGGGCACCTGGGAGGCATGTGCGCGGGGAGCCGCGTGGGCGCGCGGGTCCGCTTCCGCGACCTGCCGCTCCTCCCCGACGTCGAGAAGCTGATTGCGGACGAGAACGTCCCGGGCGGCACCCGACGGAACCTGGAGTTCATGTCGCCCCGCGTCGTGTGGGAGGGGGACTTCAGCGAGAACCGGAGGTTCGTCCTCGCCGACGCGCAGACGTCGGGCGGGATGCTGATCGCGGTGCCGAGGGAGAAGGCGAAGGACCTCATCGCGCGTCTCGATCGCCCGGGAGTCCTCTGCCGGGCGGCGATCGGCGAGATCGTGGAAGACCCCCAGCACCGGATCTTCGTATCGCCATAGCGCGGGAGCGCCCGATGGACCCGCTGATGCCGGCTTGCTTCGCGCTCGCGGGGGCCATGTCCGTGCTCGCGTTCCTCGCGGGGAGGCGCACGGGGCGCTGGCCGGGCGCCGCCTGGATCCCCGTCGCGCTCCTCTCGATCGCCTCGATCGGGGGCCTCGTCCTCCTCCAGAGGCGCCCGGACTGGGAGTGGTCTCTCTTCCCGCACCGGCTCTGGGCCCACGTGGAGCACCTCTCGTTCCTCCCCTTCGCTGCGCTCTTCTTCGGGATCGCCTGGCCGCGCGTCCCGAGGCCCAGCACGCGGCGCGTGCTCGCCCTCTTCCTCGGCGTGGTCGGCGGGATCGTCGTCCTCTACTGCATCGCCCGGCTCTTCCTGACGAAGTACGACGACCTCGAGGGGAAGGTCGAGCAGGGCGTCCACCTGCAATCGACCGGGTACACCTGCTCCGCGGCGGCGATGGCCACGGCGCTCACCTGGCGCGGGATCCCCGCGAGCGAGAACGAGATGGCCACGCTCTCGGGCACGGTCCCGCTCTACGGCACGACCGACTTCCTCTCCGCGTACGCGCTCGAGCGGAAGCTCGCCGGGCTCCCGTACCGGGTGGAGCTCCGCAGGATGACCTGGGAGGAGCTTCGCCAGGCGCCCGTGCCCGCCCTCGTCTCGATGGAGTGGTCCACGCTGACGGGGCACATGTCGGTGCTGCTCTCCTTCGAGAGGCAAGGGAAGGACGACTACGTCTGGCTCGGCGACCCGGCGAAGGAGAGGTACATCCTCCGCAAGGGCCAGTTCCTGGAGCGGTGGTACGGCTTCGCGATCCTGATCGTCCCGACCGAATGAGCGACTTCGTCCGGCGGCTGACGGGGTACCAGAAGCGCGAGTACGCTCGGCTGGTGGGGGAGTTCCTGGCGCGCGTCCGGATCGAGGGGGTGGAGGGGCTCGTGCCGACGGAGGACGAGCGTCAGGCGATCGCGGGGTCGTGCGCGATCCTCTTCGTCGCGCGCCCCGAGTGGCCGTTCCCGCCCGCGAGGCGCGTGGTGGTCTCTCCGTGGCCGCTCGTCCGCGAGGGGATGGCGTGCCGGGCGACGCCCGAGGGGAAGCACGCGGGGGTGCACATCCCGGGGGACGCGTACGGCGAGAGCGAGGTCTGGATCCACCGGAAAGCGCTGGAGACCTCGGTCCAGTACCCCACGGACGGCTATCACGTCGGGGTGCACGAGTTCACGCACGCGCTGGACGCCGACGGCGGGCCGACCGACGGGGCACCGTCGCACATCCCGACGGCCCTGGTCGCCCCGTGGCTGGAAATGATCGAGCGCGCGAGGGCGACGGCGGGGCAGCCCGGATCGCCGATCGAGGCGTACGGCGGGCAGCACGCGCGCGAGACGTTCGCCATGGCGGTGGAGGAGTTCTTCGAGCGCCCCGAGGCCCTCCAGCGCGGCGCGCCCGAGCTGTACGCGAAGCTCGTGTGGCTCTTCCAACAGGACCCCGCGGTGGCGGACCGCCGCGAGCGCGTCCTCGTCCTCAGCGAGGCGGCGATGGCGTTCCTGCCCGCTGATGCCGGGAGGGGGAGGTCGATGCCCCTCGGCGAGCGGGCCCGGGTCGTCCGACGGTTGCAGAACCACGTGCCGGGGGCGACGGTGGAGGAGTGCGAGCGGGCGATCCGGGATGTGGTGGCGCTGCGCGGGCGCTGGTCCCCCGAAACCAGGTGATCCAGCCGCTTGACGCGACACTACATCTCTTCCAGCGGCTCGACGCCGAGCAGGCGGAGCCCCGCCGCGAGGACGTGGCGTACGCAGGCGGAGAGGCGCATGCGCGCCGCCGTCTTCGCCTCGTCGGGCGTGATGATCCGCATCGAGCCGTCCAGCTTCCCCGCGTGGTAGTAGCGGTTGAACGCCGCCGAGA
>CAZYRM010000182.1:0-1056 GCA_964649705.1 uncultured Planctomycetia bacterium
CGTGAAGGCCGACCCGGGGCAGATCGAGCAGGTCGTCATGAACCTCGCGCTGAACGCCCGCGACGCCATGCCCTCGGGGGGCGAGATGCGGATCGAGGCCCGGAACGTCGACCTCGACGAGGCCTACGTCGCGCGGCACCTGGGGGTCCGTCCCGGCCCGCACGTCCTCCTCTCCGTCTCCGACGCGGGGATCGGGATGGACGCGGAGACGCAGGCCCACCTCTTCGAGCCGTTCTTCACGACGAAGAGGGACGGGACGGGGCTCGGCCTCCTGGCCGTCTACGGCGTGGTGCGGCAAATCGACGGACACGTCGCCGTGGAAAGCGTTCCGGGGAAGGGGACGACGTTTCGCATCTACGTCCCCGCGGCCGTCTGATCAGAGGTGGACGTAGAACTCCTCGCGGTGCACGCGCCCGTCCCGGATCCGGATGATCCGGTTCGTCATCCGCGCCACGTGCTCGTCGTGGGTCACGACGACGATCGTGTTCCCCTCCTCGTGAAGCGTCCCGAGGAGCGCCATGATCTTCTCGCCGGTGAGCGAGTCGATGCTCCCCGTCGGCTCGTCGGCGAGGATGATGCTCGGGTCGTTCGCGAGGGCGCGCGCGATCGCCACGCGCTGCTGCTCGCCCCCCGAGAGCTGGTTCGGGCGGTGCCCCGTGCGGTGGCCCAGGCCGACGAACTCGATCAGCTCCTGCGCCACCCGCTTCCGGTCCGGTTTCCGGCTGTAGATCATCGGGATCTCGACGTTCCGGAGGACCGTCTGGCGGGGGAGGAGGTTGAACTGCTGGAAGACGAACCCGATCCGGCGGTTCCGGATCTCCGCGAGGCGGTTCTCGCCCATGTTCGTCACGTCCGTCCCCGCGAGGACGTAGGTCCCGCTCGTCGGGACGTCGAGGCACCCGATGATGTTGAGCAGGGTGCTCTTCCCCGACCCCGAGGGGCCCATGATGGAGACGTATTCCCCCTCGCGGATCGTGATGTTCACGGATCGGAGCGCACGGACCTCGCTGTCGCCGACCGTGTAGACCTTGCTGACCTTCTCGAGGGAGATGACCG
>CAZYRM010000182.1:1156-12568 GCA_964649705.1 uncultured Planctomycetia bacterium
TCGCCTGCACCGTCCCGCCCTCGACGACGAAGACCACCTGCGCGCGGTCGATCCGCGCGCCGCCCGCCTTGGACCTCGCCTCGTCCGCCAGGTCCTTCGGCAGCTCGCTGAGGGCCCGCTGAACCACCGCCTGGGCCGGAACCAGCACCGCGTTCGACTCCGTCCTGGTGTCAATCTCGACCAGCGCGCCGATGCCGGGACGGAGCTTGCCCGTCAGGTCGCCGGCCCCCTCGAGCTTGACCTTGGTCTTGAAGAGGAAGATGTCGCTCGTCTTGCTCTTCTCCCCGCTCGGCGCGATCTCGACGACCGTCCCCGTCCAGCGCTTGTCGCCGCCGACCGACTCGATCCGCACCTGCGCCTTGAGGCCGACCTTGATGCCGTAGACGTCCGTCTCGTCGACGTCCGCCTCGACGAGGACCTCCGACATGTCCGCGATCGTCGCCAGGACCGCGGCGGTGGACTGGAGGCTCCCCGGCGTCACCTGCTCCCCCTCGACGACCTTGATGTCCCACATGACGCCCGCGATGGGGGAGGCCACCCTGGTCTTCTCCAGCTCCTTCTGGGCGACCTCGAGGTTCTTCTGCTGCTCCTCGACCTTCTTCTGGGAGGTCTTCACTTTCGACTCCGCGTTCGAAACGTCGCGCTCGATGCGGAAGATGTCCTGCTGGAAGGAAGCCTCGTCGGCGGCGTTCGTCGCGGCCTGCTGCTCGACCTCCTTCTCCCAGGAGGCCTTCTGCGCCTTGGCGCGCTCGAGCGCCGTGCGGACGTCCTCGACCTCCTTCGCCTGGACGTACGGTCCGCGGTCGAAGGCCTCCTTGAGGCGCGTGTACGAGCGCTGGTTCCCCTCGATGTCGGCCTCGTACTGGCCCCCCTTCGCCTGGACGGCCGCGAGCGCGGCCTCGGCCTTGAGCCGGCGGCTCTCCGACTCCTGCTCCTTGCTCGACCGTGCCTTCTTCTGGTTCTCGAGCGACGTCTCGGCCTCCTCGAGCTCCGCCTTCGCGCTCTCCAGGCGGACCTTCGCGAGGGCCTCGTCCGACTCGAGCTTGGGGTTCTTGAGCGTGAACAGGTCCTTCCCCGCCTCGACCGCCTCCCCCTCCTGGGCGTCGATCTTCGTCACGGTCCCGGCGACCGTCGCGAAGAGGTCCACGGTCTTCCGGGAGATGACCCGCGCCGGCGCGCTCGCCTTGGCGGTGATGGTCCCGGAGCGCGCCTTTTCGGTCGTGACGGTTCGGGTGCCGTCGTCCGCCGCCGCGCCGCCCGTCCCGCCCGCGGGCTGCTGGGAGTTGAGGTAGAGCACCCCCCCTGCGACCGCGACCAGCACGAGGACGAGGATCAGGACCTTCACGGGTACGCCTCGCTAGATGCCGCCGGCCGACATGGCCGACCTCACGAGCTGACTGATTCCGTACAGCACGCCGAACACGGCGATGCACGCCACGCTCTTCGGGAGCGAGAGCTTGCTCGTCGCCTTGAGCGCCATCGTCTGGAGGACCACCATCCACCCGATAGAGGCCCACTTGAGGAGCATGAGAAACTTGAAGTTCGTCGAGCGGATCTCGCCGTTGATGGCCTCGCTCACCCGGTCGCGGAAGATCTCCGGCCGCGCCTTGGGGTCCGGGGAGTTGATTTCGAACCGCGGGTTCCAGGTCAGCGCGAAGAGGATGGCGATGAAGCCGAACAGGAGCGGGGCGAGGTAGGTGTACCCGATCAGCGCGAGGAGCTTGCGGAACTCCGCCTCGCCCTCCACCAGGATCGACATGCAGGTGAGGATCCCCGTTCCGAGGACCCACATGAGCGGGGGTTCGAGCGCTCCGAAGACGTTCTGGAGGACGAACCCGACCTTGACCATCTTCAGGTGCGGCTCCATGTCGACCCGGATGCTCTGGGGGATCTGGTCGGAGAGCCGGGCGAACCACTTCTCGCCCGCCAGGAGGTTCGCGAGCATGCTCCCGAGCGCCGCGATGACGACGATCCCGAAGGGGACCTTGTAACTCAGCGGCTTCTTCAGGCCGCGGCGGATGAACTCGCCGGGCGAGTACAGGATCCCGATCACGTCGAACATGCAGACACTTTCCCAAATCCGGCCGGATCTTTCGGCATCCGGGGCGCCCCGGCTGGAGCGCGTCCTACTCCTCGGAGACCTTGCGGTCGGCCTGGCGACGGGCCCGGGCACGCTTCTCCGCGAGGCGCCGTTGGCGCGATCCCGCGGTCGGTCGCGTCGCCCGACGCACTCTCGGGCGAACCAGGGCCGCCCGGAGCATCCCCACGAGGCGCCCCAGGCACTCCTCGAGGTTCTGCGCCTGGCTCCGGTGGACCTGGCTCGTGATGAGCAGCTCCCCGCCCGCCGTGACGCGCGTTCCCTCGCGCGCGAGGAAGCGCTCCCTGACGTCGTCGGCGGGGAAGGCGAGGTCGGCGACGCGCACGCGGACCTCCGCCTTCGTGTTCAGCTTGTTCACGTTCTGCCCGCCGGGCCCCCCCGAGCGGGCGAAGTGGATCCCGATCGCTGACGCGGGAATCACCCAGGTCCGGGACACCTGCAAGTCTTCCATCGCGGATCCCTGTCCAATCCCGCAACGCTCATTCACGTGATGATCGGCGGCGGTGGCGCGCCCGAAATCGTGCTCGTGCTCGTGCTCGTGCTCGGAACGCTGGCGTCGAGCACGAGCACGAGCACGAGAACGACTGCGAGCACGCCACCGCCACCAATCATGACGGGACGTTGCGTTATAGGACTAGCGGTTCTCCTTGGGCGGCTTCACGGGCGCCTTTCCCTCGGGCATCGTGAATAGCGAGTCCTCGAGGCCCGTGTCCAGCTTGACGTCAGCCACCTTGAACTCCTGCGACTTCTTGCCGTCCGACAGCCCCTCGACGTGGGACGGCACCGTGATCGCGCCGTAGGCCTTGTAGTCGCGGAAGAAGGTCTCGACCCGGGCCTTCCCCTGCGGCGTCACCTGGACCCCTTCCGACTTGAGCAGCAGGTGCGTCTCGGAGTCCAGATACAGCGTCTGGACCGTCCCGTCTTCTTTGTGTGCGTCCACGAGCACCGCGGGCCTGCCGTCGAGCTCCCCGTCGCGACGCGTCGTGAACGAAGTCTCCTTCTCCTTCATCTCCAGCAGGGGGCAGAGGAGCCCCACGCCGCCGACGTTCATCGCGTCGCCTCCCTGCACCTCCTTGACGGTGCCCATGGCCTCGAACCAGAACTTCGACCCGTCGAACCCCTGCTTGACCTTCATCGGGCCCATCGCGACGTCCGCCAGCCACTTGTTGGGCCGCTTGATCCGGAGCGTAATCTTCGCCTGCATCTGGCCCATGGGGCTTGAGAGCAACGTGTCGGCGTCCACGGTCAGGTCCTTCATGCCGAGCAGCGCGGCGCCTCCCTGGGCCTCGATCGCGCGGTCCACCTCGGCGACCGCCTCGGGCTCGGGGTCGACGTGCGGGACCGTCGTTCTCGCCTCTTCGACCTCGGTGACCTTGCCGAGCCCCGCGACCTCGAGGTTCGTCTTCGCGCGGTCCCCGACCATCACGAGGACCAGCTCCTCGGGCCTCAAGTGCTCCTTTGCGACCCGGTCGACGTCGGCCTTCGTGACGGCCTTCATCCTCTCCGCATACTCGGAGAGGTACTCGACGCCGAGGCCGTGCGCCTCGATCGTGAGGAGCTGGGTGACCAGCTCCGCGTTCGTCTCGAAGGCGAGCGGGAACGACCCGAGGAAGTACGCGCGACTCTCCTCGAGCTCCCCCTCCGTGACGCCCTCCTCGCGGATCCTGCGCAGGTGCTCGAGGACCAGGCCAAGGGCCTGTCGGGCGCTGGCGACCTTCGTCTGCAGCTCGACGTGAAAGGCCCCCGCCTGGGCGCGATGCCTGAACGCGCTCCCGACCGAGTAGGCGAGGCCGTTCTTGTCGCGGATGTCGTTCGCCAGGCGGTTGTAGAGGCCTCCGCCGCCGAGGATGTCGTTCATCAGCTTGAGGGCGTAGTAGTCCGGGTGGCTGCGCGGCACGGCCCGGTGGCCCACCACGAGCGTCGCCTGCTCGAGCGGCTTGTCGACGATGCGGAGTCGGATCCCGTCGCCGGGCTTCGCCTCCGAGGCCATGCCCGGCGGGCCCTCCTTGGTGTGCCAGTCGCCCAGGGCCTTCGTGAGCCTCGCGACGACCTCCTCGGCCGCGACGTCTCCGACGATGACGATCGTCGTGAAGTTCGGGGCGTAGAGGTTTCGGTGGAAGTTCACCAGGTCGTCGCGCTCGATCATGCCGATGGACGCCTCGGTCCCCTCCGAGGCGTGCCCGTAGGGGTGGCCGTCGTAGACGATCCGCTCGAACTCCTTGCGCGCGACGTCGGACGGCTGGTCCTTGGCCGCCTTGATCCCGCCGAAGACGAGCCCGCGGAGCCGCTCCACCTCTTTCTCGGGGAAGGAGGCGTTGCGCAGCGAATCCGTCAGCAGATCCAGGCCCAGGTCGAGGTCCTTCGAGAGGAACTTCCCCGTCAGCGTGGCGCCGTCAGGGTCGCAGGAGGCCGTCCAGGAGCCTCCGACGAAGTCGACGGCCTCGTCGATGGCGTCGGGCGTGCGCGTGGGCGTCCCCCGGACGGCGGCGGACGCGGTCAGGCTCGCGGCGCCCTCCTTGCCGGGGAGGTCCCAGGCGGACCCGGCCCGGACGAGGGCGCCGAGGCTCACGGTGGGGTGGCCGTGCCGCTCGACGACCAGGATGGTCAGGCCGTTCTCGAGCCGGACCCGCTTGATGTCGGAGGGGGAGATCGCCGCTCCGGTGCCGCGCGGCGGGGCGAGTTTGGGCGCCTGTGCGGCGGGCAGGACGAGCGTCCCGACCGTGCGGTTGTCCTCCGTGAGGTACTTCTTCGCCACGCGCTGGACGTCCTCGGCGGTCACGGAGGCGACCCGCTCCAGGAGGCGGTCGCCGAGGTCCCACCCCCGGACCATCTGGTAGGTCCCGAGCTGGATGGCGAGGGCCTGGGAGGACTCCGCGCCGAACTGGCGGCCGGCGACGATCTGGTTCCTGGCGCGCTCCAGCTCCTTCGCCGTGGGGGGCTCGTCCTGGATGCGCTGGACCTCCTCCAGGATGCCGCGCTCGACGTCCTCGGCCTTCTTGTCGGGGCGGGCGACGCCGAAGGCGATGAAGAGGGAGGGGTCGATCATGTCCCCCTGGTAGAGGCAGATGGCGATGAGGGCGGTCTGCTTGTCCTTCATGAGGGCCTTGGGGATGCGGGCGCTCTCCCCGTTCGAGAGGATCGTCTGGAGGACGGTGATCGCCGCGCCGTCCTCGTGCGCGGAGTTGGGGACGTGCCAGCCGAGGCCGACGCCGGTGACCTGGGTCTCGCGGCGGATCTTGAAGCGCCGCTCGCCGCGCTGCTCGGGCTCGGTGATCTCGACGTGGGGGACCTTCTCGCCCTTCAGGATGGCCCCGAACGTCGCGCGGACCTTCTCCTCGACCTCCTTCGGGTCGACGTCGCCGACGACGAGGACGGTGGCGTTGTTCGGGACGTAGTGGCGCTTGTAGTACGCGTAGCACTCGTCGCGCGTGACGCGATCGAGGTCGGAGCGCCAGCCGATCGTGGGCCAGTGGTACGGGTGGGCCTGGAACGCGGTGGCGAAGAGGGACTCGACGGCCTGGCCGAACGGCTGGTCGTCGATCCGCGTGCGGCGCTCCTCCTTGACGACCTCGCGTTCGGCCTCGAATTCGCCGGGGTCGAAGAGGAGGTTGGCCATGCGGTCGGCCTCGAGCTCGAACGCGACGTCGAGGCGGTCGCTGGCGAGGACCTCGTAGTAGGCGGTGAAGTCGAACGACGTGACGGCGTTGTACTCCCCGCCGTTCCTCTTGATGGTGCGCGAGTACTCGCCCTTGCCGTGGGTTGGGGTGCCCTTGAACATCATGTGCTCGATGAGGTGGGACATCCCGGTCTGGCCCGGCCGCTCGTTTCGGGACCCGACGCGGTACCAGACGCTGACGGTGGCAACGGGGGCGGCGTGGTCCTCCTGGACGAGGAGGGTGAGGCCGTTCTCGAGCTTCGTCTCGACGCACTCGGTCTGGGCCGCCGCGGAGAGGCAGGTGGCGAGGAGCAGGGCGGGGACGCGCATGGGGAGCCTCCAGGAATGGGGGAGGAGTCTAGCACGGGCTCGGACCGGGGCCTAGAATGAGCGTTGTCGCCTGGGAGCACGCCACATGCAGCCGGACGACCTGGCACGGAAGATCCTGGACGGCGGATTCCTCACCTCGAAGGAGGTCAGGGAGGCGGCGGGGGCACCGGCTACCGCCCCGGCGCGTCCCTCTCCTCCGCGGGCGCCGCGCAGGTGGCCGGTAATCGCGGTCGGGGTCGCGGGTGTCGCGTCGATCGTCACAGGAGTCCTCCTCGCCCGCTCGCTCCGAGACGAGCCTGCGCCCGTTGACCAGGCGCGGACATCTCAGCCGAGATCCGCTGACAAGGACCCCATCCGATATGAGGTCATCAACCCGAAGCCACCCGACCTCGACAAGCTCCTCGCACAGGCCGACGAGCGGCTGCGGGCAGACCCGCGCGACCAGGAAGCACTCGTCCTGCGGGCGTTCGCGCTCGTGAAGAAGATGAGCAGGCTCCCGGCTGGCCACCAACGGGACGTCGCGGACGAGCAGGCGAGGAACGCGGCAGCGCAGTTGTTCCAGGTCGACCCGGGCAACCTGATCGCCGCGGACCTTCTCTGGTCAGCCCACGCGGAGATCCGCTCGAAGCTCGCCGCGCTCGGTGCCCCCGCCCTTCCGCAGCGCGTGCAGGCCCTCGCGACGCTCCGTGAGGCTATGTCGCAGACGCTCGCGCGGAACCCCTCCGACGACTCCTGCAAGAAGCTCGTCGCGGCGGCCTCGCTCGAGCTGGGTGACGCCGTCTCCGCCGCCGGGCAGCGCGAGAAGGCGCTGGAGCTCTGGCAGCAGGCCGCCTCGCTGGACGCCTCCCTCCTCGTCGAGGTCGAGCGGCGCAAGGCGGGCCGATGAGCGAGTTCCTCAGCACGCTCTGGACCGTGGTCCGCGAGGCGGGGGAGGGGAGGACGACCGCGGTCACGAGCCTCGTCGAGCAATATCGCCCCGCGGTCGTGCGGTTCCTCCGCCATCGCGGCCTCACGGAGGCGGATGCCGAGGACGTCGCGCAGGAGGTCTTCCTCCGCCTCTTCGACGATCGCGTGCTGGAGAAGGCGGACCCCAGGCACGGTCGGTTCCGGTCCCTCCTCCTCGCCGTGACGCGCCACGTGATGGGCCACTTCCTCGACCGCCGCACGGCCGCGAAGCGAGGGGGCGGGAGGGAGCCGATCCCCGTCGACGAGATCGTCGCGAGCACGGAGCGCGAGGAGTCGTTCGATCGCGAGTTCGTCGCGTGCCTCCTCGCGAACGCGCTCGCCCGGCTCCGCAGGGAGAACCCGGACTACTACGAGGCGATCACGGCCTTCGTCGTCGACCAGCGGCCGCAGGCCGACATCGCGCGCGAGCGGGGGAAGACCGAGGCGATGATCCGCAACGCCGTCTCCCGCGGGAAGGCCAAGCTCGCGCAAATCCTGCGCGAGGAGGTCCTCACCTACTCGTCCTCGCGCGAGGAGTTCGACGACGAGCTGGCCTACCTCTCGCGCTTCCTCGACAGGGTGCCGTAACACGCTGTCGGGCCAGTGGTTCAGAATGTCTCGATTCAGGTGAGAGATCGCGCCCTCGGCTCCGTATGGATCGGGCGGACGCTTGGAGGAATCGCCATGAAGGTGCTCGCCATGCTGCTGGTCGCGGCCTCGGCCCTGTCCGCCGAGGGGATCCGCTGGGAGAAGGACCTCGACGCCGCACAGGGGGCCGCCGCGCGGGACGGGAGGCTCGTCCTGTGCTTCGTGCTCCTCGGGGACCTCGACGCGGAGGACTGCTGAGGCGCGGGGCAGATGATGGGACGCGTGACGTTCCAGGACCCGGCGGTCGTCGAGCGGGTGGGGACCCGATACGCGGCGACGTGGATCAACGCGAGACCCGGGTACCGCGTAGGGAAGATCGACGCGGCCACGTTCGAGAAGTTCTCCGGACAGGAGGCCTCGGACCACGAGGGCGACTTCGCGCCCGACCTCGCGGCGACGCTTCCGAACGGCCAGGCGAACGAGAACGTCGCGACGCTCGTCGCGAACGCGCGGGGGGAACTGCTCCACGTCGTCTCGGGCTTCTGGCACACGGATCCGTACCTCGCCGAGCTGGCCTTCGCCGAGGAGGTGGCGGCGGCCGTCGACGCGGCAGGCGAGTCCGCCGAGGCCCGTCGCGACGCTTCGGCGGGGATGCACCGCGAACGGCTCGCGGCCCTCGATGAGCTCGGCGCGGGGGACCTCGGTCGCGCGGTGCTGGAGACGGCCCACGTCATGCTGGCGGAGGAGTCCCTCCGCGACGTGGCCTCGGTCGAGGGCGTCACGGAGTTCGCCTTCCAGCCCGAAGGAACCCTCAAGCCCAAGATGGAACGGCTACAGCGGGCCGTGGCGCAGGCCCAACGCGAGGGGCGCGACCTCTCGCGCGTGGGGGAGGCGATGAAGGAGTTCGAGTCGCTCGTGAAGCGGATGCGGGTCCGCGAAGCCGAGGAGGCGCTGGACCGCGCCCTCGATTCGATTGGGGAGGAGTAGGGAAATGAGGAAGCTCCTGGTGCTCTGTCTCCTGGCGGGGACCGCGTTCGCCCGCGACGATGGCATGGAGACGCTCCGTGCCGAAATCGGGGCGATGCGCCCCGAGCGGCAGGCGTGGGGCGAGCTCGACTGGAAGGAGTGCCCGCTCGAGGCGATCGACGCGGCGCGGAAGGCGGGGAAGCCGATCCTCGTGTGGGTTTTCCTCGGGAACCCTAGCGACGAGCGCTGCTGAGTGTACGCCGGCGCCGTCCGTGAGACGGTGTTCTCCAGGGCCGACGTGGTGGCTCGGGTCAGCGAATCGTTCGTGGCGCTTGCGACCCGCGCGCCGCTGGTGAACGGCATGCACGCCGCGGGCGACCCCGACGAGGAGAGGCTCTACGGCCGGCTGAAGCGCGTCATGCTGGCCCCGCAGGGGATTGGCGTGCTCGACGCGGAGGGGCGGGTCCTCTCATGGGTGCAGATGTTCGACGGGGACGACGAGGTGCTTCCGTTCCTCGACCGCGCCCTGGAGCGCTTCCGCGAGGAGGGCGCCGCGCCGGCCGCCGAGCGGCACATGAAGTTCCCGTCCGAGGCCTCCAGCGAGGTCCCCTTCGAGGAGGACGGTCCGTCCCTGGCGGGCGGGCATGCCGAGGGGCAGCGCTGCCCGGCAGCCTCCGAGAAGCACGGGGCGGGGCCGGAAGGGGCGCTCAGGATCGAGATGACCGGCCGGGTCCTCGATGAGGAGGGGGGCTACTCGGGCGACACGGTGCGACAGGAGTGCTATTCGCAGGATCAGTTCGCGATCGACCTGGAGACGCAACGGGCGGTGGCATCGGCGCTGCGGGGCGCACGGCGGGAGCGCGTCCTGCTGCCCGGGGCGTTCGGGCGCTTCCTGGCGTTGCACGCCTACCTTGGTCACATTGACGTGAGGCCGCTCGACAATCCGCGCAGCGGGCGGGGAGACCTGACCCGATGCGAGGTGTGGGCGACCGAGGGCGCGGGCGGGATCCAGGTCGAGGGGTCGACGTCGGTCCACGGAGTCCTGGACGGCCCCGGGGGGCACGAACACGACGTCTCGCTCGACTGGCGCGGCTACCTCCGCCTCGAGGGGGACCGGATCGTCGACCTGGTGCTGGTGGGGGACGGGAAGGAGAGGTCAAGGTTCGGGCTTTCGCAGCACCTGTCGAGCTCCGGCGAAGGCGAGGAGAGCTTCCTCCCCGCGGGACGCCCGGTGGACCTGGACGCCCCCGTGCGCTATGGCCTCCTTGGGCGGACGATCGATGCCGACGAGGCCGCCGCGCCGATGCAGGATCGCGCTCAGTCGATCCAGGCCAAGATGAAGCGCGTCCACGAGGGGGTGCAGCGCTGGCAGCAGGAGGGGAGGGACCCCTCGCCGATCGGTCGGATCCTGGAGCGCTTCGAACCGCTCATGAAGGAAGGGAAGATCGACGAGGCGGAGGCGATCCTCGACGAGGCCCTGAACGCCCTCGACGCCGAATAGGGCGACCCGCCTCAGGGCTCGTCTCGCCCAAGTCTCCGCGTCGATTACAGGGGACGTGACTCGAGCCGATGGCGGACCAGCCCTGCGCGGGCGGGGAGGCGCACGAGGCGCACCGCGACTCCGGCGACGGGCGAGGGCGTGAATCCGTCGTGGCGAGTGGGAACCGCCCGGTATCCGCGGCTCGTGTGGCGGAACAAGGTGAGCGAGGGAGGCGCGACGCGCGCATCGACAAGCCAGTACTCGCGTACGCCTGCTTGCCAGAAGGCCTCCTTGAGGCGGCGCGAGTCCTTGTCCTCGGAGGAGTCGCTGATGCACTCAACGACAAGATCTGCGGCCCCCTCGATTTCGACATAGCGACCTTCGACGGCCCGCTTCTTGGGGACGAGCCTGACGCGTCCCGCCTCGACCGATTCGAATAGAATGACGACGACGTCCGGTTCCGCTGATAGGTCCCCAGCCGGCGCACTGATTCGGGTGGAATCGATGTAGGCCACTCCGCGGTCCGCTCCCTCAATCAGCTCCCCAAGGTCTCGAGCGATGGCGGCTTTGGGAGACCCGTGCGTATTCAAGTCCTCCGGGGACATGTCCACCTCCACATCGCCCGCGATCCAATCGATGCGGCCCTTCTCAGGAAACTCGTTCGAACGCGCCCATCGACGGAAGGACTCCAGGTCCGGGAGCGAGGTCGGGATGCGGACCCCGTCCGGTTGCAGGAGGATGGTGGCGCCTCGTGTCTCTCTCATGAGCTTGCCCCGCGTGACTCGAAGCCCATCATACCGCGGCTCGGCACCGCACGACAATGCGGATGCTGGCCGCGATGGTGCTGCCTCGTGGCGGCCGTTCCGTCGTCCCCCTTGCCGATCGCCTACACATCCGTGTGCATCCGCGAATCGACTTACGGCCGGAATCGCTGCGCGATCGGGATGCGCCGTCCGACGCCAAACGCGCGCGTGGTCACCCTTAGGCCCGGGGCCGCCTGGCGTCGCTTGAACTCCGCCGCGTCCACCATCCGCACGACCCGCGCCACTGTCGCCGCGTCGAACCCACGCGCCACGATGTCGGCCTGCGCGACCTCCTCCTCGACGTAGAGCCGCAGGATCCCGTCCAGCACCTCGTACGGCGGCAGCGAGTCCTGGTCCGTCTGGTTCGGCCTGAGCTCCGCCGAGGGCGGCTTCGTGATCGACCCCGCGGGGATGATCTCCCGTTCCCGGTTCACCCACCTCGACAGCGCATACACCATCGTCTTCGGCACGTCCGCCAGGACGTCCAGCCCGCCGCACATGTCCCCGTACAGCGTGCAGTATCCGACCGCCAGCTCCGACTTGTTCC
>CAZYRM010000183.1:0-12526 GCA_964649705.1 uncultured Planctomycetia bacterium
AACAGACCAGCCGCGCCTTGGGGGGCATGGCTGGTCTGAATTCGGCATCAGGATACCGCTCGGGGGCCGCCGCGTCAACGAGGTTTCCGTCGGGAAAGCGTGCCTGCGCCCCATCCCCGGGCGTTAGGACTTCTGCGGGGCGGTCTGGGCGGGGGCGCCCTTCCACGAGGGGACCGACTTGGAGATCGTGAAGACAAACGTGCTCCCCCGGCCGGGCTCGCTCTCCACGCGGATGTCGCCGCCGTGGTTCAGCAGGATCTGCCGCACGGCCGCCAGGCCGACGCCCCGACCGGGGACCTTCGCGGTCCACTCGTCGCGCCCGCGCCGGAAGATCATGAAGATCGGCCCTCGATCCTCCGGGTCGATCCCCACCCCGTTGTCGCTCACCCGGAACTCGTGCTCCTCGCCCAGGTCCTTCCATCCCACCTCGACACGCGGGGAGGTCTGCGGTCCCATGTACTTGAGTGCGTTCTCGATCAGGTTCTGGAAGACCTGCCTCATCCGGTTGCGCTCGCAGGCGATCCTCGGCAGCGTGTCCGACCAGACGAGAAGCGCCCCCCGCTCCTCGATCGCGGACGAGAGAGAGTCCCTCACCTGCCCGAGGAGCGCCGCGACGTCCACCTCCTCGATCTTCTCGCGAACCGTCTGGATCCGCGCGACCTCCATGAGGTCCGCGAGGAGCGCCGCTTCCTGCTCGACGTTCGTCTCGATCCGCCGCAAGCGGTCGATCGCCTCCGACGAGAGCTGGTCCCTGTGCGTGCGCATCACGTAGGCGGCCATCGCGCCGATGTTCCTGAGCGGCGCCCCCAGGTCGTGCGTGACCGTGCGCATGAACGCCTCCTTGTCGGCCAGGAGCTGCCGAAGGCGCGTGTTCGTCTCCGAGAGGTTTCGCGTGCGGTCCGCGACCTGCTCCTCGAGGCGGCGGTTCCACGCCTGGAGCTCCTCGTAGGAGGCCTTCAGGCGCGCGGTCATGGCGTTGAACGACTTCGCCAGTTCGCCGAGCTCGTCGCGCGAGTCCGCGGGGACCGCCTGACCGAGCTCCCCCGCGGCGACCCTCTGCGTCCCTTGAGTGAGCGCCCGGAGCGGCCGGACGATGCTTCCGATCAGAAAGACGGAGACCGCCAGCGAAAGCAGGATCAGGCCCGCGGCGATCGCCATCACGCGGTTGCGCGCGGCCGCCATCTTCTCGAGCGTCGCCCGCTCGCTCAAGGCCACGACGGCCATGCCCCGGACCACGGGCCGCTCCTGGACGCCCGCCTCGAACTCCGAGGAGACGACCTCGGTCCCGACGACCGGGACGCGGAACTCGATCGAGGCGATCGCGGCCAGGACGGTCGAGCGCACGCCCTGCGTCTCCAGGCCGACGTCCCCGCAACGCGCGCGGAGCTCGGCGAGGTCCGGCTGGAGCTCCTTCCCCTTCACGTACCCCTTCGCCTCGTCGGGGGCGACGATTCCCGCGTACCGCACGTCCTCCTCGGCGAGCACGGCCTCCACATTGGCGCGGACGATGTCCATTCGCCCAACCTCGAGGGGGACGAGGACCGTCCGGGCCAGGTTGCGGCTGAGGCTCTCGCCGCGGAGCAGGAGCTGCTCGCGGAACAGGCGCTGCTCGTGCGCCGAGAAGAGGTACGCGACGATCGTGAGCGAGCCCACGATCAGGAGCGCGAAGGACCCGGTGATCTTCGTCCGCAGCTTCATTGGTTCCGGAACACGTGTTCGGCGTTCGCGCGGAACGGGTCGGACACTGCCAGGCCGATCTGCCGGGCGGTGTCCTCGTTGAAAGAGTAGAGCACCCTCCGGGCCGGCTGGAGGGGGAGGTCGGCCGGGGCCTTCCCGCGCAGGATATCAAGGACCACGAGCCCGGACTGCGCGCCGGCGTCGTCCCGGTCGCAGTAGATCGAGAGATGGCCGCCCCTCCGGGAGTACTCGGGATCGAACCCCACCGTCGGCTTCTTGAGGACGAGCCCGCGCATCCGCGCCTCCTCGAGGGCGCTGCTCTGCGTGGCGTTCGGGTCGGGCAGGACCCAGTAGGCGTCGCTCTCCCCCAGGACGGCGTTGAGCGCCTCGCCGACCTGCGTGAGCTCCCGCACGGGACGGGCCATGAGCTCGATCCCCTCGGCCCGCGCGTCACGGGTCGCCGCCTCCACGAGCGCGTCGGTCCTGTCTGGGGTGTAGATCGTACCGAGCTTCTTGAGGCCCGGGATGGCCTCCTTCATGACCCGGAATTGCTCCCTCGGCGGCACGGCGATCGAGACGCCCGTGACGTTCGGGGCGGAGCCCCGCCGCTCCCGATCGAGCGCATCGAGGTCGAGCACGATCGTCATGGTGAAGACGACCGGCACGTCGCGGACCTGTTCCATGACCGCCTTCGTGACGGCCATTCCGACCGTGACGACGACGGCGGGCCGCCGCTCGCTGATTCGCGCCGCGACGGCGGCGAGGTCGTCCGTGCCCTGCAGGCGCAGGGACTCGAATCGGGCGTTGGGTTGGCCGGCCCGGACCGCCTCCTCCATGCGGGCGAGCGGTCCGGAAAACTTGTCGGCGAGGGGGGTGCCGACGACGAGGACGAGGGGCCCCTCCTCCTGGCCAAGGGCCGTCGGCGCCAGGGCGAGTAGGCCCAGGAGGACCCATGCGAGGGGACGCAGCCGACGGCAGTGCAACACGCAGGGACCCTACGCGGACCCGAGCGCCTCGTCGACGCACGGCAAATAGACCCGGAAGGTGGTGCCTCGCCCGGGGCTGCTCTCCACCTCGACCCCGCCCCGATTCTGCTCGATGATGGCGTGCACCACCGCCAGCCCCAACCCGGTCCCCGTGCCCTGCGATTTCGTCGTGAAGAACGGCTCGAACAGCCGTGCCGCAACCTCCGGCGGCATGCCGGACCCCGTGTCCCGAACGTCCATCCGCACATAGGGCCCCGGCTCGACCATCAGGTCGTAACGCGACCAGGGTTGCGCCACCTGGGCGTTCGACGTCTCGATGTGGAGGGTCCCTCCCCCCGGCATGGCGTCCCGAGCGTTCACGGCAAGGTTCATGAGAAGCTGCTCGATCTGGCCCGCGTCGGCCCGGACGTGCCCGAGGTCGGGCGCAAGGTCGCTGTCGATCCGGATGTCGTCGCCGACCAGGCGCGAGAGGAAGCTGTGCAGGCCGACGGCCACCTCGTTCAGATCGAGGACGCGCGGAGAGATGGCCTGACGGCGGCCTATCGCCAGGAGCTGTTGCGCGATGGACATGCCCCGCTCGGCGGCCATGCTGATCTCTGCGAGGTCCTGGCGCACGCTCGCGTCACCCTTGGACCGATCCATCAGCAGCTTCGCGTACCCGTTGATGACGGTGAGGATGTTGTTGAAGTCGTGAGCCAGGCCGCCCGCGAGGCGGCCCACGAGCTCCATCTTCTGGCTCCTCGCCAGTTGCTCCCGGACGGCGACAAGCTCGGACTCCGCCTTGCGCCGCGCCGCCCGGGCGCGCGCATCCTCGACCTCCCGCTTCACGGCGGGCGCGAGGCGCTGGAGGTTCCCCTTCATCACATAATCCTGGGCCCCCTCGCGCATCGCCCTGACGGCGAGCTCTTCGCCGATCGCACCGGAGACGACGATGAAGGGAACGTCGAGGCCCGAATCGTTCCGGAGCGCGAGGGCTTCGAGGCCGCCGAAGCGCGGCAGGACGTGGTCGGAGATGATGACGTCGGGGGGCTCCGCCAGGAGCGCCTGGCGCATCTCTCCGGCCGTCTGGACCCGTCGGATGGCGGCGTCGTACCCGGCGAGGGAGAGCTGGTCCAGGATGACGAGGGCGTCATCCTCGGAGTCCTCTACGAGAAGGACCTGAAGCGGCGTGCCCATCTGCCCAACCCCATGCCCGATCGATGTCGTCGCCGATTCCATCCGCCGGAGTATCGCACATCGGCGACCCTTCCTCAAGGGGGCGCGCCACGGCTCCTCCCTCGCGGGAGGATCGATTCCCTTGCGGCGTCGGGGCCCCTTCCCTATAGTCCCGGTCCCCCGCTCCAGGGGACGCGGAGGGGTCGGGCAGGGTGGGAGGGTCGGCATGCGTTCGGGGACGGCACTCGCGCTGGCGGCGGCCCTGTGCCTCGCGCGCGCGGCGGTCGGTCAGGAACCCGCCGGCGAGGGGGAGTCCAAGCCCCCCGAGAAGGACCTCGGCAAGTACTTCGCCGACGAAGGCGTCCTCTTCGCCGAGGAGCCGATCGTCGTCTCCGCCGCGAAGGTGGAGCAGAAGCGGAAGGAGGCCCCCTCCGCCGTCTGGGTGATCACCTCCGAGGAGATCCTGCGCTCGGCGGCCACGAGCGTCCCGGACCTCCTCCGCTCGGTCCCGGGGATCGAGGTCTTCTTCACCTCCGTCTCGGACCCCAACGTCGGCGCCCGCGGGCTGAACTCCCTGCTCTCCAACGGCGTGCTCGTCCTCGTGGACGGGCGCCACGTCTACCTGGACAACCTGGGCCGGGTGCCCTGGAACGCCCTCCCCATGGGGTTGCAGGACATCGACCGGATCGAGGTGATCCGGGGCCCCGGGAGCGCGCTGTTCGGCGCGAACGCATTTCACGCCGTCATCAACATCTTCACGAAGCGCCCCGACAAGTGGACCGGGACCCGGATCGCTGCCATGGGGGCCGAGCACGACACGGCCACGACGGACCTCCTCCACGCGGGACGATATGGGGAGATCGGGTATCGCCTCTCGCTCGGTTGGAAGACCGCGGACCACCCGGGCGCGTTTGCCCGGCAACGCGAGGACGCGGTCGACGCGAAGCGAGGGAACCTCCTCGTCGAGTACTACCCGGCGGAGAATACGACCCTGGGGCTCGGGCTGGGGACGGTCCGCGTCGACGACGAGATCCTGTCGGATGGCGGGCCGATCTTCTCCCACGGCTCCCTCCCCCACATCATGCTGGAGTTCCACCACAAGCGCGACGACTCGGAGTGGCACGCGCGGGCCTACTGGAACGCCCTTCAGGACTTCGAGATCGAATCGTTGAACCTCCCGACTTCGGACTTGACCATCCACAACCGCTACTCGAGCGGGGACGGAGAGATGCAGCACACGCGGAGGCTTGGGGACCGCCACCGGGCGACCGCAGGGTTCACGTACCGGGTGAACGACATCGATCTTCAAGTCTTGCGGAAGAAGCTCACGCACCGGATCGCCGGGATCTTCCTCCAGGACGAGTGGAAACTCGCCGAGCCGTTGACGCTCACGGTGGGGGCTCGATACGACGTCCACTCGGAGTTCAGGGAGAACCTGAGTCCCCGGGCGAGCCTCGTCTGGGAACTCGCCGAGGACCACGTCCTCCGTTTCTCGTGGAGCAAGGCGTTCCGCAATCCCTCGGCGGTGGAGGCGTTCATCTTGAACCGGAATCGGAGGGAGCTCGCGCTCCCCTCGCCCCCGTTCCCGACCGCCCAGGCGCCGTTCACCCTCGACACGGTGGGGGACGACCGACTGAGCCCGGAGACGATGACCTCGTACGAGGTCGCCTGGCTGGGGCGACCGGTGGACTGGCTGAAACTGGAGGTCGCCGCGTATCACAACCGCGTCCGCGACATCATCGAGTTGAACCGGAACGACCCGGCCCTCGGACCGGTCTGGGAGGCGGAGGACTTCGTCGGGATCGTGGCGCCGGGCGCGGAGCAGGCGACGGCGGATACCTACAACTTCAGCCCGGCGCCCCCGATCCAGGGGCTGCGGAACTCGCTGGCGGCGTCCGGGGTCAGCACGGGCGGGACCGCCGTTCGGGGGAAGAGCGATCCGCGCGTGTACGGGTTCGAGGTGGCCGCGGAGGCCCTCGCCGCCGACTGGCTCTCGTTCTTCGGGAACTACTCTTTCACGGACGTCTATGACGAGCACTTCCGGACGAACCTCCGCCTTGCGCCCGTGAGCAAGTTCAACATCGGGGCGCGTGCCACGCTGCCGGGCGGGGTCTCGGCGACGGTGGTGAACCACTACGTGGGGAAGATCGACACGCGCTTCGGGAAGGCAGGTTCCTACAACCTGGTCGACGTCAGGATTGGCTATCGCTTCGGCATGGGAAAGGCGACCGGTGAGGTCGCCCTCTCCGCGGAGAACGTCCTCGGACATGAGCACCGCGAGTTTCCGACCGGGGACACGCTCGACCGGCGGGCGATGCTGACGCTCGGGATCGAGTTCTGAGCGCCCGGAGGGGCGCTATCCGCGGCCCGAGAGTTGCGACCTCACGCCTCGAAGCAGCGAGTCCACCGAAAAGGGCTTCTCCAGGTACGCCGTGCCCGGCTGGGAGAGGGCCTGCTCCAGGTCTGCGTCGCCGGGGTATCCGGAAATGAAGAGCACCTTCAACCCCGGACGGACCGCGCGGAGCCTCTCCGCAAGCTCTGTGCCCTTCATCCTCGGCATGACGACGTCCGCGATCAGGAGCGAGGCGGCCGCCCACCTCGACGGCTCCATCCCCAGCATCTCCACGGGCGTCGAGGCGGCGATCACCCGGTATCCCGCCTCCTCAAGCGCACGACGAATCATCGAGGCCACCGAGACCTCGTCCTCCACCAGCAGGATCGTCTCCGTCCCGCCCAGGGCCTTCTCGGGCGCGGCCGAGGGACCGGCCGCCGGCGGCGCGGCCCCCGCACGCGGCAGGAAGACCCGAAACGCCGTCCCCTTCGCCGGCGCGGTCTCCACACCGATGTCCCCTCCGGCCTGCCGCACGCTCCCGTGGACCGCGGCCAGTCCCAGCCCCGTCCCCTTCCCCTGCTCCTTCGTCGTGAAGAACGGCTCGAACAGGCGCGCGCGCGTTTCCTCGTCCATCCCGCATCCCGTGTCGGACACGGCCACCACGACGTCCGCGCCGGGGGCCAGCGTCGGCGGGCGCACCTCCGCCGCCTCCGTCAGGTCGACGTTCGCAGTCGCGATCGTCAGCAGCCCGCCCCTCGGCATGGCGTCCCTCGCATTGACCGCGAAGTTCAGGAGCGCCTGTTCGAGCGCCAGCGGGTCCCAAAGGACCGTACCTACGCCCGGGGAGAGCTCCAGAACGACCCTGACATCCTCGCCGATGAGGCGTCTGAGCATCCCCTCGAATCCCTGGATGACCGCGTTCGGTTCGAACACCGACCGGGACGTCGTGTCCTTCCGACTGAATGCCAGGAGCTGCCGCGAGAGGTCCACGCCCCTCCTCGCCGCCGCGCGGATCTCCCGCATGTCCGCGCTGAGCGGGTGCCCCGGCGGGACCCGGGCGAGCAGCAGGTCCGTGTACCCCAGGATCACGGAGAGCATGTTCCGGAAGTCGTGCGCAAGCCCCCCGGCCAGGCGGCCGATCGCCTCGAGCTTCCGCGCATGTTCGAGCTCGCCCTCGAGCCGCCTCCTCTCGCGTCGGTTCGCCGCCTCCGCCAGCTCCCGATCGATCGAGATCGCCAGCCGCATCAGGTTGTCCTTCAGGATGTAGTCCTGCGCCCCCAGCCGGATGACCGCAACCGCCGTCGCCTCGCCGACCGTCCCGGAGATGACGAGGATCGGCACGTCGGCGTCGAACCGCCGCACGATCCCGATCGCCTCGGGCGCCTCCATGTGCGGCATGCTGTAGTCGCACAGGACCAGGTCCCACGGCGCCTCGCCGAGGGCCCGCTCGAGCGCCTCGGGCGTCTCGACACGGGTTTCCTGGGGGGCGTAGCCGGCCTTCCCCACCTCCCGAAGGAGGAGCGCGGCGTCGTTCGAGGAGTCCTCCACGATCAGCAATCGCAGCGGTTTCTTCATCACGACCTCGCCGGCGGGGGCCCGACGTTCACCATCAGCCAGTACAGGCCCAAGTGACGGATCGCCTCGCTGAATTCCGCGAAGCCCACGGGCTTCTGCACGAAGCTGTTGCACCCCGCGTCGTACGCGCGCACGAGGTCCTGCTCCTCGCGGGACGAGGTGAGCACGACGACGGGAAGGCGGCGGGTCCGGGGGTCGGACCTCAGCCTCTGGAGCAACTCGTGGCCGTCGATCTTCGGGAGCTTGAGGTCGAGCAGCACCAGTGCGACGTCGGCGAGGTCCGTGGGTGGCCGGTCCGGCCCGCCCAGGAGCCGATCCGCCGCCTCGGCGCCGTCGCGCGCCACGCGGATCTCGTTGGACAGGTTGCCTTGCCGCAGGGCGCGGATCGTCAGGGCCTCGTCGTTCGGATTGTCCTCGACGAGGAAGATGACCTTTCGTTCCGTGTCGCTCATGCCTTCCCCTCCAACACGAACGAGAACGTCGCGCCCCTCCCCGGCGCCCCCGTGGCCCAGACGCGCCCCCCGTGGCGCTGCACGATTCGCTGCACCGTGACGAGGCCGATCCCCGTGCCGGGGAACTCGCTCGCCGAGTGCAGCCTCTGGAACGCGCCGAAGAGCTTGTGGGCGTACGCGGGGTCGAACCCGTCCCCGTCGTCGCGGACGTAGTATACGCTTTCGCCGCCGCGCCGTTCCCCTCCCACCTCGATGCGGGCCTTCTCGCGGCGCGAGGTGAACTTCCACGCGTTGTCGAGGAGGTTCTGTAGGACGATCCGCAGGAGCGCGGCGTCCCCGCGCGCGGGCAGCGTGGGCGGGATCAGGACCTCCACGTCCCTTCCCGGACTGCCGCGACGGAGGTCCTCGACGACCTCCCGCGCGAGTACGGCGAGGTCGACCTCTTCGCGGCGCATCTCCGCGCGCATGAGACGCGACAGGCGGAGGAGGTCGTCGATGAGCTGGCCCATCCGGCCGGCCTCGGTCCGGACGCGGCGCAGGTGGTCCCTTCCGACCTCGCCGAGGGCGGCGCCGCAGTCATCCTCGATGGCCTGGCTGAACCCGGAGATGGTCCTCAAGGGGGCGCGGAGGTCGTGGGAGACGGAGTACGAAAACGCCTCCAGCTCCTTGTTCGCGGCCTCCAGGGCATCGAGTCCCCGGAGCCGTGCCTCGTTGGCGCGACGCCGCTCCTGGTCCACGCGCGCCAGGCCGGCCCCGGTCCACAGGAGGACGGCGACCAGGATGATCACGGACGACACCAGGAACAGCGCGATGCCGAACTCGGTGTCGTAGTAGCCGGCGCGCTGCCCTTCCAGGCGCAGCCAGCCCAGGAGCATCGGAACGCCCACCAGGGGAACCAGCAGCCGCCTCGCCTGGAGACCGCCGAGCGAGTTGCTGAGAAGGAGCCGCGCGGGCGCCAGGTCCGGGTGAGCGCAGAGCACGCCCAGCCCCAGCACCACGAAGGCAATCCCGGTGTGGAGCGCCATGACCGTGAAGCTCGCGGGTCCCAACAGCGCTTTCACCCCGTACAAGTAGCCGACCACCGTGATTCCCCCGAGCAGGAGCACGGCGCCACCCAGGGCCGGCAGGGCCGCGGCCACCCGCCCGCGCACCCCGCCGAGGAGCAGGGCCGCCCCGGCCATGGAGAAGCAGAGGGCGGTGGCGGGCGCCATCCGCCCCGGCGCGCTGGTCCCGACGGCGCCGGGGGCCTCCCGGAACAGGGCCTGGTCGATGCGCAGGTCGCGGCCGGTTGCGTGCTCCAGGAAGGTGAGGACGCCGATCCCCAGGACCCCTGCGGCCGCCAGGTGTCCGAGGGCCGTCGCGGTCCGGTTGCCGCCGTCCCGGGTCCTCGCCAGGACGGACGCCAGCGCGCCCCCTGCCAGGAGCAGGCCGAACGCCGTGTTCGCCTTCATCGCCACCCAGCGGGGGCTCAGGCTCTTGAGGAGCGGCGCGTCCAGAATCCAGCCCAGCAGCACCGCCGCGCCGGTGGCCGCGCAAAGGCCGGCCGCCGCCCAGGCCATGGCCCGCGCGACGCGCAGCGCAGCCGGGTCCGAGGGAAGTTCGTCGGCCCCCTCGGCCTCCACGCCGACGCGCCGATCCTCGATCTGCTCCCGCATTCGCGCCAGGGCGCGATCGCGCGCCGCGAGGGCGCGCAGAAGCAGCCACGCGAGGAACCCGGTCAGCACGGACAAGAGACCGTATTTGACGAGCAGCCGGCCCGACTCCGATTCCCGCTCGGCGAAGGCCTCGGCCGTCGGCTGGACCGCAACGACGCGCCAGCCGGTGGACTTCACGGTCGTGGAACAGGTCAGGTAGTCCCCACCGAGCACCGGGTCTTCCGCGATCCCGGCGGAGCTCCCGCCATGGGGTAGGGAGGCCGGGTCCATGACATCCTGTTCCGGGGCGACGCGCGGATGGGCCGCCAGGTGCGCGTGATGGTCGACGACGTAGATGAATCCCGATCGTCCGACGTCGACCTCTTGGCACCACGCGAGCAGGGTCCTCAGCGCGACCTGGATCACCAGGATCCCGACCGTCTCCTTGCGCTCGTTCCGGATCAGGCAGGCGCAGGCCAGCACGTTCGACGACGGATTCGCCTTCCGTCGGTAGACCTCGGACACGTAGGTTCCGTCCCGGACGGCCCCCTGGTACCAGTCCCGGTGCGAGAAGTCGACGCCGTGCACCTCGGGCGCCTCCGGGAGGTCGGCGCGCAGGACGCCGGCGCTGTCGGTCAGGAGGATCCGGTCGACGAACGGGAAGTCCCCGCGCACGTCGCCCATGATTGGGATCGCCTCGGACCACTTCCCCTCGGCGACAAGCTGGCGGAATCGCACGCGCGTCGCCAGGGAGACGGTCAGGTCGCGGATACGCTGAAAGCGCTCCTCCAGGAGGCGTGCGGAGAGCTCCGAGACCGAGCGGAGGTGAGTGTGCGCGCGGTCGGTGAGCTGGTCCTGAAGGGTCGTGTAGCCGTGGGCGATGACGAGGACGAGGGGAACGAGCGTGAGCAACAGGACGAGGGCGTACAGCCACCCGCTCTCCGCCCAGCTCCGACCGGATTGTCTGAGAGCACCGTCCACCGCCCCGCCCGCCATGCCCGCCCTCCGCCGCCCGCCCGTCGCGCGACGCGACCCAGGCGGGATGCTACCGCCGCTGGTGGCCGACCGCAAGCGCGGAACCGCCCGCCGCCGCCGATCCAGGTCGACAACGACCGGCGGTTCACGCTCGCGGAGGGGGTCCGCGGCGGCGCGGCCTTACGCCTTCGGCTCCGGCGCGTCGGCCTTGCACCGACGGCGGTAGCACGCGACCAGGATGGACATGAGGTCGAGCAGATCGTCGCGGTCTTCCTCAGGGCCGCGGACGGGAGATGCCTGTCTCCCCTCGGCAACGCTCTTCATGGCGTCGATCACATCCGTGGGTCCGGCGTGGAGGGAGGCGAGATCTTCGGCGATGTCGCGCAGTCCATCGAACCGTCGGTCATCTGCGGAGCCGAGCTCCTCGGGCCTCGCCTCCGCAGTTGCCTGAATGAGGCGATGGACGATCTCGCTATAGGCCTCCGCTGCGCGCAACTTGAGCGGAGCGAAGAGGGACTGTGTGGAGCCGCGCTTGTGGCCCTGGGAGGGTCTGCTGAAGAGCCTGGTGGTGACGCGGAGGCGCTCCTGGCGTCCGCGGACGCGTTCGGCCTCCATCTCCAGGTGGAGCCGATGCCGCTCGATCGCGTAGGACATTGCTCGGACGATGACCTCGCCGGGGGCGGACCCCTTGACGAGGTAGTCGTGGGCGCCGAGGCGGATCGCCTCCGTCGACACCTCCTCGTCGTCGGTGGCGGTCAGGACCACGACGGGGAGGAGGGGCGCGGCGGCCCGAACACGGCGGAGGGTATCGAGCCCGTGCGAATCCGGGAGCACGAGGTCGAGGAGCGCGACGTCGAATCCTCCGGTGCGGAGACGCTCCATCGCGGTGGCGAGGTCCTGGGCGGACTCGATGTCGAACTTCCCCGGCCGCGCTCGCTGGATGCTGGCGCACAGGAACCGGAGAACGATGGAGTCGTCCTCGATCAGGAGAACGCGGTGGGATTGCTGAGGCATGCCCGCCCCTCGACGAGCTCCGAGTACCCGTAACCGAATCCTACCCCATCGCGACGGCGAATCGCAATGGCGTGCGTGTTTTGGCCCCGCGCCCCGCTGGACCGGCCGGCGGGGCATGGGTATCATTCCCGGGTCAGAGAGGTCCCCTCCCCGTGGACGAGTCGCAGAACCCCGCCGATCCGAGCCGCCCCTCCAAGCCGTCCAAGGACGACACGAGCGGCCTCGGCGCGACCGTGCGACTCCCGAGCGAGATCGACCTCGACCTCCCCTCGGACACGACCGGGACGCGGATCCCGGTCGGCGTTCGCGCCAGTCAGTTCGGGAAGTACGAGATCCTCGGCGAGATCGCCCGCGGGGGGATGGGGATCGTCTACAAGGCGCGCCAGGGCGACCTCGACCGCATCGTCGCCCTCAAGGTCCTCCAGCTCGACGACGGGATCGACCAGACCGCGACGAAGGCGGAAGACCGCCGCGAGCTGATCACGCGTTTCGAGCGGGAGGCCCAGGCCGCCGCGCGCCTTCAGCACCCGAACATCGTCAAGATCCACGAGGTCGGCCAGCAGGACGGCCGCTACTTCTTCACGATGGAGTACCTGGAGGGAGGAAACCTCCGCGACCACGTCGACAAGCAGCAGAAGGCCGCCGCGGAGCGCGGGGCGCCCCTCTCGCCAGGCGTCGCCGTCAAGGAGGTCCTCGCCCTCATGCGGCAGGTCTGCGAGGCGATCC
>CAZYRM010000184.1:0-12366 GCA_964649705.1 uncultured Planctomycetia bacterium
CCTCGCTGAACAGCGCCAGGTCCCCGTGCGCGAGCCCCAGCACCTCCCTCATCACGGCCGCATCCACCCTCGGCTGGAACGCCCAGCCGCACGGCACGGCGATTCCGCCCTCCTCGGCGTACCTCGCCCCCGGCAGCGGCGGCAGCGGCCTTCCCTTCACCAGCACGCGCCCGTCCTCGCAGAGCGCGAACGCGAGCGGCTTGAGGCGCGAGGCCGGGGCGGTCTCCGCCCACGCGGCGAGCGCCTCCTCGCGAACGACGAGGATCGCCGCCTCCCGCTCCGCCGCGTCCCGCACGAGCCCGGGCGTCACGCGCGGCGGAGGGGCGCCCGGCCCGACCGCGTCCTGGGGCGACGGCTTGAGCCACGCCGCGATCGGCGTCCAGCGACCCTCGGGGAGGCGGCCCGACGGGATCCTCTCCTCCCATGCGACGAGGCCCTCGTCGGGCAGCACCGCGTAGCGCGCCAGGCACGGCAGCTTGCGGAGCTCCGTCTCCACCTCGTCGTCGAGCGGGCCTCCGCGGATCCAGACGATGTCGCGCTGGACGAGGACTTCGACTCCGGCGCGGAGGCGGAGCGCCCCGGCGGCTTGCGCGTCGGCCAGCGCGAGGCGGATGGCCCAGGGGCGTGCCTGCGCAGGGCTCACGGTTTCCCCCCGAAGCGCGGCCAGAGTTGCTCCACGCGCTCCAACAGGTACCCGCGCTTCTCGCCGTCCTTGATCCACTGGCACCGGGCGGCCAGGACGCCCAGGCGGTCCTTGAGATAGGCGCGGTCGGCCGCCGAGGGCGCCTCGTCGAGCCGCTTCGCGATCGACTCTACGTCGCGCGCAAGCCCCTCGGGGTCGGGGGCGTCGGCACCTCGCGACCTCGGGTGCGCCGCGCCGCCGTCGGTCCCCTTCGCCACCGCCTGCCCGACCACCTCGGCGAGGACCTCCTCCTGCTCGATCGCGTCCCAGATGTAGCGGAAGACCCACAGGTCGCTGGCCAGGACCTTCGTGCGGCCCGAGAGGAGCGCGCTCGCCGCGGCGAGGCGCTGGAGCTTCACCGCGCGACGGTCGCTGATCGCGATCCCCGCGTGACGTAGCCGGTGGACCAGCTCCACGTAGGCGGAGCGGACCTCCGAGAGGTCGGCCGCGGAGAGGAGGCCGTGGAGCTTCCTGACGTCCTCGATCGAGACCTTCGCTCCGTGGTCGACTCCGCCCATGTCGAGCCGCCAGCCCGCCTCGAGGACCTCCCCGAGGCGCTCCGTCGGGACGTTCTCGCACTTGACCCGGAGGAGGAACCGGTCGAACAGCGCGCCCAGCGCGTCGTCCTCGGGCAGGCGGTTGCTGGCGCCGACGACCATGAGCGTCGGGAGCGACCGGGTCTCCCGCCCGCGGCGGAAGACGCGCTCGTTGAGCGCGGTCAGGAGGGAGTTGAGGATGGCGCTGTTGGCGTTCAGGAGCTCGTCGAGGAAGACGAGGGAGGCCTCGGGGAGCATCCCCTCCGTGTTCGTGACGAGGTCCCCCTCGCGGAGCCTCCGGATGTCGAACGGCCCGAAGATCTCGTTCGGCTCGGTGAAGCGCGTGAGGAGGTACTCGAACGTCTGTCCCTCCAGGCGGCGGCCGAGGTCGTGGACGAGGGCGCTCTTCGCCGTGCCCGGGGGGCCCATGAGGAAGAGGTTTTCGCCGGCGACGAGGCAGACTCCGAGGAGGTCGACGACCTCGTCCTTTCCGACGAAGGCCTCCTTCATGGGCTGGAGGACCTCCCGGGCGAGGCGCTGGCCGATCTCGAGTCGTGCGTCGCTCATCGGGTCTCCTTGAGGACGAGGCCCAGGCGGTCGGCCGCCTCGGGCCACAGCTCCGGGTACGCGCCGAGGGTCTCGCGGACCCCCTCGTCGACGCGCGGGGGGCCCAGGCGCGAGAGGTCCCGGCGTTCGACGACGCGGTCCAGGTAGATCCTCCGGAGGCTGGGATGATCGAGGATGGCGGAGAGGTCCCGCGCCTCCACGCCTCGGGCCCCGACGGAGGAGAGGGGCCAGTCCCGGGCGATCCTCGCGAGCTCCGTGACGAGCGGGTCGTCCTCGGCGACGCCTCGCGAGAGGGAGAGGAGGTCGGGGAGGTACCGGAGGGCGAGGTCGACGCTCCAGGCGGCCTCGGGCGAGGCCTTCTCGGGGCACGGTGCGGCGAGGGCCTTCCGGACGTAGTCGGCCTCGGCGTCGCGGTGGACGAGGAGCTGTGCGCCGCGGTAGAGGGTGAGGGCGCCCCACACGGCGGCGCCGACGGAGAGGCGGGGAGGCTCGCCGGGTGCCTCCAGGCGCGCGTGGCTGTCCATCTGACGGAGGACGTCCTCGGCGCCCAGGACCTCGCGCGCGGCCTCCTCTCGGGGGCGGTCGACGCGGACCTTTCCGTTCTCGATGAGGGCGATCAGGAAGCTCTTCACCGACATGGGCGGGGGACTCCGTCGGACGCGGCCATTATCCGTTCCGGTCGGCCTGGAGGGAAGCCCCGACCTTGACCCGGTGGATCGGGCGGCGCATACTCTTGGCATGCCCCAACTGGTCGTGATCGACGGACCCAACGTCGGCAAGACCTACCCGCTCACCGACCACAACACGCTCGGAACGGACCCCGACAACTCGATCGTCCTCCTCGACCGCCGCGCCGCGCCCCGCCATGCGCGCATCGAGAGGATGGACGGGCGGTTCGTCGTTCTCACCGACGGGTCCGGCCGGGACGTGGTCGTCAACGGCGTCTCGGTCAGCCAGGAACGCGCCATCTCCCACGGCGACATCGTCGTCCTCGCGGAGACCCGCCTCCTCTTCAACGAGCAGCACCCGACGCCCACGCCCGAGTCGCTGCCCGCGGCGGGCGACCGCGCGCTCCGCACCGAGGCCCGCTGTCCCGCCTTCCTCGACGCCGCCGGCGTCGTCACGAAGCTGTCCCGCGCCGACCAGCCGTACGACCGCCTCTCGACCCTCTACCGCGTCACGACCGCGATCGCCGGGGCGCGAGAGCTGCCGAAGCTCTTGGAGCGCGTGCTCGAGTTCCTCTTCCAGTCCTTCCCCGCGGAGCAGGGCGTCGTCTTCCTGCAGGACGACCTCGGGGCGAAGCTCCAGGCGCGCGCCGTCAAGGGCGTCGCCGCGCCGGCAGGCGCCCCCGCGCCGGCCGGGCCCCAGGCGCCGGGCCTCCCTCCGGGTTTCCACGTCCTTCAGGAGACCGTCATCGAGGTCCTCACGAGGCAGGAGGCCGTCCTCCTGGCGGAGGATGGGCGGGCCGTGATGTGCGCGCCGCTCGTGTACCTGGGCAGGCCGCGAGGGGCCATGCACCTGTCCGCGGCGAAGGGGGCCTTCAACGCCCACGAACTGGAGCTCCTCACGGCGATCGCCTTTCAGCTCGCCGGCGCGATCGAGGACGCCCGCACCGCCTTGCGGTCCCAGGAGTACAACCGGACGCTCGTCTCCCTGGACTGGGCGACGCAGACGCTCTCGAGCTACCTGAAGCGCGACCCGATCCTCAAGGAAGCGGCGAGCTACGCGAGCACGATCCTCAAGTGCACCAAGGTGTCCATCGTCCTCCTCGACCCGGACCGCCAGGCCGCGGCGATCGCGTACGCGATGGGGATGGACAAGGAGACCTGGCGGGCCGTCCGCGTCAAGACGGGCGAGGGGCCGTGCGGACGGGTCCTCTCCGACGGCAGGCCGATCCTCGCGCCGGACCCGATCACCCGCGTCCTGCCGGCCTGGTACGAGCGGAAGCCCCGCTACAAGAGCGACAGCTTCATCGTCGTGCCGATCTGGCAGCAGTCCAAGGAGGTCCTCCACGAGAAGCAGCTCATGGGGGCCTTCAACGCGGCCGACAAGCTCGGCGGGGGGAGCTTCACGAAGGAGGACCTCGAGTTCCTCTCCATCCTCGCGAGCCAGACGGGGATCGCCCTGACGAACGCGGAGCTGTACGAGAAGGCGACCGTCGACAGCATGACGCGTCTCTATGTCAGGCAGTACTTCAACGGGAAGATCGAGGAGGCCGTCACGCGCAGCGAGAAGTCGGGCGCGCCGCTGGCGCTGCTCATGTGCGACCTCGACCACTTCAAGCTGGTCAACGACACCCACGGCCACCAGGCCGGCGACCTCGTGCTCAAGGAGAGCGGCCAGGTCGTCCGGTCGAACGTCCGCCCCGACGACATCCCCTGCCGGTACGGGGGAGAGGAGATCGCCGTCATCCTGCCGAGCGCCGACCCCAAGCAGGGGTTCGTCGTCGCGGAGCGGATTCGCCAGGCGATCGGGTCCCACGCCTACCGGGTCGGCGAGGTCACCATCCCCGTGACCGTCTCCATCGGGTGCGCGTCCTTCCACAAGGGGGACACGCCCGAGGCCCTCCTCTCGCGCGCCGACGAGGCGCTCTACCACGCCAAGCACGACGGGCGCAACCGCGTCGTCTCGAGCGAGCCGGGGGCCGAAGGCGCCTAGCCGACTCCAGCACGGGGGCCGCTGTGCCAAGATCGCACAGTGCGCACTCCCAACTGTCTGCAATTGCAACACCTTGCGGATTCACATCGGATTCCGAGATTCCCTGTAAGTCGCTGATCCGGCGCGCGTAATGAACACTGAGGGGAGATCAATGTGGCCCGGCAGGCTGCGTGCCTCCCTTGTTCGGGTTTCGCCGAGGTCGGAGACGCGCCATGGGCAACGGGTTCGAGGTCCGGTCCCGTCTCAAGGAGACGCCGCTGTTTCGCGGCGTCCCCGATTCGACGATCGCCCTCCTGGCCGAGGCGGCGTTGACGGTGACGGCCCAGGCCGGGGAGACGCTGTGGCCCCGGGGGCACAAGGAGAGCGAGGTGCTCCTCCTCCTGGAGGGGTGGGTCGGGGTGGAGGCCGTGACCTGGGACGGGGGGAGGGTGCTCCTGCGCCTCCTGGGGCCCCACGACGTCCTCGGGCCCTCGCAGCCCGCCCGGACGGAGGAGACCCCGATCACGTCGGTGGCCCTGGCGCAGTGCACGGCGGTCACGTGGAGGACGGAGTCCTGGGAGCGGGCGAACGGCCATGCGAAGGCCCTCCTCGCCAACCTCGTCGTCGCGCAGGCCCGCACCATCGGCGAGCTGGAGCGTCGCTGCCTTGGCCTGTCGGGGGACAACGTCGATTGCCGCCTGGCGCGCATGCTCCTCGACCTCTGCCGCACGGCGGGGCACTCGACCGGGGACGGGGTGGAGATCGACCTGCCGCTCCGCCGCGAGGACCTCGCGGGGCTCGTCGGCAGCACGCTCTACACGATCAGCCGCACGATGAGCCGCTGGCAGCGCGCCGGCTGGGTGGCGGGGGGGCGCAAGCGCGTCGTCGTCTCCAAGCGTCGCGCGCTGGCGGAAATGGCGGAGGGGGGACGGGAGGAATCAGTCAGCGCTTCTCCGGTTCGCCAGGCGAATTTGCGCTAGCGCAAAGAACTCGATCGCGCGGGTCGCCTACACTCGGCGCCGTTCCCCCCTTGCGGCCGCCCCGAAAGAGCACTACGATTGCCACAGAGTTGACCGTCCCGCTGAAGGCCCTTAAGGGACTTCCCTTGTTCTGCGGGATCTGCGATTCCGACCTGCGCGCGCTCGCCCGCGCCGGCCGCCTCGTCCGCGCCGGTGCCGGGGAGGCGCTCTGGCCCGCGTCGAGGCGGGGCACCGGCCTCATCGCGCTGCTCGACGGCTGGGCGAAGCTCCAGGCAACCGCCCCGTGCGGTGAAGGCGCCCTCCTGCGGATCCTCCGCCGCGGCGACCTCGCCGGGCCGCCGCTGACCGACGCCGAGGGCGACCCGTCCCTTTCCCTCCTCGCCCTCGAACCGTGCGAGGCCGTCACCTGGAATCGGGAGGCCTGGGCGCGCGCCCAGCGGGGATGCCCGCAGGTGGCGTGGAACCTGATCGAGGCGCAGACCGAGTACATCCGCGAGCTCCAGCGACGGTGCGTCGAGCTGGCCGCCGTGCGCGTCGAGGCGAGGCTTGCCCGAGTCGTCCTCAGGCTGGCGCGGGAGGCCGGGCGGCGGACCGCCCGGGGGATCGAGATCCGGATGCCCCTCTCCCGCGAAGACCTCGCGGGCCTCGTCGGGGCGACGATCCACACGATCAGCAGGACGCTTGGCGAGTGGGAACGGGCCGGGTGGGTCGTCGCGGGGTGGAAGCGGATCGTCGTGGTGGACGCGGCGTCGTTGCGGGGAATCGTCGAGGCGATCGAGACGGAGTAGAAGCCTCTTCGGGAGGAGACATGGAGCCCGGGTCGACGGGTGCCAAAGGGACGATCCTCCTCGTCGACGACGAGAAGTCGGTCCGCGACCTGCTCCGGCGGCTCCTCGAGCTGGAGGGGTACGCCGTCGTGGAGGCTATCGACGCCGAGGAGGCCCTGCGCCTCTTCGGCAGCTCGGACTCGGAACTGCGCCTCGTCGTGACCGACCTGTCGCTCCCCGACCTCGACGGCTGGGAGTTGTGCCGCCGCGTCCGCTCGGTCCAGCCCGCGATGCCGATCCTCGTGATCTCCGGCTCGTTCGACCTGAACACCCTTCTCGCCTCGAACGCCCCCGACGTCGGCTTCCTGCAGAAGCCGTTCGCGCCCGAGGACCTCTACCGGCGCGTGAGCGTCCTGCTCAAGGGGCCTCCCGCCCCGTAGCCGCTCTCGTCGCGTCGGGCGCGCGGCGGACCGTCCCCTGGTCGCCGTCCACCGTGATCACCTCGCCGTCGCTGAGCCGCGCCATGGCGCCGCGGACGCCAAAGACGGCCGGGACGCCCATCTCCCTCGCGACGACCGCCGCGTGGCACATCATCCCGCCGACCTCCATGACGAGGGCGCGCGCACGGGGGAAAAGGGGCGTCCAGCCGGGATCGGCAAAGCCGACGACGAGGACGTCGCCTTCCCGAAGCAGCGACGGGTCGGGCGCGCGGAGGAGGCGCACCGGGCCGGTCGCGCGTCCCGCCGAGACCGGCGTCCCGCGCAGCACCGAGGGGTCCGACGGGGGCGGCTCGTCGTCCTCGATCGGCACGCCGTCGGAGCGGAGGAAGTCCGGCGCAGGCGCCTTCTCGAACTCCGCGAGCCTCTCGCGCCGCACCGCGATCTTTCCGGCGAGGTCCGCGGGCGGCGGGGAGCCCCCGGCGAAGGCCTCCAGCTCCGACAGCTCGAGGAAGTACACCTCCTCGGGCGCGCGGAGGACCCCACGGCGGGCAAGCCGCGCGCCGAGCTCGGCCACCGCCTGCCGCACTCGGAAGAACGCCCACATGAGGTGGTGCTTCGGCAGCTCGCGGAGCGGCATGTGCTCCTCGACCCTCCGCGCGAGCCATCGCAGGAGCGGCCGCTTCCACCACGGCGCCGAGGCGACGGCCGAGTCGATCGCCAGCCGTCGCCGCTCGCGGAGGCGGGCGAGGCGGGCGCGGACCCCCTCCGACGGGGACGCGCGGAGGCCCGCACGGACCAGGTCGATGACCATCGTCGGGTCCTCGATCCACCGCGGGGCCGCCAGGTCGAACTCCTTCGGGCAACGCTGTCCGAAGCGGGCCAGGAAGTCGTCGAGACGCGCGGCCCAGGCACGTCCCGACTCGTCCGAGCGAAGCCGCGCGAGCGCCTCGCGCGCCGTTCCCCCTTCGAACCGGGCCGCCAGGGGGCGGGCGGCCTCTGTCAGCTCGTCGATGCCGATCGAGATCCGCGTCGTCGGGTTGCCCGTGAGACCCGCGACGAGGAGCCCGGCCGCTTCCGGGGCGTGACGGAAGGCGTGGCGCGCCCAGTCGTAGATCCCGATCGCCACCCCCATCACGGCCATCACCCCGACGAACGGCTCCCCTGCGCGTCCGTCGAGGTGGCGGATCTCCGCGATGAGCTCCGCGTCGGAGAGCGACGACGCCGGAATGGCGCAGCGCGCGCGTTCCGCCTCTCCGAGCGACTCCAGCCGCCTCGCGACGCGACGTGGCGAGAGGGACTCCAGCGCGACGCAGAGGCCCCTGGCCTGCGCGGAGAGCATGGCGCCGAACAGCGCGAGCCGGGACGCGGGGAGCGCGCGCGGCCGGATGATGCCGTCTTCGAAGGCCTTTCCGAGGACCCGTCCGGCCTGTTCGTCGATCGACGAGAGCGCCATCCTCGTGAGCGTGCCGAATCCGGGGACCGCCAGGAGCGTGTTCATGTTCCAGTAGACCCGCCCCTGGACGAGGTCGAGCACGGCGAGGTGACGGAAGAGCGGCGAGCGCGCCGGCAGGAGCATGACGGACCGGACGAGTAGCCTCAGGTTGACGTCGCGCCAGATGGCCCAGGCCAGGGGCGTGAGCGGGTCCGGCATCGTCTCGCGGATGTTCCAGTTCGCCCAGACGGTGACCGGCCCGTCGTCGGTCCCGGGGCAGGAGCGATCCACGTGGATCCGTCGCGGCGGCGAGGCCGCCGTGATGGGACGGGCCTGGAGCCACCAGAGGGTCCCGGCGCCGTCCCGTGCCCACTCCAGGTCGAGCGGGCGGCCGTGGCGCGAGGCCAGGTCGGCGGCCTCGCGGGCGGCGGCGATCGCCTCCACCGGGGAGAGCGTCGGCGCTGCGGGGCCCTCGCGGCGCGCCTCCCAGTGGCCGAACCCCGTGCGGTAGACTCGCCAGCGCTCGGGCTCCGCCGCCCCGGAGACGAGGCGGTCCCCGAGGCCGGCGACCGCCTCGATGACGATCGCCGCGTCCTTCCCGGAGGGGTCCTGGGTGAAGCAGACCCCCGCGGAGCGCGCCTCGACCTGGAGCTGGCAGACGAGTCCGACGGGGATCGCGCCGTTCGCGCCGGCGTACGAAACGGCGCGCGCGCCGTTGCCTGAGGCGATGCAGCGCGTCGCCGCGGCGAGGGACGCCTCGGCGGATGCGACGCCGAGGACGGTCTCGAAGAGCCCCGCGAACGACTTCGCCTGGCCGTCCTCGCCGACGGCGGACGATCGGACGGCGGCCTGCCCCCGGGCGAGGATCCCCGCGGCACGGCGCAGGAATTCGCGGCGGTCCTCCTCGGTCCAGGCGGACGGCAGGGTCGTCGTCGCCTCGACGGCGAAGAAGGGCGGGACGCGCGCGCCCAGCGCGGCGAGCCGCGCGAGCCCGGCGGCCTTTCCTCCGAAGGGGCCATCGACCTGGTGCGGGTCAGCGAAGCGAAGCGGCATGTCGGGCTACTTGGGTATCCTCTCGAGGATCTCGTTCCACCGCGCGTCCTCCCGGAGCGGCATGAGATCGGGGTCCTTCTCCAGTTGCTCGCGGTTGCGCCAGCCCATCTCGATCGCCCGCGCCAGGTGGCCGAACGCGAGGCCGCGCCACTCCTGCGCCCGGTCCGCGTCCACGGGCCGGGGCGCCTCGCCTCGCCTGTCGACGCCTGCCGACCGCTGAGCATAAAGGCAGGCGAGGTTGTAGTGCGCCTCGACAATCCCGTCCCCCTTCGCCTTCGGGCCCGACAGCTCCAGGACCCGCTCGAGGTCCGCGAGCGCCCCGGCGAGGTCTCCGGCGCCGATCCGGAGCACGGCCCGGCGGTTCACGGCGTGCAGGAAGTCCGGCGCGGCGCGCACGGCCTCGTCCGCGTCCGCGAGCGCCCCCGCGTCGTCTCCGAGCCTCTGCTTCGCAATCGAGCGGTTCACGAGGACCTCGGGGTGGCTGGGGTTGAGCGCGTGCGCCTTGTCGAGCGCCGCGATCGCCTCCTTCGGCTTCTCCATTCCGAGGATCGTGGCGCCTCGTCCCGCGTGGGCCTCGGCGTCCTCCGGGTCGATCGCGATCACCGCATCGAAGTCGGCGAGCGCCTCCGCGTACCGGTCCGCGTTCATCCACGAGTAGCCGCGCCTGACGAGCGCCTCCGTCGACCGGGGGTGAGCCTTCACGGCGTGCTCGAAATCGGCGTGCGCACCGTCGCGGTCCCCGCAGCGACGCTTGACGTCCCCTCGCTCCAGGAGGGCCTTGAGGTCGTCCGGCGCCGCCGCGAGCGCGCGATCGAACGCTCGTACGGCCCCCGTCGGGTCGCCGAGCCTCCCGCGGAGGAGGCCCTTCCCGACCCAGGCCTCCACCAGGCCATCGTTGCGCGCGAGCGCGGCGTCGTAGTCCTTCTCCGCCGCCTCGAACTCCCTTCGCATGTAGCGGATCGTCCCTCGGTTAAGGTAGGGGACCGCCTCGTTCGGGTCGATCGCCGTCACCGCGTCGTAGTCTGCGAGCGCGCCGTCGGCGTCCCCGAGCATCTGCCGCGTGTTCCCCCGGCCGAGAAGCGCGGGCACGTGCCTCGGGTTGCGCGCCAGCGCCTCGCCGAACCCCTCGACGGCCTTCGCGAGCGCCGTGCGCGGGTCCTTGCCCTCCCGACCGAGCGCGATCCCCGCCCCGGCGCGGACCGCGGCGACGAAGTACCACGCATCGGCCCACTCCGATCGCACCGCGCGGACCCTCTCGAGGTCTTCGACCGCGCCGTCGAACCTCTGCAGGAGGTACCGCGCCTTCCCGCGGGCGAAGAGGAGCTCCGTTCGGAAGACCTCCATCGTCGGCGACGCGATCGCCTCGGTGAGGGCGCGGTCAGCCTCCTCGTACTCCCCACGCTGCACGGCGCGCACCGCCGTCAGGGCCCCCTGGAACTCCTGCGCGAGTCCCTCTCCCCACACCTGGGCGGAGGAGGCGCGCACGAGGAGCTCCTCGACCTCCTCGCGGATCCGCCTCATCTCGTGCGTCTCGGCATGGGGGGCCCCGAAGCGCAGGCCCGTCTCGCCGCTGTAGACGTCCGGGAGGGGCTGCTTCGCCATGTACGAAGAGAACCACGACAGGGCCTCGACGAACGCCCCGTACGGGAGGTCCGGATCGATGTCCCGGGCCTGCCTCATCCAGTCGCGGCCCTCGTCCTCGTGCCCCGCGAGGACGCGCGCCCACCCCGCGAGGGCGCGCGCGACGGCCCGCGACGAGGGGTCCTCGGGGGTCGCGTCGAGGAACTCCTGGATCGCCTTCCAGTGGGGGAGGGCCGCCTCGCGGCGCTCCGTGAGGCCGAGCCTCGTCGTATACGCGACGCGCTCCATGTCGCGGAGGGTCTCCGCGAGCGGGATCCACCGCGCGAGGACGCCCTGGACGAGGCGGGCCTTCTCGAGGGCCTGCCTCGCGGCGAGGTCGGCCTCCCTGCGGCGGACCTCCGCGTCGGCCCGGTCGAGGCCCGTGCGCGCCTCTCCGTTCCCCGGGTCGAGCTTGAGTACGTCGAGATACGCCGAGCGGGCCTCGGACCACTTGAGCTCGGCCGAGAGGGCCCTCGCCCGGTCGAGCCCCTGTGAGGCGGTCCGTGCGTCGAGCAGGCGGAGGCAGACCCACGAGAACAGCGTGCAGAAGATGAGGATCGACAGGAGCGTGATGGCGCGGTGCCTGGCGGCCCTCCTCGCGATCCGCGTCCCGAACGGAACCGCTCGCGCCAGGACGGGATCGCCCCTCAGGAATCGGTCGAGGTCCTCGCCCATCTCGCGCGGCGTGTGGTAGCGGTCCTCGGGGAGCTTCCGGATCGCCTTGAGGCAGATCGTCTCGAGGTCCGGCGGCACGGCCGGGCAGAGGCTCGACGGTGGGGCGGGTTCGGTCGACGTCGCCAGGAGCCAGATGGCGTGCGCGTTGTCGCCGGGGAAGGGGGGCTTCCCCGTGATCATCTCGTAGAGAGACGCGCCGAGGCCGTACACGTCGGTCGCGGGGCCGATCCGCTGCAGCTCGCCCGCGATCTGCTCGGGCGCCATGTAGAGCGGGGTCCCGAGGACGTCCCCCTCCTGGGAGAGGCGTACGCCGGCGTTCTGGTCCCGCGCCAGGCCGAAGTCGGAGACGTGAGGGACGCCCGCGGCGTCGAGGAGGATGTTTGAGGGCTTGAGGTCGCGGTGGATGACGCCGGCGGCGTGGGCGGCCTGGAGGGCATCGGCGACCTGTCGGGCGATCAGGGCGGCCTCGCGCGGGGGGAGAGGCGTTCCGCGGATCCGCCGGTCGAGCGGGCCGCCTTCGATCAGGTCCATGGCGAGGTAGTAGCACCCGGCCTCGTTGCCGACGTCGTGGATCTGGACGATGTGGGGGTGCTTGCCGACCTTTGCGAGCGAGCGGGCCTCGCGGAGGAAGCGCTCGATCGGGCCGCCGGGCATCTGGGGGGAGGCCTGCATGACCTTGAGGGCGTAGAGGCGATCGAGGCCGGCGTGGTAGGCCTTGTAGACGATGCTCATGCCGCCCTCTCCGAGCGGGGCGATGAGCTTGTAGTTCCCGAGCTGGGTGAGCGGGCCGGCCGGCTTGATGCTGACGTGGGAGGGGAGGGTCGACGGCGTCGCAGCGGGGCCGATGGGCTCGGTGACGGAGCCGGGGGGAGGGGACCAAGCCGTCGGATCGTTCGGCGCGGCATGCTGGGGCGTGGGGCGGGCGGGCGTGTCGGCCAAGGGTCCTCCTCCCGTGCGAGCGGCGATTCTACCTCGCC
>CAZYRM010000185.1:0-12350 GCA_964649705.1 uncultured Planctomycetia bacterium
GTGGCCGATCGCCACGATCGCCGTGTGCGCCGCATTCCGCATGCACCCCGGCCGCTTCGACGCCCCTGACATCGCCTCGTGGGCCGCCGTCGCCGGGAGCGCCACCGCGCTCCTCGCCCTCCTCCTCGTCGTCATCCTCTTCGCGTTCTTTCGTGCCCACCAGCGCGTCCTCGCCGAGATGGCCTCCTTCCGCGACTCCGACCGCGACCGAGCCCGCCGCGTCCGAGACCTCCAGGGCCGCGTCGACTTCCTCTCCGCCATCCGCGAGGCCAACCTCATCGTCAGCCAGGACGTCGAGCCCGAGGCCCTCCTCGTCAAGCTCCTCGAGGTCGCCAGCTACGTCGTCGGGAACCGGGAGGGCGACGTCATCACCGTCCACGAGTGGGACGCCCGCGCGGGCGCCCTCGCCCCCGTCGCACGACGCCGCGGGAAGGAGTGCGAGTTCGGCAAGGCCCTCGCCGACGTCGCCTCCAACCGCCACGACGTCCAGGAGGCCTACATGGAGGGCCGCCTCCTCGACGAGCACGACGACGCGGGGCTGATCCGCCTCGTCATGCCGATGTCCACCGACCGCCAGATCGTCGGCGTCCTCGAGGTCCACACCATCCTCGACGGCGGGCCCGAGGAGCGCGCCGAGCGCCGAGAGCGCCTCCGCGCCCAGCTCCCCGAGTTCGCGAGCTGCCTCGCCGTCGGCCTCAAGACCAAGGACCTCTACACCCGGACCATCCAGGACGGCCTGACGGGCCTCTACAGCAAGCGGCACTTCCTCTCCGAGATCCGCAAGGCCTTCGACGAGGCCCGCCGCGAGGGCTCCCCGCTCTCCCTGGTCATGACCGACATCGACCACTTCAAGACCGTCAACGATAGCTACGGCCACCAGACCGGTGACGTCGTCCTCAAGGAGGTCTCCAAGGTCATCCGCGAGGGCGTGCGCAGCTACACCTACGCCTTCCGCTACGGCGGGGAGGAGATTGCCATCCTCTTCACGCGCGCCAACGCCGAGAAGGCCCAGGCGGCCGCGGAGCGCCTCAGGAAGAAGATCGAATCGAAGCGGTTCACCTCCGAGAAGGGCGTCCCGTTCAGGGTCACCGCCAGCTTCGGCGTCGCGGAGCACGCCGGCGGCGTCGCCACGCCCGACGACCTCGTCCAGCGCGCCGACGAGGCGCTCTACGCCTCCAAGCACGGCGGGCGCAACCAGGTCCGCGTGTGGACCTCCGAGGGGGCGCCCGCGTGCAGGAAGGACGACTGATCGACTGCGGGCGCGTGCGCTTGCACACGGTCATCGAGGGGACGGGCCCGACCGTGCTCCTCCTCCACGGCTTCCCCGAGTTCTGGTACTGCTGGCGCCACCAGATCCCCGCGCTCGCCAACGCGGGCTTCCGCGCCGTCGCGCCCGACCTCACCGGGTACAACCTCTCGGACAAGCCGAAGGGCGCCGAGGCCTATCGCGTCCGCTACCTCATGGACGACCTCCTCGGCCTGATCCGCGCGTTGGGGTGCGAGCGGGTCCACGTCGTCGCCCACGACTGGGGCGGGGTGCTCGGCTGGTACCTCGCCGGGAACCACCCCGAGGTCGTCGATCGGCACGTCTCCATCAACGGCCCGCACCCGACGCTCATGCTCCGCGCCCTTCAGAGCTCCTGGGCGCAGATGAGGAAGAGCTGGTACATCTTCTACTGGCAGCTCCCGTGGCTCCCCGAACAGACCGTGCTCCACCCGCTCTTCATGCGCAGGGCCCTGAGGGGCACCTCGACCCGCAAGGAGGCGTACACGGAGGAGGTCCTGGCGCGCTACCGCGAGGCGATGGCGCGGCCCGGCGCGGCCACGGGGGCGATCAACTGGTACCGAGCCATCCGCTACCCGCGCCTGCGGCTGCGCCGCGTGGAGCGGCCCACGCTGGTCCTGTGGGGGGAGAAGGACCGCTTCCTCGGCCTGGAGACGCTCGACGGGCTCGACCGCGAAGTAAGCGACCTCCGCGTGCGGCGCTTCCCCGAGGGGTCGCACTGGGTGCTTCACGAGCTTCCCGATCAGGTCAACTCCGCCATCCTGGGGTTCCTCAGGGAGTCGTAGAGCTCCTCGTGGGCGCGGACGACTCCAACGCTTGCGGCAGGGGCTCCCCACGTCTATCCTCCGGTCACCTTCAGGGAGGACGCCATGCCCCGCATCCCGCTCGCACTACTGCTCCTCTCCTGCTTCATCTCCGCCTGGGCCCAGGAGAAGGAGGCTCCCGAGCGGGGCTCCAAGGAGTTCAGAGAGGCGCTCCAATCCCAATCGCAGGGGGACCTGCTACGTGAGCAGGGGGAGGACCCGAGCGAGGCGTACGCGAAGGCCCTGGCGGGGTACGAGAAGGCCCTCTCGATCAACCCCAACTACGCGGAGGCCGTCAACAAGCAGGCGCTCGTCCACTGGTCGCAGGGGGAGTGGCTGCTTGGGCAGGGGGAGGACCCGAGCGAGATGTACGCGAAGGCCCGGGCGGGGTACGAGAAGGCCCTCTCGATCAACCCCAAGTACGTTGACGCCGCCACCGGCGAGGCGAACGTGTACCGGTCGCAAGGGTACTGGCTCGATCGGCAGAAGAAGGACCCAAGCGAGGCGTACGCGATGGCCCTGGCCGCTTGCGAGAAGGCCCTGTCGATCGACCCCAGGGACACGGACGCCGTGACCTGCGAGGCGAACGTGTACTCGTCGCAATCGTACTGGCTGGGTCGGCAGGGGAAGGACCCGAGCGAGGCGTACGAGAAGGCCGTAGCGGGGTACGAGAAGGCCCTCTCGATTGACCCCAGGCACGCGGACGCCGCCACCGGCGAAGCGAATGTGTATTGGTCGCAAGGAGACTGGCTGGACCGGCAAGGGAAGGATCCGAGCGGAGCGTACGCGAAGGCCGTGGCGGCGTACGAGAAGGTCCTCTCGATCAACCCCAGGGACTGGGTGGCCGCCCGCAACGAGGCGAGTGTGTACTGGTCGCAGGGTTTCTGGCTGGATCGGCAGGGGAAGGACCCGAGCGAGGCGCACGCGAAGGCCGTGGCGGGGTACGAAAAGGCCCTCTCGATCCACCCCAAGGACGCGTGGCCCGCCTACAGCGTGGCGCTCGTTTGTCAGTCGCAGGCGCACTGGCTGCTCGGGCGGGGGAAGAGCCCGAGTGAGGTGCCCGAGAAGGATCCGAGCGAGGCGCACGCGAGAGCCCTGGCGGCCTGCGAGACGGCCCTCCTCATCGACCCCAAGTTCGCGATCGCCGCCCACACCGCGGCGGACGTTTGCCAGTCGCAGGGGGCGTGGCTAGGCAGGCAAGGGAAGGACCCAAGCGAGGCGTACGCGATGGCCCTGGCGATGGACGAGAAGGCCCTCTCGATCGACCCCAGAGACGCGGAGGCCGCCTCCAACGAGGCGACCACCTACTGGTTGCAGGGGGGCTGGCTGCGTGGACAGGGGAAGGACCCGGGCGAGGCGTACGAGAAGGCCCTGGCGGGCTACGAAAGGGTCCTCTTGATCAACCCCAGCGATGCGTCGGCCGCCTACAACGAGGCGAGAATCCATGAGGAACAGGGGGACTGGCTGCGTAAGCAGGGCAAGGACCCGAGTGAGGCGTACGCGAAGGCCCTGGCGGTGGACGAGCAGGCCCTCTCGATTGACCCCGAGAACCAATTGGCCGCCCAGAACCAGGTCGGCGTCTATCAGTCACAGGGGGACTGGCTGCGTGGACAGGGGAAGGACCCGAGCGAGGCGTATGCGAAGGCCGTGGCGGCCTGCCAGAAGGCCCTCTCCATCGCCCCCCACGTTTCGGGGGTTGCCGACCACGAGGCGGATATCTACGAGGAATGGGGGGACTGGCTGCGCGGGCAGGGGAAAGACCCGAGCGATGCGTACGCGAAGGCCCTGGCGGCCTGCGAGAAGGCCCTCTCGATCGACCCCGAGTATGCCAACCCGGTCTGCCATGCTGTGAACGTCTGCCTGTCGCAGGCGGACTGGCTGCTTGGGCAGGGGAAGGACCCGAGCGAGGCCTACACGAAAGCCCTCGCGGCCTGCGAGAAGGCCCTATCGGTCGATCCCGCCATGTGGCAGGCGCATTTGTACAGGGGCGTCTGCCTCGAACAGATGGGGAGGCTCGACGAGGCGATCGCCTCGTACGAGGCCGCGCTGCGCATCCGCCCTGGCCAGCCAGATGTGAAGGCGCGCCTCGACGCGGCGCGTGCGATTCGGTAGGTCCCCTCCGCGGGGTGGGGCACGGCTTCACCGATGGGGCGCAGTGGGTGCTCCACGAGCTCCCGGATCAGGTCAACTCCGCCATCCTGGGGTTCCTGAGGGAGTCGTAGAGCTCCTCGTGGGAGCGGACCATGCGCTCGACCGAGTAGCGCTCGCGGACCATCGCCTGGCCGCGCGCGGCGATCCTCGCGGAGAGCGCGGGGTCGGCGAGGAGGCGCTCGATCGCCGCGGCCAGGGCGGCGGGGTCCTCCGGAGGCACGAGGAGGCCCGTCTCGCCGTCCACGACGAGGTCCGTGTTTCCGCCCACGCGTGTCGCAATGACGGGGCGGCCCGCCGCCATGGCCTCGAGCAGGACGATCGGGAGGCCCTCCCAGCGCGAGGGGAGCACGAAGACGTCGCACGCCTTCATCAGGCCTATCGCGTCGGCGCGGAAGCCCGGGAGGCGGACCACGTCGTCGACGTGGAGCCGGCGCGCCTCGGAGAGCAGCGCGTCGCGCTCCCTCCCTTCGCCGGCGACGACCCAGCGGAACGGGCGCTTGCGGAGGAGCGAGGCGGCCTGCAACAGCACGTCGAGCCCCTTCTGGGCGTGCAGGCGCGCCACGGTCAGGAGAAACGGGACGCCGTCGGGGACTGGGACCTCGTCGCGGGGCGTCGCGGGGGCGCGGTCGACGCCTGCGAGGTCGACTCCGTTCTCGATGACGGCGAGTTTGCCCTCGGGGACGCCGGCGTCGGCCATGAACTCGCGCACGGAGGCCCCGACGCAGACCTCCACGTCGACGAGGGGGCTCGTGACGGCCTCCAGCCAGGGGTGCCAGGCCCGTTCGCGCTCCATGATGTGCACGGAGGAGACGACGCGGGGGACGCCGGCGATCCGCGCGGCCAGGCGCCCGACGACGTTGGCGTGGAAGAGATGGGTATGGACGATGTGCGGGCGGGTCCGGCGAATCAGCGGGGCGAGCCGGGCCAGGAGCAGGGCCTGGCGGGGCGATCGGATGCCGAGGGCCTCGACGGGGACCTCGGCGATCTGGAGGGCCTCGCCGATCGGGCCCATGGGCTGGAGGGCGATGACGCTGGGCTCGAAGCGGCGGCGATCGAGCCGCGTGGCGAGGTCGTACAGGACGCGCTCGGCCCCCCCGACCTGGAGGCTGGTGGTGACGTAGCAGACTCTCACCCCTCTAACATCGGCCACCGGAACCCTTGCCATTGCGTCCCGCGGATTGCAGAATGCCGTGCGGAGAGGAAGGATGCCGCTCATCACCCCGATCCAGGAAGAGGCCCTCCGTCACTTCCTCGGCCGGATCCGAGCCGACTTCGCGGGGAGCGTCGGCGAGGTCCGCCTGCTGGCCGAACGGCCGGCCCCGGGGGACGAGTCCCACCCGGACCTGGGCCTGCTCATCCTGGTCGGGCTGTCCGCCGACGACGCGAAGGCCGTGGACCACTCCCTGGACAACGTGGCCTGCGAGGTCTCCCTCCTGCACGAGACGCTCCTGGAGCTGCACTTCAGCCACGACGGGGAGGCTCGCGACGCGGAAACGTGGAACGAGCCCGCCAGCCGCCGCATATACCCATAGAAGAGGGGGGCGATTGCTGTTTCCAGTGCTCCTCGTCCTGGGCGTGATCGGCCTCCTGACGACGCTCGGAGGCATCTACCTGCGGATCGGCAAGTCGCGGTCTGTGGAGCGGCTCCGCGAGAGGGCCGCCGCCGAGTGCAAGTGGCGACTCGAGTGCGTGGCGCCCTCGCTGGATGGAAAGGTCGACGGCCCGACGATGAGGACGGCGCAGGGCACGATTGAGCTGATCCCGAGCGGCGCCCCGTCGAGCTGGGTGATCGACATGACGACGTTCGACACGGAGGTGGCCTTCACGCACGTCCTGAATGTCGTCGCGCACCGCGACACGGACCGGGCGGGCCGATCGAAGCTCGTGCGTCCGGTGGACCTCGAGGACCCGAAGGTTGCCTCGGGATACCGGGTGTTTTCCTCGGATGCGGACTTCGCCCGTGCGGTCGTGACCGCCGAGCTGATCCAGGCGACGAGGGCCCTCGACGCCGCGGTCCGGGCTCGCACGTTTCTGCGCACGGGCGGCGGGCGGGCCACCGTGGTCGCCCTCCGCGGGCTGTCGGACGCCGCCGAGCTCAAGGCCTTCCATGACGGAAGCGCCGCCCTCGTCGGGCTGCTCAAGATGTCCGAGGGCCCCACGCCTGCACCTTAGTGGTCCGACAAGCCCTTTCTTGTGAGCTGTAGTCGCGCCCTGACGCGCGCGACTCCAGCCGCCTGTCGGAGTCGCATCCCGAGAGGCCTCGTGGGAGTTACCTGGCACGGTGGCCGGACTTGACTCCCAGCGAACAAGAGTGAACAATGTGCGAGCACAAGGGCTCGCATCCAACCGCCCAGGAGGTGCCGCTCGAGGGTCCGCCAGCCCGGTTCCCGCCACACGGGAGGCGCGTCGTCGGAGGACCGCCGTGAAAACGACCACGCGAGCGTGCGCGTTCGCCGCCGCATGCGTCCTCGCACTCCTCCTCCGGCGATCCTGCCCTCCCCCAGGCCCGCATCTTCCTCCGCAACCGCCACTCGCGCCCGCAGCCCAGCCCCACGAAGCTCCGCCGGCATCATGCGCGGGCGAGACCCCGCGGAACCACCACCCCAGGCTCGCTGGCGTGTTCAAGGACATTGCCGAGGTCGTCTCCCTCGTCGAAGGAACGACGGAGGGGCCGGCTGGAGTGAGACGACTCGCCCGGACCGAGGAGGGGTTCGTCGTCGCATCGCCCGGGCGGGCCCCCACCGGCGCGCCTGAGGTGATGAAGGCGCTCGAATCGGCCTCGGCGCGGTGGGGCGATCTGCCCCCGGTCGAAGGCGGCGTGGCGGCGAGCTACCGCGACGGGGTGCGGGTCTCGTGGCGCGGGAGGGAGCTGCAGGCGCGTCCCGCATTTGGTGGCGACCCGCCAGGGCAGTTGCGGGGCGGAGCCGCGGTCTTTGAGGGGATCGACGAGGGCATCGACTCGGTCGTGCTGGCGCTGCACGATCGGATGGAGGAGTTCCTTGTCTTGGAGCGCGGTGCCCATGGGAAGACCGCGTTCGACTACGTCGTGGAGCTTCCGGCGTGGGTGGAGCGGATCCGCCAGACGGACGGCGGATGGGTGGAGTTCTGGGACGACCAGGCCGCCTGCATCCGGGCGAACGCCCCGGAGGCGATGGATGAGCGCGGGAAGGTGTACCGTGGGAAGGCCTGCGTGAACGGGACTTCCAAGGCGGGCAGGGCGGTCCCGGGGGGAACCGAGTGGCCTGCGACGGGCCAGGCGATCCGCGTCTCCTTCGAGGTGGACCTGAGCGGAGCGACGGGGAAGGTGGTCTTCGACCCCGCGTGGTCGGCCACCGGGTCGCTGGCGACCGGGCGATACGCCCATACCTCGACGCTCCTCCCAAATGGGAAAGTGCTGGTGGCGGCCGGGTTCGCCGGAGTGCCGGCCCTCAGCAGTTGCGAGCTGTACGACCCCGCGACCGGGACGTGGTCGGCGACCGGGTCGATGGCGACGCTGAGGCACACGCACACCGCGACCCTTCTCCCCAGCGGGAAGGTGCTGGTGGCCGGGGGGCTGGCCAACGGAGTCTACATCTCCAGTTGCGAGCTGTACGACCCCGCGGCGGGGACCTGGTCGACGACCGGCCCGCTGGCGACGGCCCGGTGCTCCCACAGCGCGACGCTCCTGCCCAACGGGAAGGTCCTTGTGACGGCGGGGGTGAGCGGTGGCCCGAGCCAGTCCAGTTGCGAGGTGTACGACCCGGCGGCGGGGACCTGGTCGGCAACCGGTTCGCTGTCGACCGTGCGCGGGGCCCACACCGCGACGCTGCTTCCCAACGGAAGGGTCCTGGTCGCGGGGGCGAGCATGGCGCCGTCGGGCACGAGTTGCGAGCTGTACGACCCCGACACGGGGACCTGGTCCGCGACCGGCTCGATGGCGGCCGCGCGGGTCAATCACTTCGCGATGCTCCTCCCCAATGGACGGGTGCTGGCGGGCGGAGGAGGGGCCTTCGGGCCCTTCCTTTCCAGTTGCGAGGTCTACGATCCCGCGGCGGGGACGTGGTCGGCGACCGGCTCGCTGACGACCGGGCGGGCCTATCTGCCTGCGACGCTCCTCCCCAACGGGAGGGTGCTGGCGCCGGCGGGGTTCAACGCGGCCCCCCTGTCCAGTTGCGAGGTGTACGACCCCGTCGCGGGGACGTGGTCGACGACCGTCTCGATGGTAGCGGCGCGGTACTACCACACGGCGACGCTCCTCCCCACCGGCAAGGTGCTCGTGGCGGGGGGAGACGACAACGTCGACATCCTCTCCAACTGCGACCTGTACGACCCCGCGGCGGGGGCGTGGTCGGCGACGGGCCCCCTGGCGGCCGTGCGTGGTGCCCATTCGGCGACGCTCCTGCCGAACGGGAACGTGCTCGCGGCGGGGGGAACGGCCAACAACACGCGCCTGTCCAGTTGCGAGCGGTACGACCCGGTGGCGGGGACGTGGTCAGCGACCGCCTCGCTGGCGACGGCTCGTAGCGGCCATACCGCCACACTGCTTCCCAGCGGCAAGGTGCTGGTCGCGGGGGGAGGGGACTCACCAGCGTACTTCTCCAGTTGCGAAGTGTACGACCCGGAAACGGGGACGTGGTCCGTCACCGGGTCGCTGGCGATCGCGCACGCGGGGCACTCCGCAACGCTGCTTCCCGATGGAAGGGTGCTGGTGGCGGGCGGGAGCAACGGAGCGCCCGTCTCCAGTTGCGAGGTGTACGACCCGGCGGCGGGGACGTGGTCGGCGACCGGTTCGATGGGGACGGCACGATTCGGGCATGCCGCAACCCTCCTTCCGAGCGGGAGGGTGTTGGTGACGGCGGGATCCAACACCTCCTCCCTCTCCAGTTGCGAGGTGTATAACCCTGCGACTGGGACGTGGTCCTCGACCGGCTCGATGGCGACCGCGCGGTATGGGCATACGACGACACTGCTTCCGAGCAACAAGCTGATCACGGCCGGGGGAATGAACAACGGACTGTGGCTATCCAGCTGCGAGGCGTACGACCCTGCCGCGGGAACCTGGTCGGGCACCGGCTCGATGGGAACCGCGCGAGAACAGCATTCTGCGACGCTGCTTCCCAATGGGAAGGTGTTGGCGGCGGCCGGAACCCCCGGGCCTGGCGTCCTCTCCAGTTGCGAGGTGTACGACCCCGCGACCGGGATGTGGTCGGCGACCGGTTCGCTGACATCCGCGCGGTCTGCGCATACCGCGACGCTGCTTCCCAGCGGAGAGGTGATCGTGGTCGGGGGATACAGCGCCCCCCCATCCCCGACCGGTTGCGAGGCGTATGAGGACACCGGGGCCTCCGACGCATGGAGGCCGTCCATCACATCCATCGCCGGCTCCGCGGTCTATCCCGTCGCGGTCAACTTCGCCACTGCCGTCACGCTGACGGGCACACGATTCAAGGGCATCTCCGAGGCCAGCGGAGGATGTTCGTATCAGAATAGCAGCTCCAACTACCCGATGGTCCGAATCTTGGGTCTGACGAGCGGAAACTACGGCATGGGGGACTGCTCGGTTTCCCGCTACTTCATCGGCTCGGCGACGGGCTGGGGGGACGGGACGTCCCTGACCGTGACGATGCCCGCGGCTGCGAACAACCCCACGTCCTTCCACCTCCTGTACGTCATCACCAATGGAATCGTGTCGGAGGGCAGGGTAATCCAGTTCGACAGCGCCCCGCCGAGCCTGCCAGGCGCCCTGACGCCCGTCGACGCCTCCACGGTCGATACGGCGACACCGACGCTGACCTGGAGCGCCTCGACGGACGACACCGGCATCCAGAACTACGACGTGCAGGTGGCGAGCGACGCGGCGTTCACCTCGATCCAGTTCTCCGCGACTGTCGTCGCCACCAGTGCGACGACGAGCGCGCTCCTCGACGGGCTCTACTACTGGCGCGTCCGCTCGCGCGACAGGGCGGGGAACCTCAGCGCATGGTCGGCCACGCGGTCGTTCACCGTAGACGCCACAAAGGGGTTCTACGTCGGCCTGGGCGTCGGGGGGGACGGGAGGATCGCGCCGTTCCAAAAGGCGTCCGCCGGCTACGCGGCGAGGCCGCTCTACCAGCTCCCCTGGTCCGCGAACGGCGAGACGCGCCCCGCGGCGGGAAACTTCCACGGCGACGGCCGGGCCGAGCTGGTCGTGGGGTTCGGCCGCTTCCCCGGCGCGACCGGCGGGTATCTGGCGCTCCTGTCCGACTCGGGGAGCGGCTTCTCGGTCCAGAGGTGGATCCGGATCCCGTGGACGTCCTACAACGCCGCGAACGGCGAGTCCTGGCCTGCCTGCGGAGACATCGACGGCGACGGGAGCGACGAGATCGTCGTGGGGCTCGGGACGTACACGCCCGCCGGCGGCTACTTCTGCGTCTTCGAGGACGCCTCCGCCAACTATGCGCCCATCCTGTGGGGGCGCGTGAGCTGGTCGGTGTACAACTCGATGGACGGGCAGACGCGGCCCGCCGTGGGCGACCTGGACGGGGACGGGGCGAGCGAGGTGCTCATCGGGCTGGGGAGCTACCCGGGGCAGGGAGGCTACCTCCAGCGATTCACGGACCAGACCGTGGCGCCGGTGACCCCGAACGGGTGGCTTCGCCTTTCCTGGGTCGCCTACAACGCCGCCAATGGCGAGACCTGGCCGGCATGCGGGGACGTGGATGGCGACGGCCGGGCCGAGGTGTGCATCGGCCTGGGCGCCTACCCGGCGGCCGGCGGATACGTGCAGTACCGCGACGACGCCGCGGCGGGGTTCGCCCCGATCGCGTGGAAGAGGCTGCCGTGGACGCCGTACAACGCGGCGTCCGGGGAGACGCGCCCGTCGCTCGGGCGCATGGCGGCGGCCCCAGGGGCGCAGACGGTGATCGGCCTGGGGCGGAATGCCGGCGCGGACGGCTGGGCGGCGATCTACGATCGCGCGCCCGGATTCGGCGTCCTCGGCTGGAGGCAGGTCTCCGACGGAGCGTACAACTCCTCGAACGGGGAAACCCGTCCGAGCGTTGGAAGGTGAGTCGGGGGAGCGACCTTGGCCGGGCCGTCACGGACCGCCGGGCCGCGCGCGAGGCCCTTGCGGGCGCGACTCCACCTCACAGGATGCAACCTGACGCGACACTAGCCTCCGAAGAGGACTGAGAGGAAGAGCTGCTTCTCCCCCGTGAAGAAGGGACCCGGAGCGAGCAGCGGCCTGAGGTACGTCGACATCTGGCACAGCACGGCCAGGTAGACGACGACCCAGACGGCCAGGAGCCCGAGGCCCGCCTCCGCGCGGTTCCCGGAGAGGTGCAGGAGGTAGTCGCGCGCGCGCTGCAGCGATCCGATGCCGAACGTCGTCGCGATCCCCACCATGACGATGTGCAGCCCGGCCATGAACGGCCCCGACTCGGTGCTGATCGTGAAGAACCAGGCGATCGGGGCAAACCCCATCAGGAGGGTCGCAGTCGGTCCCGTGATGCAAAGCACGAGGAGCGTCGTCTGACGGATCGACAGCTTCGACCCGAGGATCGAGCTGAAGACGTAGAACGACGGCAGGCAGATCGCCATGCTGCCGATGAGGACGAGCGGGAACTTGATCGCCGCGTAGAGCGACTGCGTTGCGCCTCCGAACGACCCCATGAGCGCCCCGTAGATCGCCGCGAACGCGAGGCTCATGACGAAGATGCTGCCCGCGAACAGCCCGGCGTCCTCCCCGTTCCAGATGCGCCGGTAGACCGCCCCCGGCTCCTTGAGGAGCGCGTCCACGACCATGAGCGGCCTGAGAGGCCCTCCGCGGAGGCGGGAGGCCTCAAAGACGTCCCGGTCGAGCGGGTGCCCTGCCTGCGGCCCAGGCGGGACGCTCCAGTCGACGTTCACCGGCGGGGGGGGCGGATCGGGGGCGGTCGGAGCGGGATCGGGCGTGCCGGGTTCCATGGCTAACCTCCCATTCCGTGGAAGAAGTTACGGACGAGCATCGGGATGGCCTCGTAGATGTTCCCCTCGAAGCGGATCGTGTCGCTCGAGCTCCCCACGAACGGCCTGAGGACCCAGGCGACCTGGCAGCCGACGAACTGGTAGACCACCAGCCACGCCACGAGGATCCGCACGCGCGCCGCGCCCGC
>CAZYRM010000186.1:0-11943 GCA_964649705.1 uncultured Planctomycetia bacterium
TGGAAGGACGGCTTCACCGTGCTCTGGACGCTCCTCAGGTTCCGGTTCAACGATTGACGGTCCGCCGCGGGGCCCCATGCCGACGCAAGCTCCCCCGAAGCTGTCGATCGTGATCCCCGCGCGCAACGAGCAGGACTCGCTGACCCCCACCGTCGAGGCGATCGAGCGGACGCCCCTCCCGCCGCACGAGATCGTCATCGTCGACGATCACTCGACCGACTCCACCTGGCAGGTCGCGTCGGCGCTCGCCGGACGCTTCCCCGCGGTCCGTCCGGTGCGCAACCCCGGCCCCGGAAGCTTCGCACGGGCCATCCTCGCCGGATTTGCCGAGGCGCGCGGAGAGGCGCTCGTCCCCATGATGGCCGACCTGTGCGACGACCCGCGGAGCCTCGCGGCCATGTGGGACGGGATCGCGGCCGGCGCCGACGTCGCCTGCGGCTCACGCTACATGCATGGCGGGCGAAAGGTGGGCGGACCGCCGGTCAAGTCCCTGCTGTCGCGCGCCCTGGGCCACCTCGTGCGCTGGCTTACCGGCGTCCCCACGTGGGACGCGACCAACGCCTTCAAGATGTACCGGCGCGGATGGGAGCCCCGGCAGGTGCCGCGGGCCGGCGGCTTCGCGATCTCGCTCGAATGGGTCCTCGCCGCGTGGTTCGCTGGGGCAAGCGTGATCGAGGTGCCGACGACGTGGCTCGACCGCACGGCGGGCTCCTCCCACTTCCGGACGTGGGCGGCGGTCGGGAACTACGGCCGGGTCCTCCTCGCCGCAGCGTGGCGCGTCCTCGCCGGCCGCGGGAGGGGAGGGCCGTTTGACGGCCGCGGACCCCTCCCATAGAATGCTCGGGCCCACGGCGGGCCGTTCCATCGGAGTCGCGCGTGTACGTCCTCGGGATCACCTCCTACGGCCACGACTCCGCCGCCGCCCTCCTCCACGACGGACGCCTCGTCTGCGCCGTCGAGGAAGAGCGCTTCGCGCGCAAGAAGCACACCGGGGAGTTCCCCGCCCGCGCGATCCAGGCCTGCCTCGCGGCGGCTCGGATCCGCGCCGACCAGGTCGATGCCGTCGGCTTCTACTGGAACCCCTGGGCGCAGATCCCCCGCCGAGGGATGCACCTCGTCCGGTACTTCCCCGACTCCCTCGCCCTCCTCTCGCTGAAGCTCAACACCGTCTCGAGTCGCTGGTCGATCCCAGGGAAGATCCGCGACTTCCTCGGCAAGCCCTCCCTCCCCGTCCATATGGTGGAGCACCACCTCGCCCACGCCGCGAGCGCGTTCCACGTCTCCCCCTTCGACGAGGCCGCCATCCTCTCCATCGACGGAACGGGAGAGTGGACCACGACCCTCTACGCCCACGGGAAGGGCAACGACATCCGGAAGCTCAAGGAGGTCTACTTCCCGAACACGCTCGGGGACCTCTACACGGCCGTCTGCGTCTACCTCGGATTCATGCCCTGCAGCGGCGAGGGCAAGGTCATGGGACTGGCGGCCTACGGCGACCCCAATCCGTGGTACGAGCCGATGCGCGAGATGGTCCGCCTGAAGGGCGAGGGCGACTACGTCCTGGACACGAGGAACTTCCTCTTCCACGTGAAGGGGGAGCAGGAGTGGTACTCGCCGCGGATGGTTCAGGTCTTCGGCCCCCCGAGGCGGCCCGAGGCGCCGATCGAGAAGCGCCACGAGGACATCGCCGCCGCGCTCCAGCGCGTCCTGGAGGAGTGCGTGATGGACCTGGTCGGCTACCTGAAGCGCGCGACGGGGTCCGATCGCCTGTGCCTCGCCGGCGGCGTCGCGCTGAACAGCGTCATGAACGGCCGGATCCTCCGCGAGGGTCCCTTCCGCGAGGTCTCCGTGCAGCCCGCCGCGAACGACGCGGGCGCGTCCCTCGGCGCCGCGCTCTACGTCTACCACTGCATCCACGGCGGCGCGCGCGGGTACGTCCTCGACTCGGCCCACCTCGGGCCGGAGCACTCGGAGGATGAGATGCTCAAGGCGGCCGGCGCGTCGGGTCTGCCCGCGCAGGAGATGCCCGTGGAGGATCTCGTCCCTCGCGTCGCGGAGGCGCTGGCCCAGGGGAAGATCGTCGGCTGGTTCCGCGGCCGCGCGGAGTTCGGGCCCCGGGCGCTCGGGGCGCGAAGCATCCTCGCCGACCCGCGGCGCAAGGAGATGAAGGACATCCTCAACTTCCGCGTGAAGCACCGGGAGCCGTTCCGCCCGTTCGCTCCCGCCATCCCGCTGGATCGCTGCGCGGACTACTTCGAGCGCGGCTACCCTTCGCCGTTCATGCTCCTCGTCTACCAGGTCCTCGCCCACCGCAGGGAGGAGGTCCCCTCGATCACGCACGTCGACGGGACGGCGCGGGTGCAGACCGTCGACAAGCGGATCGACCCGGTGTTCCACTCGCTCGTCGACGAGTTCGGGCGCCGGACCGGGACGCCGGTGATCCTGAACACCTCCTTCAACGTGCGCGGCGAGCCGATCGTGAACTCGCCGGAGCAGGCGGTCGCGTGCTTCCTCGGCACCGACCTGGACGCGCTGGCCCTCGGCAACCGCTGGATCGAGAAGCCGCCCGGCTTCCAGCCGCTCCCGACCGCGAAGCGGGAGCTGGACTGATGAGGCCGACCGGTCTCCCTCGCGACGAGCATCGCACCGCGCGCCTGTACGGGGACGTCCACGGAATCCGCGCGGGTGAGGAGGAGGACCTCCGGCGAATCCTCTCACCGTCGCTGATCGGGGAGGAGCCAGGCTTCTTCCGCGGCCTGCGCTGCCTCGACGCCGGTTGCGGCGGCATGGCGCCCGCGGCCTGGGCGCTCGCTCGACAGGGCGCTGCGCGCATCGCGGCCGTCGACCTCTCCGAGGAGAACCTCCGCCGCGCCCGACGGGACGGGGCCGCCGACCTCGCGGCGGTGCGCTTCGCCAGGGGCAGCCTGGGAGCGCTCCCATTCCGCGACGGGAGCTTCGACTTCGTCAATGCGGGCGGCGTGCTGCACCACCTGCGCAGCCCCGAGCGGGGGCTCGCCGAGCTCCTCCGTGTGCTCCGTCCAGGAGGAACGCTCACCGTCGGCCTCTACGGGCGGGGGGGGCTGGTCCCGCTCCTTCTGGGGCTCGCGCGGCTCGTCGCCTCCCTCGTCTCGTATCCGCTCGCTCGCGCGCTTGCCGTGCGCCTCTTCCGCACCAACCCGCTCGCCGCAGGAGACGTGCTCGACCTGCTCTACGTGCCCTACGCGTGGCGCTACGGCGAGCGGCAGGCCCTGCGCTGGATCGAGAGGGCCGGTGTCGCAAGCGCCCGACGGGTGGCCCCCGACCCGGGTCGCGCCTACCACGCGCCGCTCGCGCGGCTCCTCCATGCCTCGGCCTTTCCGCGGGACTCCCCGCTCCGAAGGTTCCTCCACGGCGACGGTTGGCTCTACCTGGTGGGCAAGAAGGGCGATTGAGATGTCGGAACGCACGGAAGGGGTGTCGGTCGTCGTCCCGGCCTGGAACGAGGAGGCCGGCATCGCCGAGACGCTCGTCAGACTCAAGGAGGCCCTCGCCGCGGGCGGGACGGCGTGGGAGATCGTCGTCGTCGACGACGGGTCCTCCGATCGGACCGCCGAAATCGCCGCCGCGGAAGGGGCGACCGTCGTCCGTCATGCCGTGAACATCGGCTACGGACGGTCGCTGCAGGACGGCATGCAAGTCGCGCGTTACGCCCTGATCGCGACGGTCGACGCGGATGCGACCTATCCGGTGAAGGAGCTCCCGCGCCTCCTCGGCGAGCTGGAGCACTGCGACATGGTCGTCGGCGCGCGACAGGGGCCCGCGTACCACGGCAGCCTGTTCAAGTCGCCCGCGAGGTTCGCCTTCCGGTGGCTCGCGGAGTTCGCCTCTGGGACGCGAATCCCCGACATCAACAGCGGGTTCCGGATCTTTCGCATGGAGGCGGCGGAGCCGTTCCTGGACACCCTGCCGAACGGATTCTCGTTCCCGACGACGATCACGCTGGCCTTCCTCTTCAACGGTCGCGGCGTGAAGTACGTCCCCATCGACTACTCGGCACGGAAGGGGAAGTCGAAAATCCGCATCGTCCGTGACACGCTGCGCGCTGCGCAGGCGATCGTCACGTCGATCGTCTACTACAACCCGCTCAAGGCGTTCCTCCTCCTCGCCGTCGCCTGCTGGCTGCCGGCCCTCGCGCTGGCCGTGGCGGCCGTGAACGAGGGCGGCGGCGTCTGGGCTCTCCTCGCAGGCGACTTCTTCCTGGCGGGCGTCATCGTCTGCGCCCTGGGGCTGCTCGCCGTGCGCGTGGGCCCCCGGCCTGGCCGACGCGCGTCCTCGGCCCGCTCCGGCGCGGAGTCGTGATTCCGGTGGACCCCGGAGGGGGGCCGGGATACCCTGTGGCCGGTCCCGACGCGCGAGTCGTCGGCGGGCGGGGTGGAAGGACGGCCGGGGGCGGCCATTGGACGGAGAGACGGTGAGTTCCGTCGAAGGGCCGATCCGCGTCCTGCACCTCCTGTACTCCTCCCTCCCAGAGGTGGCCGGCTACACCATCCGGTCCGCCTACCTCCTTCAGGGCCTCCGCGCCCGTGGAGTCGAGGCAATCGCCGCAACGGTCCCCGAATTCGGCGATCGCATCGGGACCGAGGTCATCGACGGCGTGACCTATCACCGGTGGTCTGCCTCCGGACTCGGACCCTGGTGGCCATGGGCAAGGCGAATCCCCGGCTACCGCAACCGTTATCGCGCGGACCGCGAGGCGGACTACTACGCCGATCTCGCTCGGCGGACGGGCGCGCAGATCATCCACTCCCACAGCACCGCCCGGTGCGGGATGATCGGCGGCCGGGTCGCCGCGCGCCTGGGGCTGCCGTACATCTATGAAGTCAGGGGGCTCTGGGACGAGTCGGCGATCGCGGACGGGAAGCTCGTCGCTGGGTCGATCGAGCACGACCGTCGAAGACGCCTGGAGCTCCGCGCGGTCCGCGCGGCCGACCGCGTGATCGCGATCAGCGAGGCGCTCCGCGACCACCTCGTCTCCGAGATGGGGGCCGACCCTTCCCATTGCGTGGTCGTCCCGAATGGCGTAGACGTCGATCGCTTCCGCCCCTGGAGCGGCGAGAACCCGCTTCGCGCCGACGCGCGGCTCGGGACCGGTCCCGTCCTCGGCTACATCGGCTCCCTCCGCCGCATGGAGGGGCTCGACCTGGCCATCCGCGCGATGCTCCGACTGCGGGACCGCATCCCCGAAGTCCGCCTCGCGATCGTCGGCGAGGGACCCGAGCGGGAGCCGCTCACTCGCCTCGCCGCGGAGCTCGGCGTCGCGGACCGCGTGCTGCTCACGGGACCGGTGCCGCATGCCGAGGTCCTCCAGTGGTACGACCGGATCGACCTGTTCGTCGTCCCCCGGATCGACCTTCCAGTGACCCAGCTCGTCACGCCGCTCAAGCCGCTCGAGGCGATGGCGGCCGGACGGCCCGTGCTCGCCAGCGACGTCGGAGGGCTCCGCGACCTTGGTTCCGCGACGGGCACATCCTACGCCTTCCGCGCGGGCGACGAGGGGGACTTCGTCGAGAAGGCGAGCGCCGCGCTGTCCGACCCCGACGGACGGCGCGCGACAGGCGAGCGCGCGCGCAATTGGGTCGTCGCCGAGCGGGCCTGGTCGTCGCTGGCCGAGCGGTACCTGCCGATCTACCAGGAGCTGATTGCCAATCCCCCGAGGCCGACCAGCACGCGCCTCAGGAGGCTCGTGCCGACGTCGCCTCCGGGCCGATGGGTCGCGGCCTGGAGCCTGGTCGTGGGGGCGGCGATCCTGGCGCTTTCGAGGACCACGGGCCAGGAGGCGACCCCGTACGTCCAGGGCCTGCTCCTCTCCCAGGCCCTCATCTACGTCGTCTCCCACTGGATGAGCCGCAGAGCCGTGGACGGCGCGCTTTTCCGCGCCGCGGCGGACACCTTTTTCGACGTCGGGTTCGCCGCAAGCCTGCTCGGCCTGGCCGCGTGGACGCAGCGGGAGCGCATGCCCGTCGAGCGCCTGCCGCTGACAGTAGCGTCGATCGGCGCCCTTTGCCTCTTCTCCGCCTCGCAGGTCGGCTTCTTCCTGCAGGGGAGGGCCGAGCACCCCGCCTTCTGGAGCACGGTCCGTGCCGTGCTCGCCCTGGGTACGGCGGTCCTTGCGACCATCACGATGGACTTCTGGCCTCTGACGTTCGTCCTCGTCACGAGCACGCTCGCCTGGGCCCTGCACGCCGCCGTGGTCTGGCAAGGAGCGCCGCCTCCGGAGATGCCCGCCACCCCGCCCGCGGACCCCGAGGCCCGCATCGCAAAGGTCCGGGACAACATCATCGACAAGCTCGTCTTCCGCCCGGTCTCGCGCCGCATCTCCCTCCCCCTTGCGCGGGCCGGCGTCTCCCCCGACCTGGTGACGATCGCCACCTTGATCCTGGGCGGCCTCGCGGCCAGGGGAATCTCCCGGCCGGGAATCGTCCCGTCGATCTTCGGAGCGATTCTCCTCCAGCTCTCCTTCCTGGCGGACTGCGCCGACGGAGAAGTCGCCCGGGCCCAGGCCCGCGTCAGCCCGTTCGGGTCCTGGTTCGACTGGATGTCGGACCGCTTCGTCATCCTGCTGGCGATCCTCGGGCTCGGAATGGGGGCCCGGTTCGAGACCCCTCACCAGACGGCGGTGATCTGGGCATCGACGCTCGCGCTGATCGCCTGCGAGATCTTCCCCCGGAGCTTCCGGGACAAGACATCGTTCATCGGGAGCATCGCGCGCAACCACACGCACGGACCGGGGTCGGGCATGGTTGCCGCCTTCCACCGCTGGCGCGAGCGGCGAGGGCTGGGGATGAGCCTCGGGCCGGGGGCTCTCATCCTGGTCGTGGGGCTCGGCGCGGCGATCGGCCTGAAGTTCGAGACGCTGCTCCTCCTGATGGTTGTCCGGGGACTCGCCCTCCTGTACAAGTTGACCCGCATCGTGAGGGAGCTGGAGTAGCCGCGGAATGCAGGACGACGCGAAGTGCTGGGACCACCGGGCCCGCTCGTTCGGCCGATTGGAGTGGGCCAAGAACCAATCGTACCTGCGGACGCTGGTGCGGTTGGGAGCCTTCCGCCGCCACCACCTGGTTCTCGACGTCGGGACCGGCACGGCCATCGTGGCGAAGGCGGTCGCGCCCCGGGTCTCCCAGGTCGTCGCCATCGACATCAGCCAGAGGATGCTCGACAAGACGCGATGGGAGGGGAACATGCGGTGCGTCCGCGCCGACATCCGCCGCCCCCTGTTCGCCGACGGCGTTTTCGACCGCGTCACGGCGAGGATGGTCTTTCATCACATCCTCCGGGACACGCAGCGGGCCATGGACGAGTGTTCCCGCGTCCTCCGCCCCGGCGGGAGGATGGTCCTGTCCGAGGGCGTACCGCCGTGCGAGGCCGTCAAGCCCGACTTCGTGCGCATCTTTCGCCTGAAGGAGCGGAGGCTCACCTTCATGGGGCCCGAGCTCGTGGAGATGATGCGGAGGGCCGGCTTCCGCCACGTCCGAACGCACGAGGTGGTCCTGCGGCGGATGAGCGTGAGGAACTGGCTGCGGAACAGCGGCCTCCCCGAAAGCGTCCAGGAGAAGATCTACCTCATGCACTCCGAGTCGTCGGAGACGTTCCAGGAGGCGTACCGTCTCGTCCGTGGAGGCGGTGACTGCCTGATCGACTTTCGCATGTTGATCCTGGTGGGGACGAAGTGAGCGGCGAGGGCGGGGGGGGATCGCTCAGGGCCCGGACACTGCGGAATCTGGTCATCGTGCTGACCTTCCGCGGCCTCACGTTGGTCTATCAAATCGTCAAGGCGCGATTCCTCGACCAGGTCTCGGTCGGAATCGTGGCCATCGCCGAGACGCTCATCGGGTTCGTCCAGACATTCGCCGACCCCGGGATCGAGCGGGCCGCCGTCCAGGTGGAGGGAGACGACCGCAAGGTCCTGAACACGGCGCTCCGATTGAGACTCGCCCTGGCCATTCCATGCTACGCGGGGCTGTGGTTCATCGCCCCGAGCTGGGGGGTGGGCTGGGGAGGCAAGTTTGCGGAGGAAGTGACTTGGGTTGTCCGGCTGATCGGCCTCAGCCTCGTCATCGGCGTGCCTTCGATCGTCCCGTCGGCCCAGTTCACTCGCCACCTCCTGTTCGGCCGCGTGGAGACCGCGAGGTTCGCCGCCGTCGTCCTTAGCTCCGTCCTCGGCATCTACCTCCTCTGGGTCCACAGGTTGGGGTACCGCGCCGTGGCGATCTCCGCGGTCGCCAACGTAGGCGCCTACACGCTGATCATCTCGGCGATGAACCCCTCCCACTTCGGCCGAGGCTGGGACCGCGAGGTCGCGCGTAGGCTCATGGGATATGGCAAATACGTCTTCGCGGCGTCAGTCCTGATCTACCTGATCAACAATATCGACTACCCCATCATGGCGCGCGTTCGCGGCGTGGGAGAGCTGGGCTTCTACGCGATGGCATTCTCCTGGGGAAACCGCGTGGTGCAGGACTTCACGCACGTCGCATCGAAGGTGATGTTCCCCACGCTCTCCAGGCTCCAGGCCGACCCGAGCCGTCTCCGAGGGGCGTATCTGAAGTCACTGCGTTTCGGGGCCTTCCTTGTCTGCCCTTTCGCCCTGGGCATGGCCGCCATCTCCGAGACGTTCGTCCCGCGCATCCTGGGGATGAGATGGGATCCTGGGGTGACGCGCCTCCTCCCGCTATGGTGCGCATACGGCTGTCTGCGCTCCTTCGCGAGCATCCACGGGGACGCCCTGGACGCCTCAGGCCGCCCCCGCCTCAACATGCTCACGAGCGCCCTGTTCCTTGCCCTGGTCGTGCCGTCCGGCGTCCTCGCCGCCCGAGCGTACGGCGCCCTTGGCCTCACCTGCGCATTCCTTCTCGTGTCCCTCCTGGCCAACCTGTTCGCGATCGGACTTGTGCGACGGGCGCTTGCCGCGGACCTGGGCGAGATTGCGAGGTGGATCCTGAGACCTCTCGCCGCCGCGGCGCTCATGGGGGGCGGGGTCTGGGGCCTCTCCCGTGCCTGGCCCGGACGCGGCGGAATCGAGCTGGGAGTCCTCGTGGTGACCGGGGCCGTCCTCTACCCCCTCGCGAGCCTCCTCCTGCAGCGCGGGACCCTGAAGGAGGCCTGGAGCCTGTTGCGCGAGGCGCTCCGCGGCCGGCCCCCATCCGTCGACGCCCGCCCCGAGGCATGATAGGATTGCGCCGTGATCGAGCGCGTGCGTCGGAACCTCCGCTGGGCCCGCGTGATCGCGCGCCTGGGCCTGCCCGTGTCCCTGAGGGCGTACGCGGCCTATCGAGGCGTGCGCTGGCCTGGAGGCGCCCGGTGGGCGGCGTGCTTCACGTTTGACCTGGACTATGAAGAGGACGAGCGCGCGCTGCCGGTGGTCCTCGGGGCATTCGCGGCGACGTCGACACGTGCGAGCTTCGCCTGCATCGGGGCCCACGTCGCCCTCCGGCCGGCCCCGTACCGCGACATCGCTTCTGCCGGACATGAGGTCGTGAATCACAGCATGACCCACCCGTTCCACAGGGTGATCTCCCCGTCGCGGCATTGGAACGAGCTGTCTCGCCCGGAGGTCGATGACGAGGTGCGCAGGGCACATGAGGTCCTGTCGGCCCTGGCGGGTCGTCCTCCGGTCGGCTTCCGCGCGCCCCACTTCGAGCGCAACGCGACGCAGGGGGAGGCCCTGGCCGCCCTCGGCTATGCCTACGACAGCTCGGGTCTCCACGCGGAGCAGGAACCGTCCGACGGGCTCCCCGTCCTCGTCGGGAGGGTGCCCGAGATTCCAATCCACCGCTCGGCCTCGACCTGGGCGCACTTCCGGGGGCCGGGCGCGAGCCCCGAACAGTGGGAGCCGTCGACAGCGGCCATCCTGGACAAAGAGCGGCGGCGCGGCGGCCTCGCCGTCTTCTGTCTGGACCCGCAAGACGTCGCGTCCTCGAATGGGGGCCTCCGCCGGCTCCTCGATCGCGCCAGGGACGGGGGCGCGTGGGTGGGCACGATGATCGACCTGATCCGGCACATCGAGGACGCGCCGTGACGGATCGAGTCGAGGCGTTCGACTGCCACGTCCACGCGGGCCCGGCGGACCCGGGCGACCCGCTCGCGTCCCCGCCGGCCGAGGTCCTCGTCCGACGGCTGGCTGCGGCCGGAGTATCGCAGGCGGTCATCTTCGCCCCGAACCGTCGGAGCGGCTATCGCGTCGCGAACGACGAGGTCCTCCGCATCGCGGCGGCCGATCCCGCGCGCTGGGTCCCGTTCCTGCGGATGCGATCGGCGCGGCCGCACCCGTTCGGCAGGCGGCGTCGCTGGCTGTTGCGCTTGGGCGTCGACGCCTCCTTCGGCGCGGACGACTACCCCGCGTCCGAGCTTGCCACGCTCCTGGGGAGCGGGGGATTTCGGGGCGTGAAGCTGAACCTCGCCGCGGACGGGATGCCTCCGGGCGACGTGCTTGACCTCCTGGCGCGCGACGGCGTGCCGGTGCTTCTCCACGCGGGCGAGGGCATCGATCGGCGCGAGGTCGAAGCCGAGTTCCTTGGCAGGGGCATCCCGACGATCCTCGCGCACATGGGGACCTATCCACTGCGCCGTCGCGAGGCCGAGGGCTGGCTCGCGCTCCTCGAAAAGCACCCGTGCGCGTACACGGACACGGCCGCGGTCTTCTTCGGGCACGTGCTCCAGGACGCATGTCGGCGATTCCCGACCAGGGTGCTGTTCGGGACGGATGCCCCGGCCTTCGACCCGACGGTAGGGCGCGCCGCGATCGACGCGCTCGACATGGACGACGTGGCGCGCGAACGTATTCTGCGGGGGAACCTGCGGGAACTGCTGGCGCGGTGTCCTGGGGAGGTGCGGACGTGAAGGTCTCTGGCTATGTGTACACACTCGGCCTCCCGTTCGTTGCCTTCCTCGTGCTCGCAACGCTGAATGCGGCGACGATCCCGTGGTTCGAGTACCCCGACGAGAAGAACCACATCCACTATGCGCAGTTCGTCGCGCGGACGGGGAGCCTCCCGCCGGTGGTCTACTCGCCCGTGGACGACGGGGAGACGACCGCGCGCGTGGCATTCAACCCTCCGCTCTACTACTGGATCGCCTCGCGGTTCCTCGATCCTTCGGCGCCGTTCGTCTCGCCGCAGGTCCGCTACGCCCCGCGTCCCCCCCGCGGCTTCCCCGACCCCCCGAAGTGCGGCTGGGACGCACTGGGCGATCTGCCGATGCGGCTGGCAGCGGTCCGCTGCCTCTCGATCCTCTTCGGGCTCGTCACGGTCGTCGCCTGCTGGGGATTGGGAAGGGCGGTTCGACCGGGCGAGCCCGCCCTGGCGGCCGCGATGGCCTGGTTCCCTGTGCTCATCCCCCAGTTCGTCTCGATGTCCGCCGCGATCAACAACGAGGGGCTCGCCGTCGCGCTCGCATCCCTGTCGACGCTGCTCTGCGCCCGGGCGGCCGCGGGGGGGCGCGCCTCCACGGCGGGGGTGGCTGGAGTCCTTCTCGGGGCCGCGGCGATGGCCAAGGTCTCCGCCCTCGCCCTCTCACCCGCGCTCTTCCTGGCCGTCGCAAGGGGCCGGCGCGGGTGGGCACGGGCCGCGGCCCTGACGATGGCGACCTGCTGCGTCGCGGGTCCGTGGCTCTTCCGCAACTGGGTGGATCACAGGGACCCGACCGGCGTGGGGGCGATCGAGGCCGTCGAGGCGAACCGTTGCGCGGGGAGGTTCCCCTCCAATCCGATGGGAGTCCTCCGCGGAGTGGCAGTGGCGGGCGCCACGTTCTTCCTGGACTACGGTCAATTGGCCATCCACCTGCCGCGCCCCTTGTACCTGATTCCGGCAGCACTGGCAGGGCTCGCGGCCTGGGGTTGGCGGCGAGCCGCGCGGGAGCCCGCGGGAGACGTCCCGTTCGGCCTGCCGGCCTGGACGGCCCTGGCCTGCC
>CAZYRM010000187.1:0-11896 GCA_964649705.1 uncultured Planctomycetia bacterium
CGGCCGAAGGAGTCGGAGGACTCGTGGCGGCTGCTCTGGAACATGACGGCGTCGTCGAGGTCGTAGAGGACGCGCACGCCGCGCCGACGGAGGCCCCACAGGCGGAGCGGACCGAGCCTCTTCTTCTGCACGAAGAGGACGGGGCGCCGCGCCAGGATCGGGTCGAGCGCCCTCCACTCCGCGCCCGAGCGGGGGAAGTCCCGCACCTCGGCGCGGACGCCTCCCTGGGCGAGCGGGTCGAGGTACTGGAGCACCCGGTAGCGGCTGGCAGGGTGCTCCCGCCCCCGGATCAGAAACAGGACGTCCATCCAGGCTCTCCGACCCCGTCAAGGGGCGAGGATTCTAGCGCTTCCGCGGGCCTCCCGCAACCGCGCGTAGAAGGACTCCACGGCGGAGGCCTGGTCGTCGAGGGAGAAGCGGGCGACCGCGCGGGCGCGGGCCGCCGCGCCGAGGCGCCGTCGGAGCTCGGCGTCCTGCGAGAGGCGGACGAGCGCCCACGAGAGGGCCTCGGGGGTCTCGTCGACGAGGAGGCCCGTCTCGCCGTCGATCACGATCTCGGGGAGCATCCCGCGCTTCGTGGCGATCACGGGCTTTCCCATCGCCATCGCCTCCCGGACGGCGCGGCAGGAGCCGTCGGAGCCCGGCACGAGGAAGACCTTGAAATCGATCGCCGCGAGGGCGTCCTCATAGTCCGCCGCGCGGTACCCTCCGAAGACGACGCGCTCGCCGAGCCCCATCCTCGCCGCGGGGCGCTTCGCGACCTCCTCCTGGTGCGTCCCTCTCCCCACGACGAGGAGGCGGAGCGAGGGGACCTCGCGGGAGGCGCGGGAGACGGCCTCCATGAGCAGGTCGAAGCGGCGGTGCCGCTGCATCCGCGCGACGATGCCGGCGACGACGTCGCCGCTCGCGAAGCCGAACTCGCCGCGCTTGGAGGCCCGTGACCGCGACGGATCGAAGCGGTCGAGGTCGACGGAGCCCTCGATCGTGGCCCCTCGCGACGGGTCCCACTCGAGCGTGCGCGCATCGGCTTCCATCGCGAGGCGGGAGTAGCCGACGTACCCGTCGGTCCTCTGGAAGAGGAGCCAGGTCCCGAAGCGGTGGGCGATCGGGACGCCGCGGTGGTTCGTCCGGACGACGAGGGCCGGACGGGACGACGCCATGCTGCCCAGGACGCCGACGACGTGGTCGTGGGAGAGGTGGCAGTGGAGGACGTCGACCTCGTGCCGCTCGAGGAAGCGCGCCAGGCGCCTCACGTCGTGGAGCAGATCGAGCGGCGCGAAGTAGCGGTTGAGGGAGAAGTCGAGGAGGGGCTGAAAGCCGCGTTCATGGGCCTTGGTGAGGAGAGACTGGGGGACGCCCTCGGGCGGGCGGCGGCAGGCGTACCAGACGGTGTGCCCGCGGCGAGAGAGGGCCATCGCGAGGTTGAGGGTGGGCTCGGCGGGGCCGGTCCACTTCCAGTCGCTGAAGAGATGGAGGATTCGCATCGGGGGGAGATTGTCGGGAGAGGGGTCCCGGAATTCGATTCTTTTCGAGAGGGGAGAAACCGTATCCTGCAGACGGCCTGGGCGGATCCGATATCAGATATCTGACATCTGAGGTCTGATATCAGATATGCTCCGGAGGCGAGGCGTTTCTGTTCAACGCGACGCGGCGCTCTGTACGCAGCGTTGGCGGACCATATCTGATATCAGACCTCAGCTCTCAGATATCTGATATCAAGCCCCGTAGGGAGTGTGAGGAGGCTCGCGCCGAATGAACCGCGCCCTTCCATGGATCGCCCTCGCAGCGCTCGTCCTCCTCGGAACCGGAGCCGCGGTCTACCAGCTCACGCGGCCCTCCGCGGGCGGCCCGGATCGCTCGCCCAGGACAGGCCCCGGCGCCGTCACGGCCGACGGGGGCGTCCCGAGCGGCTCCCCGTCCACGGGTTCCCCCGTGAACCCGTACGGACCATCCGAGCCCACCGCCGGGACCGAGTCGCCCGCCGCGGAGACCGCCCACATCGACGGCGTCGTCCGTACCCAGGACGGCCGCCCCGCCGCCGCGATCGTTACCGCCACGTCGATGTACGGACTGGGTCCCGTTGCGACGAAGTCCGGCGACGACGGCCTGTTCGCGATGGACGTCCTGGCGGGCGGCTGGACCGTCCGCGCCGAGACGCCGGGCAAGATCAGCACGCCCGGCGTCGTGAACCTCTCCGTCGGCGACTCCGCCCACCTCGAGCTCACCCTCCTGGCCGCCGCGGCAGTGGTCGGGACCGTCACCGACCCCGACGGCCGGCCCGTCGAGGGGGCCATCGTCTCCTCCTCCGTCCTCATGACAGGCGAAGGGAAGTCCGAGATGGAAACGACGAGCTACGCCGGCACCGGCGCGAGCGCCGTCACCGACGCGAACGGGCGATACCGCATTTTGGTCCTTCCGGGCATGCAGAGCATGACCGCCCAGAAATCGGGCTTCGGCCCCGGATTCGGCGAGGCCACCGCCGCCGCGGGCGGCGAGGCCGTCTGTGACTTGCGCCTCGCGACGGCCCTGAGCATCTCGGGACGGGTCCTCAACAGGGACGGAGCCCCCATCGAGGGCGCCGTCGTCACGGCGGCCTGGTACGGGCAGGGCGAGACGCCCTTCCGCGGGACGTATTCGCGCATGTCGGCCACTTCCGCCGACGGGCGCTACGAGGTCCAGGACCTGCGCGAGGGGATCCACTACCTCAGCGCGACGGCCCCGGGGCACGTCCAGGACGTGAAGGAGAAGGTCGAGGCGGGCTCCGAGAATGTCGACTTCAAGCTGACCCGGGCGGGACGGATCGAGGGGCGGGTCGTCCGGAAGTCCGACGGCTCCCCCATCGACTCCCCTGCTGTCGCCTGCCGCCTCGTCTCCATGCAGGCCTGGGAGCAGAACCGGGTCCAGGTCGGCGAAGCGGGGACCTTCGTCGTCGATGGGGTCGGCGCCGGGAAGCACATCATCCAGGCCCGCGCGAAGGGGTTCGCGCCGGGACAGAGCGCGGAGTTCGATGTCGCGCTCGGGCAGACGGTCACCGGCATCGTCGTGGAGCTCACCCCGGGCGGGGGCCTCCGCGGCGTCGTCCGTTCGGCCCGCACCAAGGAACCGGTCGCGGGCGCAACGATCACCCGGCTCGAGAAGCTCGCGATGATGGACATCGACGCCGACACGTTCCTCGCGAACCCCGCCGGTCCGTGCAAGACCGACGAACAAGGCCGATTCGTGATGGCGGACGTGCCGCCGGGCAGCCTCCGGATCCGCGTGAACCACGCGGACTTCGCCGCGCTCATCCGCACGGTCGACATCGACGAAGGGGAAGTCACGGAGGAGGAGTTCCTCCTCGGCGATGCCGCGCGGATCTTCGGCCGTGTCGTCGACTACGGCGACCGTCCACGGCCTGGAGTGACCGTCTCCACGATCACGGCGGCCTACACCGATCAGAACTCCGCCCAGACCGACAAGGACGGGAAGTACGAGTTGAAGGGGCTCGCGGCGGGGACGTACATGGTCGCGATCTACGAGATGGGCGAGGGGGCCGCGGGGGCCAAGATGAACATGCGCACGGTGGTCGTGAAGGAGGGGGAATCGGTCCAGGTCGACTTCACGCCCTCCGACGGCGTCCGCCTGTACGGGAGCGTCCGCCAGGGGGGGCGAGTGCAGTCGAAGGTGCAACTCCAGTTCTTCGCGACGTCCGGAGGCGGGGCGATGATGTCGGCGCAGACCGACGACTCGGGGGGGTACGAGTTGACCGGCGTGCGGCCCGGCGAGTACTCCGTGATCGTCGGCAAGACGATGATGAAGTGCGCGATTCCAGCCGGCCAGCGGGAGGTGAAGCAGGACTTCGACCTGCCGACCGGAGCGGTCTCCGGCCGCGTCTACGACGTGAGGACCCGAGCGAAGGTCGCCGGCGCGGAGGTGCAGGCCTACCGGACCGGTGGAACGAAGGGCGGGATGGCCGACTTCCTGGAGCGGTACGCGGGGTCCGCCACGAGCGACGAGGAGGGCGCCTACGAGCTCTCCGGGCTCGATCCGGGGGAGTACGTCCTGCAGGTCTCCAAGGAGGGGTATGCCGTCGAGATGACCGCCCCGTTCGCCATGCCGGCGGACGGAAACGTCGGCGGGATGGACTTCCTGCTCTCCGGCGGAGCGAAGATCGAGGGGATCGTCCTGGACGATGCGAGGCGGCCGGTGACGGGGGCGACCTTCTCGTTGCGCGACCGGAAGACGGGGACGATCGTCGCGCAGACGGAGGTGTGGTCGGCGCAAAGCGACGAGAACGGCAGGTTCTCGCTGCCGGGCGTGCGCGCCGGGGAGTACGTCTTCGGCGTCCACTCCAAGGGACATGCGTCGGCGCAGCGGGTCGTACGGGTCGCCGCGGGGAGAGATGCCACGATCGAGGTCGTCCTGCCCGCGGCGGGGACGATCCGGGTCCGCGTGTCGGATGCGGCAGGCGGGCCGGTCGTCGGGGCCACGCTCGCGCTGATCGACGCGGAGGGGAACCCCGTCGAGTCGTCCGTGGGGATCGAGGACCTTCTCGACCCGTCGAGCTGGAAGACGGGGGAGGACGGGAGGATCGAGCGCGGCGGGATCGCGCCGGGGCACTATCGGGGGGAGTTGACGGAGGGCGCGAGGAAGGCGCAGTTCGAGGCGGACATCGTCGCGGGGCAGGTGGCGGAAGTCGGCGTGGTCATCCCGTAGGGGCGGGCCGGTGGCCCGCCCCTCGCAGCGCGCCTGAACGGCGTCGGTGAGGGGAGTGTGGGATTCGAACGTGAAGCAGCCGTAGCCATCGCCGCGGCCATCCAGGCTGCGTCCGAAATCCGCGCGTTGTACCGCGGGACGTATGAAGTCCGTGAGAAGGGACACGGGAACCCCGTAACGGAGGCGGACCTCAGGGCAAACGAGGTGCTGCGAGACGTGCTCGCCCGCGAGTTCCCGTCCTACCGCTGGCTCTCCGAGGAGAGCGTCAAGGACGCTCAGGCCTACGGCGACGAGCCGACGTGGGTGATCGACCCGCTCGACGGGACGGCCGATTTCGTCGCGGGACTGCCCGAATTCGCCGTGTCGGTCGCCCTCGTCTCCGAGGGCCGAGCGCGCGTCGCGGCCGTGGTGAACCCCGCGACGGGCGACGCGTGGAGCGCTCGCGAAGGAGGAGGAGCGACCCGGAACGGGCGCCCGACCCGCGTCCTCCAGGCGACGGACCTCGCTGGAGAGACCGTCCTCGTCTCACGCTCCGAGCATCGGCGAGGCGACCTCGCTGCGTACTCGCCGCGGCTCCACCTCTCCCCCGTCGGGAGCATCGCCTACAAGCTCTGCCTCGTGGCGTCGGGCGAAGGGGCCGCGGTGTTCACCTCCCATCCGAGGTCGCTCTGGGACGTCGCGGGCGGGGCGCTCGTCCTCGCCGAGGCGGGAGGACGGGTGACGGATGGGGAGGGCCGCCCGATCGACTTCCACCCCGACCGGGCCCGCGTCCCCCGCATCATCGGCGCCGCGCCGGGGGTCTACGAGGCGCTTTCGCGGGTCCTTTCGACGGCGCCTTGACGCCCTCCTTCGGACAGAGCCGATCGAGCGGGCACCTCTCGCACTCGGGCTTCCGCGCGTCGCAGATGCGGCGGCCGTGCCAGATGATGCGGTGGGAGAAGTCGGTCCACGTCTCGCGGGGCAGGACCGCCATCAAGTCCTGCTCGATCTTCTCCGGCGTCTTCTGCCTCGTCAGGCCCAGACGGGTCGCGATCCGATGGACGTGGGTGTCTACGACGACGCCCTCGTTCTTCTTGAACCACGTCCCGAGGAGGACATTCGCCGTCTTCCTCGCCACCCCGCGCAGCGTGAGGAGCTCCTCCATCGAGTCGGGCACCCGGCCGCCGTAGGCCTCGACGATCCGCTTGCACGCCTCCTGGATCGCCTTCGCCTTGTTGCGGAAGAAGCCGGTCGAGCGGACCGCCGTCTCCAGCTCCCCGATCGGCGCCTGGGCGTAGTCCTGGGCGGAGGGAAACGCCACGAAGAGCGCCTTCGTCACGAGGTTCACGCGCTCGTCGGTGCACTGCGCGGAGAGGATGGTCGCGACAAGGAGCTCGAGGGCGCTCCGGTGGTGCAGCGCGCAGGTCTCCTCGGGGTAGGTCCTCTCCAGCGTCTCGAGGATCCCCTTCACCTGCGCGGGGTTGGGATGGGCCGGCATGGCGACCTCCTGAGACAGCAAAAGCACGGCAGCGCTAGAGCGCCTCCGTGCTTTGTGCGTGCCACCTCGACCCGCCCCGCCTCAGCGAGGCGCGAGTCCAGGACGTGCGGTACGACTAGATGTCGCGATCCTGCACGGTCTTGCGATGATTCGCGTCGGCCCGCTTGCAGGCCTTCTTCACGAGGTCCTCGACCGCCTTCGACAGGGCCTCAACGGCCGTGCCGCTCGCGTTCATCTTGCTCTTCTTGATGAGCTCCCTCACCTTGGACTGGACGACCAGCAGGTCCCCCATCGTGACGCCTCCTTGAAAGGCAATTCCTCTTCCCGGCGGGACTCGGGACGCCGATCCCAATCTCCCACCCCGGGCAAATGTGGCGGGGAGGATATCGGCCACCGGAGACCTTGTCAAGGAAACGGATGGGTTTAAATGCATCCCGGTGCCGTCCGGAGTGCATCTGCATGAATCGCGCATTCCGGGCCGTCCCGTCTGTGGAGGAACCCGTGGTCGGAGTGCGCCCCGTCCGCACCGAGAGGACCGCACGCGAAGAGCTGCTCGCCATGCAGCGGCGGCTCGTGGAGAAGATCCGCCGGGAGATCGCGGGCCTGGTGCGTCGCGAGGCGCCCGGACTCGGGCCGTCGCTCGCCGAATTCGCCCGGCGCACGGCGCGGTACGATCGGATCTCCACGCGCGACGAGCTCGTCGACGAGGTCGCCTCCGCCGGGGTCGCCTACGTCGGCGACTTCCACACGCTCCGCCAGGCGCAGCAGACGCCGGTCCGCCTCCTGCACGAGGTCCTCGCCCGCCCGCCGTTCGCGCGGGGGGAGCGGCGCGCGTGGCTCGCGCTCGAGATGGTCCGAGCGCGCGACCAGGCCCACGTCGACCGATACCTCCGCGGCGAGCTCTCCGACGAGGGCTTCCTGCGGGCGACGCGGTGGGCCGAGTCGTGGGGCTTCCACTGGCCGAGCTGCCGCATCGTCCTCGACTTCGCGCGCCGCCGAGGCGTCCCCGTGATGGCGCTCAACACCGAGCCGGCGCGCGGCGCGCGGGACCCGATGGAGGCGCGGGAGAGGAGCGCGGCGGGGCGCATCGCGGCGTGGTGCGAGACCAACCCGCAGGACCTCCTCGTCGCGCTCTTCGGGGAGCTCCACGTCCCCGAGGGGAGGCTGCCTCGGCTCGTCGCGGAGGCCCTCGCGCGCCGCGGACGGGAGCGTCGCGCGGTGGTCGTCTACCAGAACGTCGACCGCCTCTACTGGCAGCTCGCCGGGGAGGGGCTGGAGCACATCGTCGACGTCCTGCGCCTGCGCGACGGCGCCTTCTGCGTCCTCAACGCGACGCCGCTCGCGAAGCTCCAGTCGCACCTCTCCTGGCTCGAGCGCACGGGGTCGCCCGAGCGGTTCCTCCCGTGGTACGAGGACGGATCGGACGACGTAGACCTTGCGGAGCTGGTCGCGGACTTCGCGCGGGCGATCGCCTCGTTCCTGGGGATCCGCGCGCCTCGCCTGGACGGGCTGGAGGTCCTGAAGGCGGACGACCTGGAGGCCCTCCGGAGGGCCGTCCCGCCGGCCCTCCTCCCGGAGGCGGAGCTGGCCCTCGGGACGACGGGGAGCGCGTTCCTGCCCGAGGCGGGGGCGATCCTGTTCGCGAGCTACTCGATGAACCACGCGGCCGAGGAGGCGGCGAGGCTCCTCGCCGCGCGCGAGGCCCGCACGTGCCCGCCGGCCCCCGCGGGGGGTGAGGACGGATTCTACGGCCTCGTCTGGTCGAAGGCGCTGGGATACTTCGGGTCGAAGGTGATCAACCACAAGCGGCTCTGCTACAAGGAGCGCGACTACGCCCAGTACGCGCGGCGCCCGGACGGGGAGGCGGGGATCCAGAAGATCCGCCCGGTCGCGCGGAGGGTCCTCTCCCACCGTGACGCGGAGGTCTCCTTCCTCGCCGGGGCGCCCTTCGCGCAGCCGTTCCGCGCGGGGAGGATGGACGGCGTGGTCCGGGTGGCCGTCGCGCAGGCGCTCGGGCACATGCTCGGGGACCGCCTCTACGACGCGATGATCCTGGAGTTCGTGCCGAAGGCGGAGATCCGGGGGCTGTTCCGCCGCCCTGTCTCGGCGCCGGGGGCGGCACGGGAGGCGTACCTGGGCCTCGTCAAGCGGCTGCAGTACGTCACGGAGTTCTACCGGAGCCGGTGGGACCGCCTCTAGGCCGCGGCGAGCGAGCGGCGCACCTCCTCCCACCTGCGGTAGCAGGCGGAGGCGGCGGGGACGACGATGGCCGCGAGGACCGCGCCGGCGATCACGTCCACGACGTAGTGGTACTGCAGGTACACGGTGGCGAAGACCATCGTCAGGCCGATCGGCAGGAGGAACGCGAACAGCGGACGGTGGTACCTCCACGCGAAGAAGAGGACGATGAGCGTCACCTCGACGTGGCCGCTCGGGAAGCAGTCGCGCATGCAGAACTCGAGCGAGTCGAGGTGCGCGCGGAGTCGGTCGGTGAACCAGAGCCCGTGCCCCTCGATCCCGAGGTCGCGCGGCATCCAGTATCGGGGGCCGATTGCGGGGACGAAGAAGTAGCCGAGGTACGAGGTGTAGAAGCCGATCGTCGCGGCGCCGATGGCCTCCTCGTAGTGGTCGACGCGCCTCCTCAGGCACAGGAAGACGCCGAGTGAGACGGGGATGAAGAAGAACGACGTATAGACCCACTGGGACCACTCGACGAGGGGGGGCCAGAGCATGCCGTGGAGCCATACAGTCGGGTCCGCGCCGAAGAGGAAATGGTCCGCCGCGAGGAGGGCCTGGTCGAAGTCGCCGCACGTGATGGGCGGCCGGACGAGGTAGTAGAGCTCGCGGTAGGCCATCGGCGTGAGGGCCGCGGCGTACCAGCAGTGGACCATCTTCCAGAAGAAGGAGGGGTAGCGCGCCGAGGTCTTGGCGATCAGGAGGACCAGGCCGATCACGAGGGCGTGGTCGAGGAGGAGGACCTCCCAGTAGCGGATGCTGGGGAGGACGAGGACGACTCCGCCGACGACGGAGACGTAGGCGAGGAGGACGAGGTCGATCAGGCTGCAGTGCCGGAGGAGGCGGACCAGCCGCGAGTGCAGCCGGATCCCGGCCAGCGACGGCACGCGACGGTTGAACAAGCGCCCTCCGTTCCCGGCGATCACTCACACGTGAATCAGGGATTCTACGCGCCGGGGCCCCGGAGTCAAGGCGGGGTTCGAGGGGCGGCCGCAAGGGCCGCCCCCGCGGGGAACCGCCCTACTTCAGCTTCACCGTAAGCTCGACCCTCTCGCCGTCGCGGATCACGACGACCTCGACGTCGGCGCCCGCCTTCGCGCCCGCCACCGCCTCGCGGAACTCGCCCTCGCCGTCGTCCTCGGAGAACGTCTTCCCGTCGAAGGAGACCACGACGTCCCCCTTCTTGAGCCCGCCCTTCTCTGCCGCGGAGCCCTCGACGACGTCCTGGAGCAGGACGCCCGTCGTCCCCTCCTCGATCCCCAGGTCCTTCGCCTGCTCGATCTCGAGCTCGGCCGGCGTCACGCCCAGGCGCGGCTTGCGCCCCATCCCGATCCCGCCGCCCGGGAGCTTCTTGAACTCGATCTCCTCCTCCGTGTTCGCGACCTCCCACAGGCAGCAGGCCGCCATCCGGGAGACGCTCTCGAGCTGCTCCTTCGAGATGCCGTCCGAGTGGTCGGTCGCGCGGTGGTAGTCCTTGTGGAACCCCGTGAAGAAGAAGAGGACCGGCAGCCCCTTCTGGTAGAAGGGGTAGTGGTCGCTCCCGCCGAAGGCCCCGCCCGTCGGGAAGGTGATCTTCACCTCGGTCTCCTCCGCCGCCTGCTTCGCGATCGCCTCGAGCTGCGGGCTCGTCTTGGCTCCGAGCACCTGCACGGCCTTCGCGGGGTTCCGCCCGATCATGTCCATGTTGATCATCGCGACCGTCTTCTCGATCGGCTTGATCGGGTGCGCCGTGTAGTGGTACGAGCCGAGCAGCCCCTTCTCCTCGCCCGCGAAGGCGATGAAGATCACGCTCCGGGACGTCTCCAGCCCCGAGAACGCCTGCGCGATCTCCATCAGGCCCGAGGTCCCGCTCGCGTTGTCGTCGGCGCCGTTGTAGACGTCGTCGGTCTTGCTGCCGCCCATCCGGCCGTTCGAGAAGGTCATCTTCCCCTTCCCGACGTGGTCGTAGTGGGCGCCGATGACGACGTACTCGTCCTTCCGATCGGTCCCCTCGTGCATCCCGACGACGTTGTACGTCTCCACCTTCTTCGTACGCCCGATCGTGAAGTGCTGGAAATACGACCCGTCGTCGCCGATCGGCGTCAGGCCGTACGACTCGAACTGCTCCGCGATGTAGTCCGCCGCCGCCTCGCATCCGGGCTGCCCCGACTCGCGCCCCTCGCGCGCGTCGTCCGAGAGCCACTCGTCGTGCGTGAAGGCCTCTTCCGCGCGGATCGACGAGAGGGCCTCCGCGAAGTTCGCCGAGCCCTTCGAGGCACGGACCGCCGGCCTCGGCGCCAGCTCCTCGCGGATGGAGCGCAGCAGCTCCTCGCGGAACTGCGTCATCTCCTGGTCGATCCACTCCTGGATCCTCCCGGCGATGCGGTCCTCGCGAGAGGCCGACTCGTCCCCGGCGAAGAGGGAGAGGCAAAGGACGGGCAGGGCGAGCCACGAGCGGCGGGTCATGGGTCCTCCGTGAGGGAATGGGAACGACGGATTGCCCCGAGCCGAGAAGACCGGATATACGGGCAGGGGCTCGCGCGCGTTGGACACCGGGTGGAAATCCGGACATAATGCGCCCATGTGCAAGCCCCTGCCGCTTCTGGTCTTCGCGGTGTCCCTGGCCCTGCTTGGAGGACCCGCTTGCCGCGCGGACGAGCCGGCGGAGAGGGGCCCCTACCTCCAGGACCTCCGGACGGATCGGATCACGGTCCTCTGGACGACGAAAGACCCCTGCATGGGGCGCGTCCGCTGGGGCGAGGCCGGCGCGGAGCCGCAGGAGCTCGCGGAGCCCCTCCCCGCGAGGCGCCACCGGATCGTCATCGAGGGGCTCGCGCCGGGGAAGGAGTACTCCTACCGAATCGTCTCGGGGGAGGAGGAGGGAGACCTCCACGCCTTCCGCGCGGCCGTGGAGCCTGGGACTCCGTTCACGTTCGTCGTCTACGGGGACACGCGATCGAACGGGAAGGTCCACCGCCGCATCGCCGAGGCGATCCGGAAGGAGCGGCCGCTCTTCCTGCTCCACACCGGGGACCTGGTCTCGAACGGGAGCAAGACGGCCGTCTGGGACGACTTCTTCGACGAGGGGCGGGACCTGCTCGCGGAGTCCCCGATCTACCCGGCGCTCGGGAACCACGAGCACGACGCGGACGACTACTTCGAGGCCTTTGAGCTGCCGGGGACGGAGCGGTGGTACTCCTTCGACGTGGGAGACGCCCACTTCCTGGCGCTCGACTCGAACATGTCGTACCTGACCTCCGGGCGCCAGCGGGACTTCCTCAGGCGCGACCTGGAGGACCACGCGACGAGCCCGTGGTCCTTCGCGTACTTCCACCACCCTCCGTACTGCACAAGCGAGAACGGGATCAGGGACCTCGAGGCGATGCTCCTCCGCGCGACGCTCCTCCCGCCGCTGGAGAAGCTCCATGTCACGGCGGTCTTCAACGGGCACAACCACAACTACCAGCACTCGCTGGTGAAGGGGATCCACTACGTCACGACCGCCGGGGG
>CAZYRM010000188.1:0-1744 GCA_964649705.1 uncultured Planctomycetia bacterium
GAGCACGAGAACGATTTCGAGCCCGATTACGAGCACGCCACCGCCACCGATGCCGGGCTCGAGCCTATCCCAGATCGCGCATCTCGCCCCAGTTGCGTCCGAGGCAGACGTCCACCTTCAGCGGGACGTCCAGCTCGATAGCGTGCTCCATCTCCTGACGGACCATCGACAGCAGCTTCTCGCGCTCCCCCTCCGGGACCTCGAAGACCAGCTCGTCGTGTACCTGGAGGATCATCTTCGACGCGAACCCCTCCCCCTCCAACCGCCCCTGGATCTTCACCATCGCGACTTTCATGAGGTCCGCCGCCGTCCCCTGGATCGGCGTGTTCACGGCCATTCGCTCCGCCATCCCGCGGAGCTGCGGGTTGGCGCTCGAGACGTCAGGCAGGTACCGGCGCCGCTTCAGCATCGTCGTGACGTACTGGTCCTTCTTCGCCGCAACCAGGGTATCGTCGAGCCAGCGCTTCACGCCGGCGTAGCGCTTGAAGTAGTGCTCGATGTACCCCCCCGCGACCTCCAGCTCCACCCCGAGCCCCTGCGCGAGCCCCCAGTCGCTCATCCCATAGATGATCCCGAAGTTGATCGCCTTCGCCTTCCTCCTCATCTCCGAGCTCACGAGGTCCGGCGTCACGTTGAAGACCTCGCACGCCGTCCGGGTGTGGACGTCCTCGTCCTTGCGGAAGGCCTCCGAGAGGACCTCGTCGTGCGACAGGTGGGCCAGGATCCTCAGCTCGATCTGGCTGTAGTCGAGCGAGATCAGGTCGCACCCCTCCTCGGCCACGAACGCCATCCGGATCCGGTTCCCCTCCGTGGTCCGGATCGGGATGTTCTGCAGGTTCGGATCGCTCGACGAGAGCCTCCCCGTCGCCGCGACCGTCTGGTTGAACGAGGTGTGGATCCTCCCCGTCGACTTCTTCACCAGCGACGGCAGCGCGTCGACGTACCCGTGCTTGAGCTTCGCCAGGGCGCGGTACTCCAGGATCCCCGCCGGCAGCGGGTGCTCCTTCGCCAGCGACGCGAGGACGTCCGCGTCCGTGGAATACCCCGTCTTCGTCTTCCTCCCCTTCTTGAGCCCCAGCTTTTCGAAGAGGATCACCTGGAGCTGCTTCGGCGACTCGATGTTGAACTCCTCGCCGGCGACCTTGTAGATCTCCCCCTGGATCCTCCCCAGGTCGCGCGAGAACTCCTCGTTCAGCCGCGCGAGGTGCCCGAGGTCGACCTTCACCCCCGCCCTTTCCATCGCCAGCAGGACGTGGACGAGCGGCATCTCGACGTCGCGGAAGAGCGGCATGAGCCCCCCCTCCTCGATCCGCGGGAGGAACATCTCCGCGAGGCGAAGCGTGACGTCGGAGTCCTCGCACGAGTACGTCTTCGCGGTGTCGACCTCCACCTGGTCGAACGTGATCTGCTTCTTCCCCTTCCCCGCGACGTCCTCGAACGTGATCATCTGGTGCCCGAGGAAGGCCCTCGCCAGCTCCTCGAGCGAGTGGCTGCGACGAGAGGGGTCCAGCACGTAGCTCGCCACCATGGTGTCGCAGTCGATCGCGCGCACCTCGACCCCCGCTCGGGAGAGGACGAGCACGTCGTACTTCGCGTTCTGCGCCCTCTTCGGGACGGCGCTCTCGTAGGCGGGTCGAAGCAGGTCGATCGCCCTCTCGCGCGGCACCTGGGGCGGCGATCCGAGGTACCGGTGGCCGACCGCGACGTAGGCCGCCTCGCCGGGGGCCCAGGAGAAGGAGAGGCC
>CAZYRM010000188.1:1844-11843 GCA_964649705.1 uncultured Planctomycetia bacterium
GGTGGCCGACCGCGACGTAGGCCGCCTCGCCGGGGGCCCAGGAGAAGGAGAGGCCGACGACGTCCGCCTCCATCGGGTCGACGCTCGTCGTCTCGGTGTCGAAGCTGAAGGCGGGCGCCGCGAGGAGCGTCTTCGCCAGCGCCGTGACGTCCTCCTCCGTCGTCACGAGACGGTACTTGTCGTAGGAGACCCCCCGCTCGGGCCCCAGCTCCTTGTAGAAGCGCTCGAACTCCAGCTCGCGGAACAGCGCCTGGAGCTTCGGCGCGTCGGGCCGCTGGGGCGCCCAGTCGTCGAGGCGGATGTCGAGCGGGACGTCGTCGCGGCACGTCACGAGCCGCTTCGAGAGGAGGGCCAGCTCGACGTTCGTCTTGAGCGACTCGCGGAGCTTCGGACGGTCGACCTCGTCGGCGCGCCTGAGGACCTCGTCGAGCGACCCGAACTGCTGGAGGAGCTTCACGGCCGTCTTCTCGCCGACGCCCGGCACGCCCGGCACGTTGTCGACGGCGTCCCCCTGCAGCGCGAGGAAGTCGATGACGCGCTCGGGCGGGACGCCGAGCTTCTCCTCGACCTCCTTCGGCCCGTAGCGCTTCTGCTTCATCGTGTCGAGGACGGTGATGCGGCCGCCGACGAGCTGCATGAGGTCCTTGTCCCCGGTGACGACCACGACGTCGTACCCCTCCCGCTCGGCGCGGCGCGCGACGGTGGCGATGACGTCGTCGGCCTCCACGCCCTCGACCTCCAGCACGGGGAGGCGGTACCCCGCGAGGATCTCTCGGAGGTACGGCATCTGCTGGATCATGTCGGGCGGCGTCGGCGGGCGGTTCGCCTTGTACTCCTTGTAGATTTCGTCCCGGAAGGTCTTCCCCGGCGCGTCCATCACCACGGCGATCCGGTCGGGCCTCTCGTCCCTGAGCAGGTTGAGGATCATCCCCGTGAACCCGTAGAGGACGTTCGTGGGGAAGCCCTTGGAGTTCGAGAGGCGCTGGATCGCGTGGTAGGCGCGGTAGACGTATCCGCTGCCGTCGACGAGGTAGAGGCGCTTCCGATCGGGCATCCGAACCTCGCACCGGTGAAAAAACGGGACCGCTCTTGTACCGTCCCCGGTGCCTTCCGGCACGGAGAAAAGCGGTTTTTCAAGGCGATCGGGCGTCCGGGATTTTCCCCCTTGCGCCCCCTCCGGCCATCGCTATAATGCGACCACGCTTTTCAGGAACCAGGACGGAATTGCGTGACGAGGGGCTGTCACGCGGGGAAAAAGAGGCGCGAGGGAGCGCACACGCCACCGGCGACGTCGCCGTCATCGGCCTCCCTCTTCCACACTGATCATCGCGGGGATTCTCCCGAACGGAGAGACTGAGGCCGCGCCGGCGCGGCCGCTGTAGGGGGTGTTTATGGATCCGAACGCCATCCTGAGATCGGCTTTGGAGAAGGACGAAATCCTCGCGATCGAGGCCCTCCTCCTGCTGCAACAGGATCGGACGCTCTTCCCCGAGATTTACTCGGTTGCGAACGAGGTGTCGAAGCGGCTCCACAAGGGAACCGTCACCTATTCGCACGAGCGCGTCATCAGCTACACGACGTCCTGTCGCTGCTCTTCCAAACTCTGCACCTATCAGAGAAGGAAGAACGAGCGGCCGGGGATGCTCCTGTCGATCGACGACATCCTGAACCGCATCAAGCAGTCGGCGGACGTGACGGGCGTGACGCTCCAGGGGGGCCTGAACCCCGAGGTGCCCTTCGCGTTCCTCCTCGACCTCGTCAAGGAGGTCCAGGCCGCCTTCCCGAACCTCACGCTGACCGCGTTCTCGCCCGCCGAGGTCGCCTTCTACGCCAAGCGCGCGCGGGTGTCGGCCTTCGAGGCCATCCGGAAGCTGCGGGAGGCGGGACTCCAATCCATGTCGGGGAACGCGGCGGACATCCTGAACGACAAGGTCAGGAAGAAGATCAGCCCCGACCGCCTGCGGACGGGCGACTGGGTCGAAATCGTCAAGTGCGCGCACCGCAACGGGATCCGCACCTCCGCGAGCATGGTGTTCGGCCACGTGGAGAACGAGATCCACATCTGCGAGCACATCGAGCTGATCCGCACGCTCCAGAAGGAGACGGGCGGCTTCACCGAGTTCGTCTTCTACCCCTACCTCGTCGACGCGGACAACGCGCGGCTCGTCGGGGAGCAGGACCAGGTCGACTGGGACGAGATCTTCCGGATCATGGCGGTGGCGCGGATCTTCTTCGGCGCGCTCCTGCCGAACCTGTCGGCCTCGTGGGTCCATCACGGGCTGCCGAACTCGATCCGCGCCACGGGCGTGGGGACGAACGACGTCGGGCACACGATTTACGACGACGGCCTGGCCCACTACAGCAAGAACGGGCGGGTCGACGCGATCACGCCGGACGAGCTGGAGAAGTCGATCCGGAAGGCGGGCCGCGTCCCGAAGCGGCGCGACGCTTTCTACAACGACTCGGTCCCGGCCCGGAAGAAGAGCAGCTCCAGGGTGGCCGCCGCCGCGCTTCGGTAGCGACGCCAGGACATCTCTCTGGCAGGTAGGGGCGACCCGATGGGTCGCCCCTCGCTGATCCGGAAGATCGCCCATGTCCCGCTGGAACGACCCCATCCGCATCGGGCCCCGCGAGGCGAAGAACCGCATCGTGCGCGCGGGGACCGCCGAGCGCCTGGCCACCGCGGACGGCGGGTGCCCGGACGAGATGGCCTCCTTCCTCGAGCGCCTCGCGAAGGGCGAAGTCGGCGTCATCGTCACCGGCCACCTCTACGTCCATCCCGCGGGGCGCCGCTCCGACACCCAGGCCGGAATCGACTCCGACGCCCGCCTCCTCGGCCTCTCCCGCATCGCCCAGGCGTGCCACCGCTGGGACGCCCTCGTCTTCGCCCAGCTCTCCCACGCCGGCCGCCTGGCCCGCCCCAGCGTGACGCTCCGCCCCGCCGTCGCCCCCTCCCCCGTCGCCCTCGGCCCGCGCATCCGTCCTCCCCAGGAGCTCGACGCCGGCGGGATCCGCGAGGTCGTCGACGCCTTCGGCCGCGCGGCCGAGCGGGCGCGTGACACCGGCTTCGACGGCGTGGAGGTCCACGCGGGGCACGGCTTCCTCCTGCACCAGTTCCTCTCCCCCCGCACGAACCGGCGGACCGACGCCTGGGGAGGCGACATCCAGGGACGGGCCCGGCTCCTCCTCGACGTCCTGGCCGAGATCCGCCGGCGCGTCGGAGACGCCTGGCCCGTCTCCGTCCGGATGAACGTCGAGGACTTCGTCGAGGGGGGCCTTACGATCCTCGAGACCCGCGACGTCGCACGGCTCCTCGCGAAGGCGGGCGTCACGTGGGTCGACCTGACCGGAGGCGTCCTGGAGGAGCCCGAGTCGATCTGCCGTCGGAACCTCCGCGCGCCCGAGCAAGAGGCCTACTTCCTCCCCCAGGCCCAGGCGATCCGCCCGCTCCTCCCCTGCCTCGTCAGCCTGAACGGCGGGATCAGGAGCCTCGGGACGATCGACCGCCTCCTCACGGACGAGCGGTTCGACCTGGTCTCGCTCGGACGTCCGCTCGTCCGCGAGCCCGACCTCCCGCGCCGGTTCCGCCGCGTCGCCGCGGCGGGGTGCATCTCCTGCAACCTGTGCCTGGGCCACCCGGAGTCGTTCACCCGTTGCTGGGCCCCCCCGGAGCCCGTTACAATGCCCAAGCCGCCGTTCACGAACGAGACGCCATGAGAACGCTCCCCCTGCTGCTCGTCCTCGCCCTCCCGCTCGCGGCCTCCCCCGAGGCGCCGCCGAAGGTCAGGGTCCTCGTCGTCTCGAACTCGGCGTCCTTCCACGTCGAGGTGGACGGCCCGTACGTCGTGACGAAGGCCGACGAAACGAAGCCGATCGGCCGCGGCGCCTCGCTCAAGGTCGACGTCGTGGCGGAGAAGGGCGTCACGCGGATCGGCGCGGCGAAGTACGCCGACGAGGAGATCGACATCATCCCCGCGAAGCCCGAGACCCTCACGGTGGGGAAGAAGAAGTACGCGGGGGCCCTGCGCATCGTCCGCCGCGACGAGGCCCTCCTCGGGGTAAACGTCGTCGACCTGGAGGACTACGTCGCCGGCGTGATCGGGGCGGAGATGGGCGCGGAGTCCCACCGCGAGGCGCTCGCGGTCCAGGCGATCATCTCGCGGGGCTTCGGCGTGAGGCAGGTCGACGAGGAGCACAAGAGCAAGGCGAAGCGCTGGTTCGACGTCTACGACGACACGCGCGACCAGGTCTACGCGGGGCTGTCGAAGACCACGAGCGCGGTCCGGAAGGCCGTCGAGGAGACGCGCGGGAAGGTGCTCCTCTACGACGGAAAGCCGTTCACGACGTACTTCCACTCGACGTGCGGCGGGCACACGGAACCGGTGGAGGCCATCTTCGGGGGCACGGCCTTCAAGCCGCTCTCAGGCGTGGCGTGCACCTGGTGCGAGAAGTCGCGGGTATACGAGTGGACCGCGAAGTACACCGAGGCCGAGGTGCGCGACCTGCTCGTCAAGGCGGGGCACAAGCTCGGCGACGCGAAGCGGATCGAGGTCGTGGACCGGATGGAGCACGGCCGCGTGACGCTGGTGAAGGTCTGGTCGACGGGGGCCGCCAAGCCGCTCGAGGTGAGCGGCAAGGCGCTGCGCGAGGCCCTCGACGTCGACAAGCTGCTCTCGACGAAGTTCGAGGTGACGCGCGACGGGGAGGCGTTCCTCTTCACCGGCCACGGCTGGGGGCATGGCGTCGGGCTCTGCCAGACCGGCGCCATGCGCATGGCGGAGAAGGGGAAGAAGGCGGAGGAGATCCTCGAGACCTACTACCCCGGCGCCAAGGTCACGGCCGCGTATCGCGGCAAGTAGCTACCGCGGACGCCTCAGGACGGGCAGCAGCTTCTTCAGCCAGACGCGGTTCCCGTCGATCTGGATGACGCTGAAGTCCTCGCCCTTGTGCTGGACGAGCGTCTCCTCCTGGATCCCCTCGGGGACCTGCGTGAGCGCGAGGACGACGGCGTTGTCCTTCGGCGCCGACTCGGCGGCCACGGTCGCCGCAGGGAAGTCGTCCGCGATGGGCTGTCCCAGGGACTTGGCGTAGATCCGGTCCCGGGTGAAGCCGTCGTGCGAGCGGAGGCGCCGCTCCAGGCGCTGACGGATCTCCGGCTCGGGCGTCCCCTGGCCGCGAAGATCGGCGATCTCCTGGAGGACCTTGCCCACGATCTCGTGCGTGAGCCTCGCGATGAAGGTATCGACTCCTTCGCTTCGGACCATCTTCTCGTCGGCGACCATGGGTGACCTCCTTACTTCGAGCGTCTCACGAGCGGGAGCAGCTTCTTCAGCGTCACGCTCGGTCCGCGCACCTCTCCGACCGTGTAATCCTCGCCTTTGTAGAGCACCAGCGTCTCCTCCCCCACGCCCCCGGGGATCCGCTTCACCTTGAGGACCAGCGTGTTCTCCTTCGGGGAGGACTCGCTCTCGACGTCGCCCGCCTTCCAGTCGTCCTCGATCGGCTTGCCGAGCGACTTGCGGTAGATTCGCTCGCGCGTGAAGAGGTCGTAGGAGCGGAGCTCCTTGTCGAGCTTCTTGCGGATGTCCTCCTCGGACGTGCCCTTGGCCCGGAGCTTCTCGATCTCGGCGATGACCTTCGTCAGGACCTCGAGCGTCAGGCGCGCGAGGAACGTGTCAAAGCCTTCGGCGGGCTGCTTTGGGTCGGGGGCGGGCATCCAGGTCCTCCTACTTCTTGAGCGCGCGCGGAACGAGCTTCTTCAGCGTGTACGCCAGACCGCTCAGCCCGGAGATGTAGTAGTCCTCCCCCTTGTACTGGACGAGCATCTCTTCCTTGATGCCCTGCGGGGCGGACTTCATCTTGAGCAGGATGGTGTTCTTCTTCGGGCTCTCCTCCGACTCCACCTGGTCGGCCGGAAAGTCGTCCGCAATCACCTTGTCGAGGGACTTCTCGTACATGCGCTGGCGCGAGTGGGGATCGAAGTGGCGCAGCTCCCGCGAGATCTTCTCGATGATGGCCTCTTCCGCGATTCCCTTCTTCCGCAGTCCCTGGATGGCGTTGACGACCTTGCGCACGGCCTCGTAGGTGAACTGTGCGGAGAGGGTGTCAAGCCCCTCCTCGGGAGGCCGGATGTCCGAGCACATGTTCGAGCCCTTCCCGTACAGCGAGGGGGAAGATGGTAACGATGCCCGGAGCGGCTGTCAACTTGCCACGGCGCATCCCCGGGGATAGCATTCGCGCGCCGGTCGAGGGTGGACACGATGCGTTTCCTGGGGGTCTTCCTTGTGATGTGCGCGGCCGCGTGCTCGGAGTCGTACCGAGGCGCCTGGGTGGACGCCGGGCTGGAGCACGCCGGGCAGGAGGTGAAGGCGCCGGCCCGGTTCAGGGAGGCGGTCCTCTCGTGGGCCGCGAGCGTTCCCGCGGGCGGAGAGGTCGAGTGCGAGCTTCAGGTCAAGGTGGGCGACCGGTGGCTCCCCTGGCAAACGATGGGACGCTGGAACGGCCGCGAGGGCGGCAGGAGCGTGAAGCGCGAGGGGGCCGAGGGGTGCTCGGTGGACGTGGACACCCTGGTCCTGGACAAGGGGCTGGAGGCGGAGGCCTTCCGCTACCGCGTGACGCCCCGCGGCGGGTCCAGAGTTCGGCTGGTCGCGGTCGCGACGTGGCGGCGGGACGACCGCGCGCCGCTGGCCTCGGAGAGGTCGGCGGCGTGGGGAAAGACGATCGACGTCCCCAAGCGCTCCCAGATGGTGGAGGACGCCTCGATCCGCGGCGACATCTGCTCCGCGACGTCGCTCTCGATGGTCCTGGAGCACTACGGCGTGAAGCGGACCACGCGCGAGGTCGCGGACGGGGTGTACGACCACGAGGCGAAGATCTACGGCAACTGGCCGCTCAATACGGCCTACGCGGCGGCGGCGGGCATGAAGGCGGCCTACGTCGCGCGCTTCCGCGGGCTGGAGGACCTGGAGGCCGAGATTGCCGCGGGACGTCCCGTGATCTTGAGCCACAAGTGGAAGGAAGGCGAGCTCACGGGGGCGCCGGTGACGGGGAGCAGCGGGCACCTGATTGTCGTGGTGGGGTTCACGGACGAGGGAGACGTCGTGGTGAACGACCCCGCGGCCCATCCGGACCAGGGCGAGGACGTCCGCCGCGTTTACCCGCGCGAGGAGCTGTACCACACCTGGCTGGAGAACGCCGCGGGCGTGGCGTACGTGATCCGCAAGGAGTGAGCGCTAGCGCCCCAGGCGGGCAAGGGCCGCCTCGGCCTCGCGGGTGAGGCGGGATTGCGGGGCGCCCTTGGCGAGGCGGCGGAGCGCCTCCCGCGCGGCGGGGGTGCCGATGTGTTCCAGCACGGCGACGGCGCGGACGGCGCGCAGCGCCTCGGGCGAGGAGATGGTGAGCTCGCCCGTCGACGCAAGCAGCCGGTCGGCTCGTGAACGGACCTCGGCAGAGGGGGAAGTCCTCGAGGCCTCCTCCAGCGCCGGGCGCGCGTCCGGGGCCATGGCCTCCAGCGCGGCCGAGGCGGCCTCGCGCTCCTCGAACTCGTCGGCGTCGAGCTGGCGGATGAGCGCGGCGACTCCGGACTCCTCCTGCGCCGCCGGGGGCAGCCGCTCTCCGATCAGGCGGACCGCCTCGTCGCCCGCGCCGACGAGGAACCACGACGTGGCGAAGGCATCCGGCGTGGTGGCCAGCCTCGCCCACCAGCAGTCTGGGTCGAATGCCGAATCACCGGCGCGGGGGATCTCAGCCAGGTCCCACACGAAGATCGACTTGTCGGCGGATCCGGAAGCGAGCAGGCGGCCGTCCCCCGAGACGGCGAGCGCGGTCACGGTCCCGTCGTGGCCCTCCAGCCGCTGAAGCAGGCGCCCGGTTGGGACGTCCCAAAGCTCAACTCGCCCGTCCGCGCATCCCACAGCCAGGGTGCGCCCGTCCCCGCCGAACCCGAGCGAGGTCACCGTGCCGATCGGAAGCAGGTTCGCAACGGGCGGATCCCCGAGGGCGACCTCGTAGACCAGAACCGAGACGCCGCGTGGCGAAGCCGTGGCGAAGTGACGTCCGTCCCGGCTGAAGGACACGCGCAGGGCCCCCTGCCCCGCTATGGGGGGCTCGATGCGCTTGACCGGGCCCGTCCCCTGGACGGCGTGGAGCTCGAGGACGGAGGGGCCCGCGACGACGGCGGCCCTTCCGTCCGGCGACAGCGCGATGGAGGCCGCCTCGCGCTGGGCCGATTGAATGGAGCGACGCCGTGTCCCCGTCGCGGTCTCCCAGAGTCCGCCGGCATCGCCGTACGGCAGGGCCGCGACTGTCGAGCCGTCCGGGGCGAGGGACGCGCAGCGGAGGCGCTCCAGGTCCCCGAGGCGGCGCCACGAGTGGCGTCCTGGTGCCTCGCCAACGCGGTGCACCGAGGCCCCATCGGTCATCCAGACGGCCGCCCCGTCCGCGCCCCAGGCAACCGAGAGCACGCCGTAGCGGCCGTCCGCTTTCCGCCACCTCGGCGACGCCGTCGCGAGGTCCCAGACGATGACGCCACCGCCGACGCTGCCCGAGAGGAGCTCCTTCCCGTCGGGGGAGAAGGCCAGGGCGACCACGGGGTCGAGGTGCCCGTCGCCCGGCGTGCGGTCCTTCCCCGTCACTGGGTCGAGGCACCGCACGGCGCCGATCTCGCTCGCCACGATTAGCGTCCCGCCGTCCGGGGAGAAGGCCAGGACGAAAATGGGATCGGGGATGTACCGGAGGCTCCAGGTCCTGCCGCCATCAGCGATGTTCCAGGCCTGCACGAGGCCCTCCTCCGAGGCGGCGACGACCCGCGAGCCATCCGGCGAGACGGCGATCGAGAGCAGGTAGGTCTCCTCGCCGACGAGCCACGCGCCAGGCGCCCCGGTGGCGGCATCCAAGACCTGAACGCCGCCCTCCTCAATCCCGGCCACGAGGCGTGAGCCGTCGGGGCTGAAGGCGAGGGCAGTCCAGAGCAGGTCATCCGCGGGTTCGCGCCAGATTTCCCTGCCGTCCGGGCCGAGCACAAGGAGGGCGCCATCCCCGTCGCTCAGGGCGACGCGCGCGGGGTCCGCCGAAAGAGCGACGCACTCGTAATCACGACCCAGGAAGCTGCGGCACCAGAGCATGCGTCGGGTGGCGAGGTCGTAGAGAAACACGGTCCCGTCGTCGTTGGCGATGACGAGCCGTCCCGCCGCGGCGGCCATGCAGCCTTCGTGGCCGCGGGCCTCCGGAAGAGGATCCCCGGTGAGGGGAGCGCCGGTCCTCGCGTCCCACGAGGAGACCTTCGCCCCGTCCATGCGGACGCCATACAGCCGTTCCCCCGCCGCATCAAACACGACCAGGTCGGCGCACGCCGCCGGGACGTCGCTCGCCCACGCCAGCTCGCCCGACTCCGCATGCCACACGCGGACGCCGCCATCCAGGGAGGAGAAGGCCACGAGGCGGCCGTCGGGGGACGCCGCGCCGCTGCCGACGCCGTCGGGATTGTGGAACCGCGGCGACCCGAGCCGCGCGACGGCGTGAGGGGGAAGCCCCTCCTCTGCAGTCAGGAGGGCCGCAAGGAGCAGGAGGGCGGCGGGGATCGCTTTCATCGGACCCGCAGGCTACCGTAGACGCGGCCGCGAGGCAACAGGGGGCTTGCGCGACCCGCCGCGTCCCTTGACGCCCCCGCGCCCTCCTTGCTATCCTCCCCGCCCTCGTTTCCCCTGGGAGGCCCTCACGTGTCGATCTTCGTCAACAGCGACACCCGCGTCGTCTGCCAGGGAATCACGGGCAGCGCGGGCAGCTTCCACTCCAAGCAGATGCTCGAGTACGGCACCAGGCTCGTCGCGGGCGTCACGCCCGGCAAGGGCGGCGCCCGGTTCGAGGACAAGGTCCCGATCTTCGACACCGTCGCCGAGGCCGTGAAGGAGGCCGGCGCGAACGCCTCCGTCATCTTCGTCCCGCCCTCCATGGCCGCCGACGCCATCATGGAGGCCGCCGGCGCGGGGATCGGCGTGATCG
>CAZYRM010000189.1:0-11802 GCA_964649705.1 uncultured Planctomycetia bacterium
CACTGAGCCACGGAGGTCTCCGCGGCGATTTGGATTGTGATCGTCAACGCGGCGGCCGCGCGCCCGAGGAGAAGGTCGGCCGCAGGCCGACGAGCGGTGGGGATGGAGCGGGCGGGACAGAGGGCGCTGTTGCTTCGACATCAGCTTCTCCGAGGCCAACGCTGTTTTTCCCAAGAGGGCGGTTTCAGTCACCCTCTGTCCCGCCCGCGCCATCCCCACCGCTCCGCCGCGCTCCGCGCGGCGCTTCTCCTCGAGCGCGCGGCCGCTGGGAGGTACGACCCCGCCGGACAGGTCGATGGCACCTCCGTGCGGTCTCAGTGTCTCAGTGCCTCCGTGGTGAAAAAAGCGCCCCGAACGCCGCGATCGTGCGAGCCATCCGCAAACGACGCAAGCGGCGAGTCTGTCGTGGCCTCGTTCGTCCACGACGAAACAACTGCGCGCGCCGCGCAACTGTTGAGCGATAGGGATCCAGCGCCCGCGGCTCCAGTTGATCTTGACCGGACATGCGCCTGGCGCCGACCATGTCGCCCGCGGGTCCTTCCGCCGCGGAGAGACTTAAGGGCGATGCGAAAACGCAGGGTGCCTCTGACCACCGTGAGCGTCCCCGCCCCCATCGCGCCCCTCTTCCTCCGCGCCCAGGAGTACGTCACCCGCTACTTCTCCGACCGCGTCGAGGACCCCAAGCACAGCACGATCGCCATCTCCGGCGAGCGGTACATCCTCGTGCGCGCGGCGTCGATGAGCGTGGAGTTCGTGGACCTGGTCCTGTCGCTCTACCGCGACCAGGACCCCGACCAGGCGCGGAGCGTGGCCAACAACCTCCTCTTCGACCTGGCGCACGCCCTCGGGAAGGCCGACGCGAAGGCCTTCCATGCGCGCATGGGCGTCACCGATCCGATCGAGCGCCTCTCCGCCGGCCCGATCCACTTCTCCTTCGCCGGCTGGGCCTACGTGAAGATCCTCCCGGAGTCCAGGCCCGTCCCGAACGAGGAGTTCTTCCTCCTCTACGACCACCCCTTCTCGTTCGAGTCGGACGCCTGGGTCCGCCGGGGCCGGCGATCGGACCTGCCCGTCTGCATCATGAACGCGGGGTACTCCTCGGGGTGGTGCGAGGAGAGCTTCGGCCTTCCGCTCGTCTCGGCCGAGATGGAGTGCATCGCCCGGGGGGACGCCCAGTGCCGCTTCGTGATGGCGCCTCCGGAGCGGATCGAGGGGCACCTCGCCCGCGTCCTCGACGGGAGCCGCCCCGCGCCGGCGCCTTCCTGGCGGCGGACGCCGACGACGAGGGTGACCGTGCCCGAGTTCTTCCAGCGGAAGCGGCTCGAGGCGGAGCTCCGGCAGTCCCACGCGGAGCTCGAACGCCGCGTGCGCGAGCGGACCGAGGAGCTCGCCAGCGCGAACGCCGCCCTCCAGGCGGAGATCGCCGAGCGCAAGCGCGCAGAGGAGGAACGGCGGAACATCGAGGCGCGAATGCTGCAGACCCAGAAGCTCGAGAGCCTGGGCGTGCTGGCCGGCGGGATTGCCCACGATTTCAACAACCTGCTCGTGAGCGTCCTCGGGAATGCGGGCATCGCCCTCTCGGCGGTCGGCCCCAAGGCGCCCGTGCGCGAGACGCTCATGCAGATCGAGCTCGCCGCCGTCCGCGCGGCGGACCTGACGCGCCAGCTCCTCGCGTACTCGGGGCGGGGCCGCTTCGTGCTCGAGCGGGTGGACATGTCCAGGCTCGTCGAGGAGATCTCCGGGCTCCTGGCGACGGTGGTCTCGAAGAAGGCGTCCGTTCGGCTCCTCCTCTCGCGGGACCTCCCGCCGATCGAGGGGGACGCGACGCAGGTCCGGCAGATCGCGATGAACCTGATCACGAACGCCTCCGACGCGCTCGGCGAGGCCTCAGGGACGATCACGGTCCGGACCGGCGTGGCGAGGCCCGATCGCGCGTCCCTCGCCCACTCCTTCCTCGACGACGGCGGGGCGGAGTGCGTCTTCCTGGAGGTGGAGGACTCCGGTAGCGGGATGGTCGAAGCGACACGGACGCGGATCTTCGATCCGTTCTTCACGACGAAGTTCACGGGGCGGGGGCTCGGCCTGGCGGCGGCCCTCGGGATCGTCCGGGCGCACCACGGGGCGATCGACGTGCGCAGCGAGCCCGGACGAGGCACGACCGTGCGGGTCTTCCTGCCTCCCCTCGCCCCGGACGCCGCCGCCGCGGCGCCGCCGCCCGCCGCGCGCAAGGTCCCGCGGGCGAAGGGCGGGCCCGCCTCGGTGCTCGTCGTGGACGACGACGAGGCGGCCCGGCGCGTGACCGCGCGCATCCTCGAAGGGGAGGGGTACCGCGTCCTCACGGCCGGGGACGGCGTCGATGCGCTCGAGATCTACAGAAAGCGCGGGGCGGAGGTGGGCCTGGTGCTCCTCGACCTCACCATGCCGGGCCTGGGCGGAGCCGAGGTGTTCGCGGAGTTGCGCCGCATCCGCCCGTCGGTCCGGGTCGTCCTCATGAGCGGCTTCGACGAGGTCGACGTCTCGGCCCGGTTCGCCGCCGGGGCCCTGGTGGGCTTCCTGCACAAGCCTTATCGCGTCGAGGAGCTCATCGCACGCGTCCGCGAGGCGCTCCACACGACGGCCTGACGCCCGCCTGGCGATCGGGGACACAATCAGGATAGAATCCGTCCGTTCTCAGGGGAGGAACGGAACCGCATTCTGGAGAGGCCCGCCATGCCCTCTGCCTCACGCCTCCTCGTCGTCCTGACCCTCCTCCTCGCGGCGCGGATCGAGGGGGGCGAACCCGACCCGCCCGGCGGCGTCCAGTGGTTCGCCGTCTGGGAGCAGGCCAGGGCCGAGGCCGCACGCACGGGGCGCCCCATCCTCCTTTTCTCCGCCGCCCCCCAGTGCAAGGGCATCCCCGGCGTGTGGTGACCCGGCAAGCAGGAAGCCGACAGGAGTTTCCTGTCCAGCCGCGACGTGATCGACGCCTCCCGCGCCTTCGTCTGCGTCCGCCCCCTGACCTACGAGAGCAAGGACGAGGCCCCCTTCCTCGAGTCCCTCTTCCGCACCGGCTCGGGGGAGCTCGAGAACACCGTGTTCCTCCTCCTCGCCCCCGACGGGAAGAAGAGGCTCACCCGCTCCGGGAGGACGCCCGACATGGTCTTCGGCGACGCCGAGAGCGGGGGGATCGACGAGATGGTCGAGACGATGCGCGAGATCGCCTCCCGCTATGAGAAGGCCAGGGACGGCGATCTCGCCCTCCCAGTCGTCAAGGACCTCCGTCGCGCCCTCGACTGCGCCGCGTGCGACGGCCTCCCCCTCGTCGTCGTCGAGGAGGCCCTCGCGAAGCGCCTTGCCAGACTCGCGTGGGGAGAGGAGCTCATCGGGAAGTTCACGTACGTCCAGGTCGCCCGCGGTGACGAGCTTGAGGGCATCGACGGCGCCGAGGAAGGCTCCGAGGTCCTCGTCGTCGAGCCCGACGCCTATGGCCTCGAGGGGACCGTCCTCTCCCAGGGGAGGTCGCTCCGCGACGACGAGGCGCTCCTCAAGGTGCTTCGTGAGGGGCTCTCGCGCCACGAGACCCCCGACAAGGACGAGCGCGCCCACATCCGCGAGGGGCATCGTCGAGGGATCGACTGGGAGACCGAGATCCCCGCGACCGACCCGGGCATCCCGCGACCGGGTCGCGGCCGATAGCGTCTCAGCATTCCGGGTTGACAGCTATCGGATCGCGCACAACACCTCGTCCTGCCGCGTGTTGTGTGTCATCGGCGTGTTGAGCCTGTAAAGACAGGTTTGCAGCGCCGCGAATGCGCGCTGCGGGCTCACCGTGGAACCTGTTGCCTCATCAAGGGATCCGATCATCTCCCGGAAACGCTCTCTGGCCGATTCGTTGCTGAAAACGACTACTCTGGTCTTCTGGCAGGAGGAAGAGATGCGCGTCGGACTTTGGATCGCGGTCGTGTACGTGGCGTCGATGGCGTACGCGGCGAACGTCTACGGGCAGTGCTGAGGCGGCGGCGGAGGGGGCGGGTCCTCCTCGAGCAGCAGTAGCAGCAGCAGTTCCTCGTCCGGCGGCGCGTCGAGCGGAGGAGGCGGGTCCTCGAGCGGCGGTCCCTCCAGCTCCGGCAGCGTGAGCGGCCCCACGAAGGAGATCCGCGACACTTTCGTGACCTTCGTCGACTCCGGTCTCGAAGAGGCGACGACGGAGAGCGGCGAGCAGGTCTCCGCCACGAACGAGGCGCTGGTGAACCTGGCGAAGTGGACCGGCGGCGACAAGCCGGCGCTGGTGTACTGGACCTGGTCCGACGAGAACGACAAGCGCGGCAAGGAGACGAAGAAGGCCGACCGGAACGTGTGGGACAACGAGAAGGTCGCCCGCGTGTCCAGGCTCTTCGACTGCTACCGTGTTGACGCGAAGGGCGTCCCCGCCGAGCAGCTCCAGAAGCTGGGCGTGAAGGACGTCCCGTTCGTGCAGGTCCTGAGCAAGGAACAGGCGCCGATCGCGGCGATTGCGCCGTCGAGCCCGGGGTCGATGGAGACGTTCCTCCAGGCCGGCGCGAAGAAGTTCCCCGAGTACTGGCGCACCGTGCTGCAGCGGATGCAGGAGCTCGACAGGCGCTTCAATGAGGGGAAGGCGGCGATGAAGAAGAAGGACTACGACGCGGCGATCTCCGCCTTCAACGAGGTCTACAACGACAACGTGCGGACCGACCTCCTCTCGAAGGCCCGCGAGCTGCTGATGCAGGCTCGGCAGAAGGCCGAGAAGGAAGCCGCGAAGAAATAATCACACCCACCCAGAGCCGAGTCATCGCAGGCCCCGTCGAAGGATGGGGCCTGTTTTTTTAATGGTCAATTCTCAATGACCAAGTTTCAATGAAGTCCGAAGCCTGGAACTCCCAACTGACTCGCGCAGCTCCGTTGATCACTTGATCCTTGCAGAGTTGGGACTTCGTTGAGAATTGCTCATTGAGACTTGAGAATTGTTGATATGAAAGCACTCTTGCTCCTCTTCGCATCCCTCTCCCTCTCCGCCGATCAGGTCTGGACCAGTTCCGATCTGGGCATGGAGCTCACCTTCCCCGACGACTGGACCATCACCGAGGGGAGCGGCTACAAGGAGTACGCCGTGCCGCTCATCGACCCCGACACCGGGCCGAAGGTCGTGGCCCTCGCGCAGGCCCCCGCCGGCGATATGGAGGTCGAGGACCGCGTGCTCCAGTGCGTCCAGATCGAGGTCAGCGAGGATACCTTCGGCAGCTACGGGTCGATCGCGTCGAAGCTTGAGGAGAACTCGCGCGACATCGCCTTCATCGGGATCCAGCAGCCGAAGGTGAAGGACTGCAAGGTCTCGGAGACACGGATCGGCGACGTCTCGTGCGTGAAGTGCTCCGTGCTCGCCTACAGGAGCATGTCGTACCTGAACCACACGTTCTACGTGGTGAGGCTCTCGAACAAGAAGGTCGCCTTCATCAACTGCCTCTGGCGGGACGACGGCAGGAAGGCCTATGTCCCGGAGTTCGACTCGATCGTCGCGACCGTCAAGTGCACGAAGGCCGTGCCGCCCCTCCCGATCGTCGCGCTGGGCGTCGGGCTCGGCCTGGGAGTCCTCGTCCTCGTGCTGATCCTGGTCGGCGTCGCGAGGCTTCGCCGCACAGGCGAGGCGCCTCCGCCGCCCCAGCCGTTCCCGTTCCCGAACCAGCCTCCGCCGCAAACCCCTTGACTCCTGCGGGCGAGACGATAGAATCCTCCGACTCGCGAGGACTCCGGAGCGTAGCGATGAGCTTCACTTTCAAACCCCACACGCGGAAGCGGCGGAACAAGCTCGGATTCCGCGCGCGGATGAAGACGAAGGGGGGACGCAAGGTCCTCTCCCGCCGTCGCGCGCGCGGCTCCTGGAAGCTGTCCGTCAGCGACGAGCCGACCCTGAGGCGCCACAAGCCTCGGTAACGGGCCGAACCCTTCAGATCGAAAGGTTCCTACCCGGAGTCCGTCCAGGACTTAGGTCCAGGCATGTTCGCGGACCCCTGTTACCCGCGCAGGATCGGGTTACGGCCTTGTAACGCGAGCCCATGTGAGCCTGTAACCCCCGCTTTCCGGCGTGCGCTCGTCGCGTCGGTCGAGTTGACAGTCCGCGGGACATCGCGGCGGCACATGGGCGCAACCCGCCTGTCGAAAGGCCCTAAGGACGCGACGAGTAGATGAAAGGCAACCTTTACAGACTCACGGAGTTGAGTCAAGGTGTTTTCCGGCAACACGAAGTCGGCAGGCAATTTGCACATGCCTCGGCCGTCGTCGTAGGGGATCGGCGACTCCTTCTTCAATAGATAGGGAGACTCGGATGAGGCTCGGAGTTCTGCGGCGCCGCAAGGGCGCGGTCCTCATCTTCTCGGTCGGCGTGCTGACGGTGCTGGCGCTCCTCGCCGCCGCCTTCACGGCCCTCTCCAAGATCGAGCGGAACGTGTCGCGCAACTACGTCGACACCGTCCGCGCGAAGCTCCTCGCCCAGAGCGGCATCGAGCGGGCCGTCATGGAGGTCCGCCGCGCCATCCAGGGGCAGGGGATCCCGCCGGACCAGTACTCGATCGCCGAGGATGCGAGCAAGCCTTGGATCTACGGCCGCCCGGCCTCCGGCCCGCCGACGCCGCGTCCTGCCTTCTACAACCCGACGATCATGCTCGAGGACGCCATCTTCACGTCGTTCGGCGTGCAGCCCAACGGCCGCGCCCGCACCGTGCGCCTCGACGGCCGCGTGAACTACAAGGACCCCGCCGACCCGATCGACGACTCCTACGGCAACGACGAATTCGGCGTGTCGGGATTCTCCGCGGGCACCTATACGCAGAACGGAGACTTCTACGCGGTGAAGGTCCTCGACGGGGGCTCGATGATCTACATCAACGGGCCCGACAACAGCGACGACGACCCGAATCCGATCAACCAGATGCGTATCTCCCCCCTCGCCCCGAACGTCATCCAGATGCTCAACAACCTGGGGGCGATCCTGAACCGGCAGCGCAGGCTCCCCTTCGCGGACCTGGGGAACCGGCTCAGCAACCTCCGCGTGCAGCTCCAGAGGAACTTCACGAACGAGAACGAGATCAAGCCCGCCCTCGACCCGAACCCGCTGAACCAGGACGCCTACTTCAAGGCCGTGAAGCCCTACATCACGGCCCACATGTGGGAGGACCCGACGACGCTCCACCCGAACGCGCTGGAGCATCCGCGGGCGAACGACCCGAACCTCATCTACAACGGGCAGTGGCGCGCCGGGCGTACGGTGTCGACCGGTGACGAGCGGAACCGCCGCACCGCGGAGGCCACCGTCCAGGACGGCGCCTCGAACCAATACTCCTGCGGCAGCGACCGCCTCGTGTCTGACGACCGTGGGGATTGGGCCCCGCACTGGAACACGGCCGAGAACACCTGGGAGTCCCCCTCGCAGGGGGGCGGGGCCGGGCCGTGCCGCCAGCCAAGGGCGCCCGTGAACGTGAACACCGCGGCGGTCGAGACGCTCGAGGCGGTCCTCACGGACATCCGCGGACAGTACCTTCGCCGCAACCTGAGCTTGAGCGAGCCGCGCACCTACATGGGTGACGGCTTCTCGAGCGGCGCGGGGGAGGTCGTCGTCACGCAGTCGATCGCCCAGGCGGTCGCGCAGGCCCTCGTGACGCGACGGAACGAGCTGATCATGGCGCGCGGCTACGGTTTCGCGTCGTGGTACGACTTCTGCTCCTTCATCAACGCGATCGATAGCGGGGGCGGGCTCGGCGCCATCGTCCCGCGCTCCAACGTGACGCCGGTCAACCTGGGCGGAGGCGTCCAGGCCCAGGCGCTGAAGGACACGATCATGGCGAACGCCAATCCGAACAGCCGCGTCAACAAGTTCAACCCGGACCGGGCGATGAACACCCGCTTCGGCGACACGGACAAGGCCGACCTCACCAGGTGGACGACCGAGTTCTCCTTCAACTCGAACGGCTACTTCCAGGTCGAGTCGATTGGCCGCGTGTGCGGCGTGCCGCTCGGGAACGGCGCGATGCCCGTGATCGCGGAGAAGAAGATCACGACGGCCGTGAAGGTGTACGAGGTCTACCGCGTCAGCACCCAGAGGGAGTTCATTGAGAACCGGACGAGCGGCTCCGGGACGCCGACGTCGATTGCCTCCTACCCCGAGAACCTGCTGGACGCGGGCGAGGGGACGGCGGCCGAGTACGACGGCTACCTGATGCTCCCGACGACCGATGTTTCCGGCGCCAACGTGACCAACTCGCCTACCTTCTACGCGCACTACACGAACGACCTGGGGACCGACGCGATCGGGCCCGCGGAGCGCGGGACGTCGATCGTTTCTCCCGCGGGAGGCGGGTCGCCCAACACGGGAGGCCAGTCGGAGCTGTTCGTCGACGGACTCTTCTGCCACGAGACGAGGCGCTACCCGAGCTACTCGAACCAATCCCAGTACGGTGCGCCGTTCTTCGGGGGCAGCGTCGACGACTACGTCCGGAACCAGCGTCTCGAGGGCAAGCTCAGGTTCGACGTCGGGACCGTCGAGATGTGGGTGAAGCCGACCTGGGGCGCGGATGACTTCGCATCCCAGCTCACGGCGAGCGTGGCAAATCCGCGCGCCGAGGCGAGCCGCACGTTCTTCACCTGCGGCGAAGGGAAGCTCGGAACCGCGTACGGTGCCAATCAGCTGGGTCCCAAGGACCAGAGCGTGTCAGACAACCGGATCACGCTCTACGCCCGCAAGGAAGAGGGCGGGACCTACATCATGGGAAGCGAAGCGACGAGGCTCTCCGGTCCCCCCTACGGCTGGTTTGGTGTGATGCCGAAGGGACCCTACCCCTCGCGCGACCTGATGTGGTACTGGGGGATGTACCACACGAACTGGTACCGCGTTCCCCAGGCCGCGAACGAGAATCGATACGATGTCAACATGAGCGGCTGGGCCGCCAGGAATTGGCAGTACGCGGGTACCTGGCACCACATCCGCTACGCCTGGTCCAACGATCGTAGCTGGCTCTTCGTCGACGGGGAGTCCGCAGGTGATGACGCCCTGGTCGCTGGCCGTGCCGAAGGCTACCCCGGCCTGATTCCGATGCGCGACTGGTCCCTCTTCATCGGGTCGAACCGCTTCCGTATGAGGAGCACGAACGGTTACCCTTGCAACGCGGACTGCACGATCGACGACGTGCGGGTCTACGCGACTGCCATGAATTCGAACTATGTGCCGCCGCCGAGATATCAGCGGCGCGCGAGCTACGAGGGAGTCGTTGGCCCGAGGGCGAACATCCTGGACAGCCGCTGCGTGCCGTTCAACTACGCGGGCCGGGTGGCGAATATCGCGTGGACTGCCTACATGCCCCGCTACGGCGGCCTCAACCCGACCTGCACGATGAGGGTGAGGGCGGGGAGCGGCGTGACCCAGGACGCCATCCCCACGCTGGGCGGCGGCCAACCGTACGAGTGGACCTGCCGCGGCGTGGGCCTGACCGACATAAACGTCCTGCCGGGCCAGGAGGTGAGCTATCAGCTCGAAATCAGCGCCGAGGGGGCGAATCGCGTGGCGAGCCCCATCTTCGACGACGTGACGATCAGCGTCATCCCGGGCGCCCCGCGCTTCCTATACTACTCGCTGGAGTAGCCAGGATTCTCGATGTAAGATACGGGGCCGCTCCGACGGGGGCGGCCCCTTTCCCATTCCCCTGACACGACGGGACCTCGCCATGCATGCCCATCGCTGTGCCATCGCGACGCTGGCTCTCCTTGCTCTCCCCCTCCTCGCGGAGGAGACCGCGGAAACGCCCTCCTACGGTTTCCGTCGCCTCGTCGCCTCGCCGAGCCAGAATGGCGAGATGACGGAGATCACCATCGAGGGCGAGTGCTCCTTCCCCGACGACACCTCGCTCGACATCTTCCTGGAGCACCGGGGGCAGAAGTGCGAGGGGCTGCTCATCTCGGTCTATCCGAAGGGTGGGCTCTTCACGGCCCGGATGTCGACGATGAAGAAGATGCTCCCCGGGCACTACGTCGTCAAGGCGCAGTTCACAGCGGCGAGGCAGGATGGCGAGGTGCTCAATCTCCTCCGCAATGTGCCCGAGAAGAACGCCATTCAGGCCTTCGCGATCGGCGACCCGGCCCAGATCAAGGCGATTCGAGACGAGCAGTTGAAGATGTACGAGGGAGAGCTGGGAGTCATCGAGAAGAGCTTTGACCAGATGGCCGAATCGTACGTGGTGCTGCTCAAGAAGTACGACATGCGCGAATCGCCCCTCGAATGGAACCGCAAGTTCGGCAACATCTCGGCAGACTGCCAGGTGGCGATCGAGCGCCTGAAGACCGCCGGGTACGAGGCCGTGATCCCGGTGTTCCCGCTCCTCGATTCCTGGACGATCGAAGGGTGGGGGCTGCTCGCGAAGATGTTCAACCAGTTGACGGAAGGGCTGACGATCGAGATCACGGAGGCCATGTCGCGGAAAGGGACGGATCGGCACTACTTCCTGAAGTCTGCGAAGCAGGAGATGGCGAATTTCCTGCAGGGGATGCGCGCGCAGATCACGCTCGAGCGGAAGCTGGAGCAGCGCGAAAGCCTGGTCAACGACTGCACGGAGCTGTCGCGTCTGTACGAGGAGTCGAGCAACACGTACGAGCAGGCGAAGCAGGTGAGGTCGGAGGAAGTGACGAAGGCCTGGCAGGAGTTCATGACCGGGCAGGACGGGAAGGGGGGCTGGCGGGGCGACCTGAAGGCGATCACGAAACGTGTGAATGGGTACCGTGGTGGAGACCTGGAGAAGGACTACAAGGAGCTGGTGGACCTGCTGACGGGGGCGCCGGCGAGCCTCGCGAAGCTCTGGGACCTGTACGACCGGGTGATGATGAAGGGGGAGAACGAGGAGCAGATTCACACCCAGGTCAAGGAGGCCCTCGACGACTGCTACCTCCACATCTACCCGGTGATGGAGGTGCTGGGGTTCAACCGTGAAGTCTTCAACCGGCTGATGGGGCGGTACCAGGGCGCGCCCGAGGACGGGGCGCCGGAGGACCCGGTCACGGGGACGATGACGGACTACATCCGTGCGCAGGTGGAGAAACTGGACTCCGCCGATCCGCTGGAGGCTGCGAAGGCGATGCAGGTCCTGCTCAAGCTGGAGACGTCGGCGAAGAAGACCCTGAAGGACCTGCTGGCCAAGGGCGGAATCGAGAACCCGAAGGTGGTCGGTCTGATGACGATCTGCCTTGGACGGCTGGGAGAAAAGTCGGTCGCGCCAGATCTCATCTTCTTGCTGCACGAGGCGCAGTACGAGTCCATCCGCCTGGGCGCAGCGATGGCTCTCGGCCACCTTGGCGGCATGGAGATGGTGTCCCCGCTGACGAAGGCGCTCTCCGAGGACGAGTCGGCCGCCGTTCGTTCGGCGGCGGCGAACGCGATCGCCCTTCTTCACCAGCCGACGGCGATCCCGGACCTTCTGAAGGCGCTCATGGACGAGGACATCGTCGTGAGGCAGGCGGCGATCTCGGGCGCGGAGTCGCTTGCGAAGATCGACTTCCCGTTCGACCCGGGGGCCTCCGAGGAGCGTCGCAAGAAGGACCAGCAGGGCGCGCTGGAGTGGTGGGAGGCGAACAGGGAGCGGCTCCTCAACCCCGAGCCTGAGCCCGAGGGCGGCGGCGCCGGGGACGGGAAGTAGCCGTGCGGCCTCGCCGTCGCAGAGGCGAGCCTGGCGTCGCGTCAAACGCGGGCAGCCATCCAATCCCACAGGACTGCGCTTGACGCGACCCTAGTGTCGGGGGGGGGGCGGGGGGGGGTGGTGGTGGGGGTGGGGG
>CAZYRM010000190.1:0-11783 GCA_964649705.1 uncultured Planctomycetia bacterium
GCAACGTCATCAACAACAACGGCGTCGGGACGCTGGAAGTGGGGAGCCTCGGGACCTCCACGACCTACTCCGGCGTGATTTCCGGGACGAGCGGGCTCGATAAGGTCGGGGTCGGCGCGCTGACCCTGTCGGGGGCGAACACCTACACCGGAGCCACCACAGTCACGGCGGGAACGCTGAGGCTCGGCATCAGCAACGCCCTGTCCGACCAGACGGCCGTGACCGTGCTCGGAATTCTCGACATGAGCGGACTCACCGACAGGATCGGGTCGCTCGCTGGTTCGGGGAGCGTGACGAACAACAACAACGCCGCGGGCCTGCTGACGAACGGCGATGGAACGTCGACGACCTTCAGTGGCGTGATCTCGGGGACGGGCGGTCTGACCAAGGAGGGCGCGGGGACGCTGACCCTCTCCGGCCTGAACACCTACACCGGCGCGACGCTCATCTCCGTCGGCGTCCTGAGACTTGGGGTGGCCAACGCGCTGTCGAGCACGACCGCCGTGACGGTCGAGGCGGCCGGACAGCTCGACCTGAACGGCTTCAGCGCGGCCTTGGGCTCGCTCGCCGGCGACGGTCTCGTGACGAACAGCCAGCTCACGCTGAGCACGCTCACGCTGGGCGCGAACAACGCCTCGACGACGTTCCCGGGGTCGATCTCCGGGGCGATCCAACTGATCAAGCTTGGGACGGGGACGCTGACCCTGACGGGGAACCTCACGCACACGGGCGGAACGACCGTGTCCGGGGGCACGCTTTCGGGCGACACCGACAGCCTTCAGGGGAACTTCACCGTCAACGGCGGGGCGCTGGCCTTCGACCAGTCGGCGCCGGGGACCTTCAGCGGCGTGATTTCGGGGACGGGCGGGCTGACGAAGCTGGGCGCGGGGACGCTGACGCTGACGGGCCTGAACACGTACACGGGGGCGACGACCGTCTCCGCAGGCACCCTCCTGGTCGGCGTGGAGGACGCACTCTCGCCCACGACGGCCTTGACGGTGGCGGCCGGGGCGACGTTCGACATGAACGGCCTGCACGTCGACGTCGGCTCGCTGGCGGGGGCGGGGAACGTCATCAACAACAACTCCGTCGGGACGCTGGTCCTCGGGGCCGACAACTCGTCCACGACCTATTCCGGCGTGATTTCCGGGTCGAGCGGCATCGAGAAGGTCGGGACCGGTGTGCTGACCCTCGCGGGTTTGAACACGTACACCGGGGAGACCTTGATCACGGCGGGGACGCTGCGGCTGGGCGTCGACAATGCCCTCTCCAACCAGACGGTCGTGAACGTCCTGGGCACCTTCGACATGAACGGCATGACCGACCAGATCGGCGCGCTGACGGGAACCGGGAACGTGACCAACAACAACAACGTCGACGGGCTCACGACGAACGACAACGGCGACGACACAGTCTTCTCCGGCGTCATTTCCGGGACGGGCTCGCTCACCAAGGCGGGCCAGGGGACGCTGACGCTGTCCGGCGTGAACACCTATACGGGAGCAACCGTCATCGGCGACGGCGTCCTGCAGATCGGGGTGAACAACGCGCTGTCGAGCACGACGACCCTCTCGATCGACAACGACGCCCTGCTCGACTTGAACGGGTTCAGCACCACGGTCGGTTCGCTCGCTGGCTCGGGACTGGTGGTCAACGGCCAGGGAGGGAATGACACGCTTACCATCGGCGGGAACAACACGTCGACCAGCTTCGGTGGCACGATCTTCGGCGAGGTCAGCCTTACCAAGGTAGGCACGGGGACCCAGACCTTGTCCGGGAGCAACATCCATGAGGGGCCCACGACGGTTTCGGCTGGAACGCTGCGCCAGGGGACCGACTTCGCCCTCTCGTTCATCAGCGACCACGTCGTGAACGGGACACTCGACCTGGGCGGGTTCGCCGCCGAGGTCGCCTCGCTCGCGGGCTCCGGGAACGTGATCAACAACGACGACGAGTTCATCACGAACGGCTCAGGCGCCTCGACGACCTTCTCGGGCGTCATCTCGGGCCCCGGCGACCTCGTCAAGCTCGGCGAGGGGACGCTGACGCTCTCCGGCTCGAATACCTACACGGGCGAGACCATCATCGAGGAAGGCACACTCCGTCTCGGGCGGAACAACGCGCTCTCGAGCATGACGGCCGTGGACGTCGTGGGCACGTTCGACATGAACGGGTTCACGAACACGATCGGATCGCTCTCGGGCGAGGGAAGCGTGATCAACAACGACAACGCCGGGGGGCTGCTGACGAACGGTAACGGCGACGACACCGTCTTCGCGGGCGTCCTCTCGGGCCTGGGCGGCCTCACGAAGCAGGGGGCCGGCACCCTGACGCTCAACGCGGAGAACACGTACCTGGGGGCGACGTTGGTCTCCGCCGGCACGCTCCAGAACAACACGAACAACGCCCTGCCGACCAACACGGCCCTGACGGTGAACGGCACGTACGACATGAACTTCTTCAGCCAGGAGATCGGATCGCTGGCGGGATCGGGGAACATCCTGAACAACGACGAAGGACTGATGGTCGGCGGCAACGGGACGAGCACGTCCTACTCGGGGGCGATCTCCGGGGGAGGTCAGCTCAACAAGGTCGGGGCTGGCACGTTGACGCTGACCGGGGCCAACACCTACACGGGCGGGACAGACCTGGACGCGGGGACGCTGTCGGGAACGACCGTCTCCCTCCAGGGAAACATCGGGAACGACTCGTTCCTCATCTTCAACCAGGGCTTCCAGGGGACCTATTCGGGCGACATCAACGGCGCGGGCTCGGTCACCAAGCAGGGCACGGGGACGGTCGTTTTCACCGGGGCCAACAGCTACACCGGCGGGACGACGGTGAGCGCGGGCACGCTGCAGGGGAACACGGACAGCCTGCAGGGGAACATCCTGAACAACTCGAGCCTCGTGTTCGATCAGGTTCTGGGCGGCACGTACGAAGGCGTCGTCAGCGGGACCGGGACGTTCACGAAGCAGGGCGCCGGCAGCCTGCAGCTCAATTCGGCGCAGACCTACACCGGCGCGACGATGGTCAACGAGGGCATCCTTAGGCTGGGAGCGAGCAACCTCCTCCCGGACGGCTCGGCGGTGACGGTCAACGGGACGCTCGACCTGAACGCGAACAACGAGACGATCGGCTCGCTGGCTGGCTCGGGCGTCGTGGACTTCGGCGACGACCCGCTGCTCACGGTGGGCGGGACGAACGCCTCGACGACCTTCTCGGGGGGCATCGTGGGCACGGGAGACCTGACCAAGGTCGGGACCGGCACGTTCACCCTGACGGGCGAAAACACCTTCGACGGCTTGACCACGATCTCGGCGGGCCGCCTGGACGTGAACTCCCCAGGTTTCATCGAGGGAAGCGTCCTGGTCGGGGCCGCTGGCGTGCTCGGCGGCACCGGGACGGTCGGATCCGTCACCGCGCTCGGCCGCATGGCCCCGGGCAACTCGATCGGCACGCTGTTCGTGGACGGCGACTACACCCAGCAGGCGGGCTCGACCTACGAGGCGGAGCTCAACGGGAACGGTACGAGCGACCTGATCGACGTGGACGGGAACGCGACGCTCCAGGCGGGGAGCGCGCTGCAGCTCATCGCGCAGGCGAGCGCCTTCAGCGTCGGCCAGCGGTTCACGATCGTGCAGGCGGACGCGGTCACGGGGACGTACACGACGACGACGCACAACTTCTCCGGGTCGTTTGTCCCGACCCTGTTCTACAACGCGACGATGGTCCAGGTCGTCCTGGCGTCGAACCTGTCGGGCGCGGCGAACCTCACCGGGAACCAGCTCACGATCGCCCGCATCCTCGACGCGCAGAGCGTGCTCGACCCGACGGGGGACCTGCTCGCGGTGCTGAACGCGCTCAACCCGCTCGGGGCGGCGGAGCTCGACACGGTGCTGCGCCAGATCGCGCCCGAGGAGCTGGGGAACACGGCCGCGGCAGGGGTGGCGGTCGGCGGGCGATTCCAGCGGAACGCGGTCCAGCACCTGCACGACCTCCTGGGGCTGGGGAACACGGGGAACGGAACGGGCCCCACGCCCAGGTCGATGGATACGATGCACTATCTGATGCCTCCGGACGACCTGGCCTCGCCGTCGGACGGTGGTGCGGGTCCCTCGGCCCCGCCGGGGACCGGGGGCGACGCGCTTCGCTGGGGCGGCTGGGCCTCGGGGTTCGGCGGGACCGGCGACGTGGACGGGAATGACGACGCCGAGGGCTTCAGCTCCGACACGGGCGGGGTCACGGGCGGGCTCGACTACCGTCCGGGGCGCGACTGTGTCGTGGGCCTCCTGGTCGGCGGAGGGTGGACGGACGTGAACGGTGACGGCCTCTCGGGCGACGCGGAGATCGACAGCGTCACGGTCGGCCTCTACGGCGGTCTTCGCTTCGGCCGGCTCTACGTGGACGGGCTCGCGGCGTACACGCACCACGACATCGACACGAGCCGGGACATGCTGATCGCCGGCGTGCTTCGCACGGCGGAGGGGAGCCACGACGGGGACGAGTTCGACGGCAACGTCGAGGTAGGGTACCGGGTGGCGGAGGGGACCTTCGAGGCGGAGCCGTTCTTCGGCCTCTCCTACACGAACCTGGCCGAGGAGTCGTTCGACGAGTCCGGGGCGGGCGCGATGAACCTCAGCGTGGACGACCGCACGACGAACTCGCTCCGCAGCGCGCTGGGGGCGCGGTTCGCGTGGAACATCAAGTCCTCGGACGGCGTGGTGCGCTGGGTCCCCCGGCTCCACGCGCGCTGGGAGCACCAGTACATGGACACGGAGAACGACACGTCGGCCTCGTTCTCGAGCCTGGTGGGGAGTCCCTCGTTCACAGTTCGCGGCATTGACGTGGACGACGACTCGGCGGTGGTGGGGGCGGGGCTGGGCGCGCGCCTGAGCGACAGCGTCCGGGCCTTCCTCGGCTACGAGGGCCGCTTCGGAGAGCTGGAGACGGACCACCAGGGCCAGGGCGGCATCGAGATCCGCTGGTAGGCTCCGTCCCCGCCCTCATCGGTGCAGCAGGGCCCGTGCCACCGGATCGCCGGCCTGGAGCAGGCGACGGGGCGGAAGGCCCTCGCGCCGCACCCAGGCGGCGACCTCCGGGTCTGTCTTTCGGTTCCGTAGCCTCGCGAGGCTTTCGTCCGCGGCGCGGGTCGTCCCGAGCAGCCTCAGAAGCGCCCGCTCGGCCTCGTCGCGCCGTCCCCCGTACAGGCCATGGGCCTCGATGAGCGCGAGCGCGTGCGCGCCGACGTCGCCTCCCTCCCGCGCCGCCGACTCGCACAGGGCGAGCCCGTCCCCGGTCTTTGCGTAGAACAGCTCGGTCAGCGCGCCGATGCGGACCTCGGCGTCCTTCGACTCCCGGGCCAGCTCCCGCAGGCAGGCCTCGGCGCCGCCACGGGGCAGTCCTTCCTCCCGCACGATCGCGGCAGCCGCGTGGAAGCGCGCGGGCGCGGGATTGCCGGCGTCGATCACATCCTCCAGCGACGCGAGGGCCTCGGCGTCGCCGTTTCCCGCGCGGAACTGGAGCTGGAGGGCCTCGAGTCCGCCGTCCTCCCCCGCGAGGGTCTCCACCAGCGCTTTGCGCCGCAGCCCGGCCTCGTCCGCTTCTCCCGTCTCCCTGCGCCGCCGCTCGATCGCCGCCTCGTCCCCGCGGGCGAACAGCTCCTCCCAGGCCCGCTCGCGGACGCCCTCGTCGCGATGCCCCGAGGCGATGGCGCGCAGCGCGACGGTCGCCTCGTCCACCTCGTACTTCCCGAGCATCCACACGACGTCCGCGGCGAGCCGTGCGTCGGTCTGGCGCTCGATCCACGCCGCGATCGGGCCGACGGCCCTCGGGTCGCCGAGGAACTGGAGCCCGGCGACGGCCCCCTGCCGCACGAGGGGCTCCTCGTCGCCGAGCGCGGAGAGGAGGAGCGGGAGGATTTCCTCGCGGCACGCGGTGTTCGTCCCCATCCCCTCGATCGCGAGGAAGCGGATCGACGGGTCGGGGTCGTTATGCGCGACCTCCCAGAGGATCCGCACGGCCTCGGTGCAGTCCCTCAGGTTGAGGCCGATCACGCCGCGGGCGCGGACACGGACCGAGTACCGCACGCTGTCCCGGGCGATCGCCGCGAAGAAGGGGATCGTCGTGGGGTCATCGAACTGCGGCATCGCCTCGAGGATGTCCTCGCGATCGTCATCATTCTCCGCGGCGAAGAACTCCCTCATGAGGACCTCGTTTCGCTCGTGGATCTCGCGGCCGTAGTCGTACTCCTCGTCCTCCAGCTCCGTCGGGGACGTCTCGGCGCGGCCCAGCCCGGCGTCGGGCTCGGGGCGTTTCCCAGTCGCCTGGCCCGTGACGGGCGGGCCGACGGCGAGCGTGGCTTCGTGTCTCTGCGGGGCCTTCTCCTCCACCGTCATCCACGCAAGGGCGCCCGCGAGGGCGGCTGCGCAGAAGGTGATCGTCGCGAGGATGTTCTTCACGGCCCTACTCCTTCCGCTCGGGTTGGAGAGTGCGGTCACCCTGACCGACGATGCTGTCGCGCAGATTGGCCTCCTGCCTGCGGAAGGACTCCTCGACCTGCATCCGGAGCCTGTCGAGCTGTCGAGCGCTCCCTGGGTCGCGCCGGTCGACCCTCGACCTGGCGTCGTTCAGGGCCTTCTGCAGGAAGACCTTTGCGATCGAGAGTCTGTGCCAGCAGCCGTGGTGCCCGAGGTAGACCCCATCGAGGGCGCCCAGGTACCCCTGCCAGTACTGCTGGATCTGTCTGGAGATCTCCCTGTTTGCCCTGCGCGCCTCGGCATCGACCCTTGCCCAGCCTGTCCCTGCGCACAAGAGCAGCGCCAGGACCACCCACATCATCCGTCCCATGGCTTTCCTCCACTCACATCCCCGCGCCACCACGACGCGGGACGAGGGATGGATAAGGCATGGGGCGGGCCAGCAGGGCGGAGTCTCGTCTGAGAGTGCCGCAACCCCTGATGGAGGCGTGGGGTCAGTCGGGAAACGGCGGTCTTTTCGGGTGTGGAACGCCTCTGAGAAGTGCTGGAAAAGCCGGCGCTCACGCACGCGAGTGTCGGGAATTCCAGCAGCGCTCCGTGCAGCGCCGCACGCGAGGCTGCCGATGGGGCACGGCTACGCCTTTGGGAGGCGCAGGATCCGCACGTCGCCGTCGCGGCCGAAGACGGCGAACTCGTTCGAACGCGCAGCGGGCACGAGCGCGAGCGGCGGCTCCGCGGGCGCGTCGAACGTGAACCTGAGCACCGCCTTCAGCTCCCTCGTGTCGTAGACGTGCCCCTCCCGCTCCCCGAGCAGGACGAGCGAACCGTCCTGCGTGAACGTCGCCACCGGGCGCACCAGTCCCTCGCCGATCGGACGGTGCCTCCCCCAGTTCGCGCCGACCCAGAACACCGTGCCCCCCGTGTCGCACGTCGCCGCGATCCGCGGATGGCTCGTCGGCATGTACGGCACCAGTCCCAGCACCCACTGCCCCAGATCGACCACCGACACCGACTGCGACGGGTTCATCATCATGAGGTGGGGCCCGATCCCGAGGAACACCGCGTTGGCGCAGGCGAGGAGCGGAGATGGGGGAGCGTCCTCCGTCGCGGAGCCCTCCGCGTCGCCGACGGGGACCGGGACCGGGTGCGTCGATGCCAGTTGCCCGTCGGAGGAGTACGCCGCGAGGACCTGCTCCTTCCCCATGTCTCGGGCGACCCAGGCGTGGCGCCCCCCTCCGTAGGCGACGGCGCGGACCCCCTCGGGCATCCAGTGGGGCGTCCCGACGAGCGTCGTCACGGGAACCGAGTCCGACGCGGCGAGCTTGAGCATGTCGAGGTGGGGCCCGCCGACGAGGACGGCGATCATCGGGTCGCGCTGGTGGAGGCTCGGCAGGAGGACGATCGGGCATCGCCCGTGGCCGGGGAGCTTCCAGTCCACGCGCTGGATCTGGCCGTTCCAGAGGCCGCGCACGACGACGGGCCCCCCCGCCGCGAATCCGGCCGCGTAGAAGACGTTCCCGTGCGATGCCGCGCACCTCCACGTGACGTCGCGAGGGAGCTGGAAGCCTCCGACCTGCTCCGGGGCCTCCTTCCGCGTACCGGGGAGTCGCCTCGCCGCGAGGAGGTCCCTCCGTCGCGCGTGGAAGCGCTGCGCGTCGCGCTGGAGGAGGCGGTCCTCGGGCGCGAGCCTCGACACGTCCTGCACGAGGGCGCCGGTCTCCTGGATGTCGGCGCGAGGGAGCCTCTGGCCCGCCACCACGCGGGCGGCGTCGGCCGCTCGGTCACGCACCCCGCGGTCGGGGTAGCGCGCGGAGACCTCCGCGAGACCGCGCACGAGGTCGCTCGATCGGGTACTTTGGGAAAGCGGAGGCCCTCTACCCCGCCACTCCCAACCGCGACCGGGCCCGCCAGGCCCGCGAGGCGGCCGAAACGAGGCCTGGTCATTGACCCCGGCCACGCCCGTAGTTCCGAGCCTGACCGAATGAAGGCAAGATGTTGATCGGGAGGTCGATTTGAAATAGAGTAGCCGCCGACCTCGACGCGGATGAGATCGGAGGCACAGTGTACAAGAAAATCCGGATCGAGAATTTCCTCTGCCTGCGCGACGTCACCGTCCGCCTGGGTCCATTCCATGTGCTTCTCGGTCCGAATGGATCCGGAAAGTCCGCATTCTTGCGGGCTCTACAGGTGCTTTCGAAGCTCCAGTCCGCTGCCGTACGCGGCAAAGAGCTGTTTGCGTTGGAGGATGGCATCGGCCTGGACGAATTGGTCTGGAGACTGGATCGAAGCCTACCCATCCGGTTCTCGGTGTGGTTCGATGATCCCGACGCCGATACTCCAGATTATCGCCTCGAGCTCTCGGTGTTTCGAGGGCTCTGGTCGGTAACAGCCGAGCGGGTTAGAACACCGCAAGCGGTGCTTGACTTCGGGCCGCACAATCCGGTCTTCGAATTGCCCCCCGGTACACGCGTTCGTCACCCTGCCGAACTTCGATGGTCCTGGCCCAACATAGCCACGCTTGCCTATCGGGCGCGATTCTACGCCTCCGACAGCGCGGCTGGAGGTGTGGTAGCTCCGTTCGTTGGACTACGAGGACGCATCGGTGGCTCCTGGCGATATCGCATATCGAGTCGAGACGTGGCTGCCATCCACTATCCTCCGCGTGCCCCCAAGGAACCCGGTCGACGCCCCAAGGAACTCCGGATGTTGGAGAATGGGCGGGACTTGGTGCGGGTCCTGGCCCCCCTGATCCTGGCCGGGGACGATCGGATTGAGCGCATCACACGTCAACTGAAGCGATGGTTCCCGGACATCAAGTCGCTCAACGCAAAGGGCGACGAAGTGAGCGGGATTCGGATCGCCTATCGATCGGAGAGCGTTGACGGATTGGTCCCCCTGAGCGTCGGCAGCGATGGGCTAGGACATCTCTTGGCACTCTTGTGGGTGCTCCAGATAACGGAACGCTCTGATGAAGATGGATCGACCACGATCGGCTGGGAGGAGCCTGAGAACGGCGTCCACCCGAGGTACCTGGGCTCGGTCATGGGCGCCCTGCGAGGTTCGGTCGGCCTGGATCGCCCGAATAGGCGCATGCTGGTTTCGACCCACTCGCTGGACGTCGTCTCGACCCTTGAGCCGCAAGAGGCGCTGGACTGTCTGCTCCTCTTCGATCGCGACTCCAAGTCCGGAACGCGCGTGCGGACCTTGCGCGAAACACCGGTTGATGTGAAGAGCCTGTTGTCCAACGAGTTCGAGGGGACGATCGGCTCTCTTTACTGGTCTGGTCTGCTTGGAAGCACTCCTTCCGATCCCCCTCCCATCGAATCGTCGGTGAGGACTGGCGAGTGACGATGCGAGTTGTTGTTGTCGGACACTCTCCGTCTCAGATGGGGCGGCCATCTCCCGTGAACGCCCTCGGCGTGATCCCCCTGGCGAGCCTGGGACCAGCTGAGCGGCTGCTACGACGGGCCTTCGGCGTTCTAGCAGACCGGGGTGAGGTCGAAATGCTGGACCGCCCCCTTGTGGACGGTGAGAGTCGGAGACGGTATGCGTGGGAGGAGATCGTTCGGTCTCGGTACCGACTTCGAAGACTTCTGGAAGCGGTCTGGCCAATCGCTGACCTTGGCGGGGTTATCGTGCTTCTCGACCCGGACTGGGAGTTCTACGACGATGTCGCCACCTACGTGGACAGCCTCGCGCAGACTCGACCCGCAGTCTTCCGCCTCACATGGAATTCGAGTCTTCAAGCCCCTCTTTCCGACGCGCAACTTCAGACGTCGAAGGAGGTTGAGTCACTGAGACTGTTGGTGGCGGCGATTGCTAAAAAAAACGGGCCGCCCTAGGGCGACCCAGGAAACTTGTTCTATATCAAACAGGCCGGGCGATTAGAGCCCTGCGCCAAGTGAACAATCGACATTATAGACCGCCCTCTTGAAGCGTCAAGGGGGATTCCTACTTTCGACACTTGCTGTTTGCCCTGCCGATCCAGTTTTTGTAATCCATTTCTGCAAAACATGTTGTACATCGACGACACCGGCTGCCACATTCGACTCGAAGGCCACCATGCGCGCTTCGCCCGTCGCTCCATCCAGGCCGCGAAATCGGAGTCCAGGATTCAGATCCAAGTGATACCACCATTGCCCACGACCTGCTCGGGCTGGGAAACACGGGGAACGGAACGGGCCCCACGCCCAGGTCGATGGATACGATGCACTACCTGATGCCTCCGGACGACCTGGCCTCGCCGTCGGACGGTGGTGCGGGTCCCTCCGCCCCGCCGGGCACCGGGGGCGACGCGCTTCGCTGGGGCGGCTGGGCCTCGGGATTCGGCGGGACCGGCGACGTGGACGGGAATGACGACGCCGAGGGCTTCAGCTCCGACACGGGCGGGGTCACGGGCGGGCTCGACTACCGTCCGGGGCGCGACTGTGTCGTGGGCCTCCTGGTCGGCGGAGGGTGGACGGACGTGAACGGTGACGGCCTCTCGGGCGACGCGGAGATCGACAGCGTCACGGTCGGCCTCTACGGCGGTCTTCGCTTCGGCCGGCTCTACGTGGACGGGCTCGCGGCGTACACGCACCACGACATCGACACGAGCCGGGACATGCTGATCGCCGGCGTGCTTCGCACGGCGGAGGGGAGCCACGACGGGGACGAGTTCGACGGCAACGTCGAGGTAGGGTACCGGGTGGCGGAGGGGACCTTCGAGGCGGAGCCGTTCTTCGGCCTCTCCTACACGAACCTGGCCGAGGAGTCGTTCGACGAGTCCGGGGCGGGCGCGATGAACCTCAGCGTGGACGACCGCACGACGAACTCGCTCCGCAGCGCGCTGGGGGCGCGGTTCGCGTGGAACATCAAGTCCTCGGACGGCGTGGTGCGCTGGGTCCCCCGGCTCCACGCGCGCTGGGAGCACCAGTACATGGACACGGAGAACGACACGTCGGCCTCGTTCTCGAGCCTGGTGGGGAGTCCCTCGTTCACAGTTCGCGGCATTGACGTGGACGACGACTCGGCGGTGGTGGGGGCGGGGCTGGGCGCGCGGCTGAGCGACAGCGTCCGTGCCTTCCTCGGCTACGAGGGACGCTTCGGCGAGCTGGAGACGGACCACCAGGGCCAGGGCGGCATCGAGATCCGCTGGTAGACGCAGTCCCCGGCCGCCCGTGAGACGCCAGGGTCCTCACGCCTTCGGGAGGCGCAGGATCCTGACGTCGCCGTCGCGGCCGAAGACGGCGAACTCGTTGGAGCGTGCCGCGGGCACGAGCGCGAGCGGCGGCTCCGCGGGCGCGTCGAACGTGAACCTGAGCA
>CAZYRM010000191.1:0-11759 GCA_964649705.1 uncultured Planctomycetia bacterium
CCCGACCACGTGAAGGCCCTCCGCGCGCTCGCCGACCTGCACCGCCGCGAGGGGCGGAACTACCAGGCGATGAAGTTCTACAACCGCCTCCTGAAGGTCGACCCGAGGAACGTCGAGGTCCTGAGGACGCTCGGGAAGCTGCACATCGACGAGGAGATGTGGGACCTGGCCGCGACGCACCTCCTGCAGGTGATCGAGCGCGACCCCGGCGACCTGCAGAGCCACCTCATGCTCGCGGACGCCTACGTGCGCCGCGGCGAGGTCGACCGCGCCATTTCCGTCTACCGCCAGGCGAGGAAGGTCGCCCCGGACCACTGGGAGCTGGCCCTCCGCCTGTGCGGGCTGCTGGAGGGGCAGGAGGACTTCGACGGGATCGTGGAGGTCCTCGAGGAGGTCCTCAGGTTCCACCCGAGCGACCCCGACATCGCGGGGAGGCTCGCCAGCGCCCGGACGACGCGGATGACGCGGCGGATCGAGGGGCTTCGCGTCGCGCTCGCGCACGACCCGGGGAACTGCCAGCTCCGCTTCGAGCTCGCCTGCGCGGTCCTCGATCGCGGGGACCGCGAGGTGGCGCTCGCGGAGTTCCGCCAGTCGAACCCCGCGGGGGCGATGGTGACGCGGATCGTGCCGGTCCTCGAGAAGGCGGTCGACGCCGACCTCGGGTGGCAGGAGGGGGTGTTCTTCCTGCGCGACCTGTACCTGCAGGCGCAGGCGCCCGGAAGGGCGATCCACCTCCTGGAGGCGTACACGGAGGCGAAGAAGGATCACCTGCAGGCGGAGCTGGAGCTCATTGACCTGTACGTGGCGACGGGGCAGGTGGACCGCTCGCTCGACAAGATGCGCCGCGTGCTCGCGCGGACCGACGCGCCGATCGGGGCGCTGATCAACTCCTGCGAGCGGATCCTCGAGAAGGAGCCTCTCCGCGCCAGCGCGCACCGCTTCCTCGCGGACCTGTTCGGGCGGAAGGGGGACCTTTCGAAGGTGGCGGAGCACCTGAAGGCGTACCTCAACGTGGAGCGGAAGGACGTCGCGGGGCTGAAGGAGCTGGCCTCGACGATGGAGCACCTGGGGGACCTGGGCAGCGCGACGGTGGCGTACCGGGAGTACCTGGAGCAGAGCCCGAACGACATCGAGTCGTGGAGGGCGCTCGGGAGGCTCTACCTCGGGCAGAACCACCTGGAGAGCGCGCGCGAGGCGCTCAGGCAGTGCCTGTCGATCATCCCCGGCGACGCGGAGGCGGCGGCGCTCGCGCGCGGGGTGGAGGAGCGGATCCTGGACCGCGAGATCGAGCAGCACCTGATCCAGATCAAGAGCGACCCTCGTCAGACGCGGACGCGGATGGCGCTGGCGGAGGCGTACCGGCGGCGCGGGAGGCTCCCGGACGCGATCGAGCAGTTCAACCTGGCGGCGGAGGACCCCGACTTCGCGCTGACGGCGCGGGTGACGCTGCTGGGCTGCTACCGCGACCTGGGCGCGGACAACCGGGTGCTGGAGTGCTACGAGCACGTGGTGAGGCAGTTCCAGCACGAGGTCTTCACGGCGCTGGGCGCGTCGACGCTCTTCTACGTGGGGGAGCTGTACGAGGCGAAGGCGAAGCTGGAGAAGGCCCGGGACGTGTTCATGAAGATCTTCACGAAGGACATGGAGTACCCGGGGATCGCGGAGAAGCTGGAGGTCCTGCGGCCGGGCCGCTCGATCGGCTCTCCGGTCCTGCCGTCGCGCCTGGACCGGCCTCCCGACCCGCCCCCCGCGGCGGGGCGCCCGCTCTCGGGCCGTTCGGAGGGGGAGCCTCGCCAGGCGCCCTCGCCGATGCTCGAGTCAAGGCCGTAGCGCCTACTTCGCGCGCAGGACGACGTCGATCTCCGCGGGTGGACCCTCCTGGATGGTCGCCTCGAAGGTCCCGGTTCGATCGCCCGAGGTGACCTCGCCGCGGTACTTGCCCAGCGGAAGCGCGACGCCGATCTTGCCGCCCGGACCGCGTGGCAGCCTGTCTCCCATGGGCATCCCCAGGGTCGTGTCAACCGGCTTCCCCTCCGCGTCCAAGACGACCACGGCGCCGTCTTCGACCGGTTTTCCCTCCTCGTCCTTGACCGTTAAGATCGCCATGCCGCCGCGCCCGAGCGTCGCCTTCACCTCGGCCTGCTCCCCGGCCGTGATGTGTACGGGGACGCCCACGGGCAGGTGGATGTGGTCGAACACGCCCAGGACGTAGTCCCCGGGGCGGAACGACTCGAGGATCTCGTACGCCCCGCCCTGGCCGCTCGTCGAGCATGTGGAGTCCATGGTCTCGTTCGGCGTCTTCGAGGGAAGTTCCCAGAGCGCGAGGAAGACCTGATCGATCCCCTTGCCCTCCTCGTCGACGACCAGCAGGTGCATCCGGCCGCCGGGGACGAGCTCGATCTCGATCGGCTTCGCCGCCCCGGTCTCGGGCACCTCGACGTTCCGCAGGATCTCGGTGGCGAGCGGCGAGCTGCGGACGATGACCGTGTACTTCCCGGCCTTGAGACCGATCACTTCAAACGTCCCGTCCGGCTTCGATCTGGCCGACCCTGCCATCCGCATGAAGAAGGGCTCGGACTCGTCCCCCTCGCCGAACACGGTGACGCCAACGATGTCCGGAGGCTTCCTCGTCGCGGCGATGCGCACGCTGCCTGAAAGCGCCCCGGTCGGCAGGTCGAAGTCCTTCCTGAACTCCGTGCCCCCGTCGGGGATCGCGAAGGACACCTGCACGCCGCTCGCGGTGGCGTAGCAGTCCCCAGGCGGCAGCCCGACGAACTCGTACTCCCCCTTCGCGTTCGTGGTTGACTCCCGACTCGTCCCGTCCGAGGGGATCATCATCACCTCGACGTCGGGCAGGACACGCTCCCCGCACCGGACCACGCCGAAGACCCGGACCCCGCCGGAGGGAGGGAAGTTCACCTCGATCGACTGGCCGGGGTCGAGGTGGACCTTCTGGACCTGGGAGTCCCCGAAGCCCCCGAGGCCCTCTCCTCCTTCCCTGCAGCAGAGGGTGATCTCGCCCGGAGGGAGCCCGTCGATCTCGTACCGCCCCTCGTCGTCCGCAACGGCCCGGCCATGCGCCATCGTGTCGACGATCGCCCCTTTTTTCGGTTTGCCTCCCGCGTCGAGGACCCTTCCGAAGACCCGCGCGGCGGACGGGAGCTTCACTTCGATCTCCGTCTTCTTCTCTCGTTCGATGCGGACGGTCCGCTCCCGCGGGCCGAAGTCAGGGTGCCGCACAGAGAGCTCGTACTCCCCGGGCGCGAGGTCCTCCCACGCGAAGGCGCCGTTCGCGTCCGTCGTCACGCCCTCGAGGAGGTGATCGATGGGCGCCCACTTCCCCGATTTGCGCGACTCGGTCCCGATGGACAGATGAGCCTGGAAGACGGGCGCCCCGTCCTTGGATGCCACGACGTGGCCGTGCAGGGCCCCCCCCGGCGAGAGTTCGAGGACGACGCCGTCGACCGTTCCGCCCTCCGGGACGTCGACCGGGTCCCCGATGGCGGGCGCGAATCCCTTCGCCCGAGCGACGACGGCGTACCGTCCCGGGGCAAGACCCTCCACGAAGAACGTGCCGTCCTGGTTGACTTGGCTGCCCGAAGCTCCGGAGTGGGTCCCGCCCAGGGGCACGACGCCGACGGCCACGCCTTCGCCCAAACTCCCCTCCGGCAGGCTGATCTTCCCCTCGATGCGCCCGCAGTCCTTGAGCGTGATCTCCAGCTCGGACGTGCCGGACGCGACCTTTTCGCGATACTCGCGGACATGCCCTTCTGCGCTTGCGTCGACGCCGTAGGAGCCCTCGGGGAGGTGCCCAACCACAAAGACGCCGTCCTCGCCGGTCTTCACCGAGCGTCGGAAGTTCGGCACCCGCCCCCCGGGCGGATGGTCGTAGGGGAGCACCCACAGCTCGGCTCCGACAAGGCCTCGGCCCTCGCGATCGAGGACGCGGCCCGAGATCGTCTTCCCCTCGACAAGCGCAAGGTCGCACGTCGCCGTTTCCCCCTTGGCGGGTTCCACGCGGCCGCACGGGGAGAGGAGCCCGCCCGACTCGGCATACGGATAGATCGGACCGGGGCGCACATGCAGCTCGTATCGCCCCTCGGCGTCGGTGGTCGCGGCGGCGCACACGGCCTCCGCTTCCGCAGTGAAGCTCCCCTGGGACCAAGTCGTGACGATCAGGCCACGGACGCTCACCCCGAAGGCGGGGGTGCCATCGGGACGTGTGACGCGTCCCTGGACCATCCCCGCGGGCACAAGGCGGAGCGTCACGGACGCGACCTCACCGTGGTCCAGATGGAGGATCTCGGGCTCGCTGGCCAGCCCAGGGGCCGAGGCCGAGAGCGCCCATTCCCCGGGGGACAGCGAAAGGGAGGCCGCCCTGTCCACCCGCTGGATCACCTCGTCCACCCCTTCGCCCAGGACGAACGAGGCGTGCGCGAGAACCTGCGCGACGACGGGGGGCCCGTCGGGCGCGACGATCTGGACGGCGACGACCGCGTGCGGCTGGTCCTCCCCGGAGCAAGCGCTCGGGAGCACGGCAAGGAACGATGCGAGCAGGATGGTGCGGACCATGGCAGGCCTCCCTTCAATGCGGCTCCAAGGCTATCGGTTCCGCCTGCTCCGGGGAAGCTCCGGCGTGTGTGGACACGCCCCGTCTCTGGTGATAGCGTTTCCGTGTCCCACGCAAGAGGAGACGCCGATGCGATCGAGGATCGTCCTGCTCGCCCTGGCGCTGGCCGTCCCTGCGGCCGCAGAGGAGCCCACGGACTTCACCGTGCTCTACGCAGGGGCGGACGGCTCACCTCGGATGGAGGAATGGCGCACGACCCTCGCGCAGGCCTTCTCGAAGGTCGACACGATCGACCTGGGCGAGCTCGACGCCGAAACGGGCGCGCGGGCCGATGTCGTCATCGCGGACTGGCCTTCCACGTACACGCGAGAGGGCAAGTCGGGTTCGCCTCCCCACGCCGCGCTTGGCCCTGCCTTCACGAAGCCCGTCATCCTTGTAGGTGAGGCGGGCATGGAGATCCTCCCCTCGCTGGGGATCAAGCTCGAGTCGCTCTGACTCTGCCTCGGAGGCTCGGCCCACGGTGTGGCTGCCGATCACGAGCTCTTCCGGGGACCGCTGCCGGTCACGCCGACGATCGTGGACTCCGCGACCCCGGAGCAGTACCGCACCTGTTTCGACGGGAAGGAACTCGGACCGAGGATCCCCGTCTGGCGCGTCCATGGGGAGCTCGCGCAGCCCAACTTCGGACTGGTATGCGACCCGTATGGCTTCACCGACAGCCCGGACTGCGAGGTGATCGCGCGAGGCTTCGACGCGAAGGGGCCACGGAGCCTTGCGATCGCGCGGCAGGGGAACTGGCTCCTGTGGGGCTTCTGCGCCTCGCCGTCCGAGATGACGGAGGAGGCGCGCCGCGTCTTCCTCAACGCCGTCGTCTACATGAGGCAATTCGACGGGCAGAGCCCCCTCGTCAGGAAGAAGGCGAGCGCCCGCGAGTGGGCGCTCGTGCACGCTTCGCGGGTGGGGCAGGCGGGGGACAGGTATGCGCGCTCCCGCTTCGTCGAGGAGCTCCTCTCCGCGGCGGGGAATGACTCAGGACGCCTCTCGGCAATACTGGCCGAGGACCTCGAGTACGTCCGCGCCGACGGCGAGGGACCGTTCTCCATCGACGCCGAGGCGAAAGCGATCGGGGTCTCGAATCGCGACCTGCGTCTGTTGGACGGCTGCATCGGGCGCCTGGAGGGACAGGCCGACGACGATGTCGCGCGGCGGCTCCTCGAGCGCTATACGGGCGAGAGGCACGCCGACGCCGCGGCCTGGCGCGCATGGCTCGACGAGCGGCGCGACCGGCTCTTCTTCACCGATTGTGGCGGATACCGCTGGATGGCGTCGCCGCGATAGGGTGCCCGGCTGTCGTGCCCGCGACGTTGAGCGCGTAGGGGGCGCCCATGGACTCCAGGATGCCGACGATGGCGCGTCCCGCCTCGTGGATCTCCGGACCGAGCATCATGCGGAGGGCACCCGTTCCCACCAGCGTCCGGGGTCATCGATCGCATCCAGGGTCCGCCAGACCCGATATGATTCCTCCACCGGGGTGGGGCGCATCAGGACGTCGGTGAAGTTCATCAGGTCCACGAACTGGGCGTAGCATTCGGCGGGAGAGAGGCCCCTGTAGGGCTCCACGTCTTCCTCGGCGACACGGACGGGGTCCACTTCGATTCCAAGCACGCGCACGCTCATCGACCATCACTCGATCCGGGCGGGAGCAGTCGGTCCAATGCGGGACCCCCTCACCTCGCGACGAACGTCTTGAGCAGCGGGTCCCAGTGAACGATCTCGCCGTTCTCAGCCCACCAGGACCTGAGGGCATCGATGTCCCGCCCCGCGTCCGGATGGTGGTGAAGGCGACGCCCGCGGAGCCGCAAGAGACTGTCGACAGCGACGTGTCGATAGCACTCCTCCTCGCTCCATAGCGCGGCACAGAGCGCGGCGAAGGCGCAGAAGTCCCCGGCCCGGGCCAGGAGCTCCTGCGAGGCGAGGCGCTCCCCTTCGTCGCTCGTCGCACGCATGAACCCGCGAAGCGGGTCACGAATCGCGCTGGTGTCATACGACCGCAGCGACGCGAGCGCCCCCATGCGAACCTGTGCGTCCTGATCGAGGAGGCACCGCGCGATCTCGACCTCCGGGTCGTCGGTGACCCAACGCACGAGGCCCTTGATGGCGTTCCGCCGCTGCGAGGAGTTGCCCGCATGGGCGAGGGCCCTGTAGCCGGCCTGCGCAGACTTGTCGAAGGCGCGCAGGACGCAGGGGAGCGGGAGGTCCTCCACGAACCCGGCATACGTCTCGAACGTATTGAGCTCCTCCTGGGTGGGAGGATCGGACAGACGAGGAAGGAGCGGGGTGAGGATCGTGACGAGGCGCTGTTCGTCCGCCTCGTCGATCGGCAGCTTCGCAATCTCTCCGAGGAGCGCCAGGGAGTCGATCTCCGGCCATTTCGACACCACGGGACGGGTCCGATCGAGGAGCGCGAGGAGGTAGGGGAGGTCTCCTTCCTGCAGATGGAAGTCCTGCAGGAGAACCCGATCTTCCTCCCGGACAGAGGCCTTCTTGCCGAGCCGTCGAGCCAGCTCCTCCAGTCGATCGGGGACGACTCGTCCGCCGTACCTCATGGTCTGGCGTACGACGCGGAGGGCGGCCTCGGCGCGGGTGCGGACCTCCGGGTCGTCGCTCTGCGCGGCCTCCTCGAGCGCGGAGAGGGCGCTCCACCCCATCTCTTCGAGCGCGCGCGTGGCGGCCTCGCGCTGCTCGATGTCGTCGTCGCCGAGCTGCCCGGTCAGGTCCCGGGGCCCCTGCGCGAGGGCGATCACGAGAACAAGCGCGATCATGTCGACGTCCTCTCCTTGGTGTCGCTCGATCCGGAAACCGCGCGGGGATCGATGGTACGCCCCACGATGATGGAGGGCAAGGGGCCAGAGAAGGAGGGCCGTTCAGGCCCGGGCGCACGCGGTGGGAGGCAGGTGACCTCGCTTCCGGATGAGGCGATAGGCCTGCCACGGTTGGAGTTGACCTGTACGGATGAACGCCGTACATTCGCGCACGCCCAACCGCCGCACAGGAGGCCTCCATGCCCGCCAAGACCGTTCGACTCGAGATGCGTCTCACGCCCGAGCTCAAGGACACTTTCGAAACGGCCGCGGCGCTGAGCTGCCAGCCCGTTTCCACGCTCCTCCTGAACCTCGCGCTTCCAGGCGCGCAGCGGATCATCCAGGAGCATCACGTCACGAAGCTCTCGCTCGCTGACATGCGCAGGTTCGTCGAGATCCTGGACTCGCCCCCGGAGCCGACACCGGCCCTGAAAAAGGCCGTGAAGCGGTGGAAGGAACGCCATGCCCGGTAGCTCGACATGGTCCGTCGTTCCCGCCTCCAAGTATTTCAGGATGAGCCTCATCGAGTCCCTGCTCGCCGACAGGTAGCGCTCTTCAGGGGCCGATCTCGACCAAGAGCATCGCGAATCGCGAGAGCCGCCCTGGACATGGACTCGCGCGGCCCCGGCGGGTACAACGTTCCACATGCCGGACGAGGCAAAACGACCTGATCCAGCGCGTGACTCGGCGATCACGCACCTGAGGATCCTCGAGGAGGCCCTCAAACAGGGGCAGATCCCCGCGGAGAGGATCGTCGACGCGTGCCGCGGCGCGATCGAGGGGAACCTCTCCGCAACCAGGACCTCCGCACAGCCCGCCGCGACGATCGCCTCCGCATCGTCCGTCCCCGAAGCGCGCCCGCCGTACAGCGCCACGGCCACCGTTCCGGGGGCCGCGGGACCCGCGCGCAGGGAGTCCACGAAGATCACCTGGATCCCCGCCGCAGGCGCCCCCGCGCCCGAGCCGGGACGCACGTTCGGCCCGTACCGACTGGATCGCATCCTCGGCCGCGGCGGAATGGGCGTCGTCTACGACGCCCTCGACACCCGCATCAACCGCCGCGTCGCCCTCAAGACCCTCTCGAGCGGAGACGGAGAGGTCAGCCGCGTCGTCCGCTTCCAGCGCGAGGTCGAGATCGCCTCCAAACTCAAGCACCCGAACATCGTCACCATCTACGATGTCGGGATCATCGACCAGGTCCCCTACTTCGCAATGGAGTTCCTCGAGGGCGAGTCGCTCGCCCAGCTCGTCGCCGCCGAGAAGCGCCTCCCGCCCCGCGCCGCCGCCCGCGTCGTCCGCGACGTCGCCCGCGCCCTCGCCCACGCCCACGAGCACGGCGCCGTCCACCGCGACGTGAAGCCCCAGAACGTCATGGTCGAGGCCAAGGAACCCGACGCCAGCGCGACGATCACCTCCGTGGGCGGAAAGTCCGACACGTCGCTCAAGCTCTCCACGGGCCGCAGCTTCGCCGATTTCCGCGTCGTCCTCACCGACTTCGGCCTCGCCCGCGAGCTCACGGAGCAGTCCTACCTCACGCGCACCGGCGAGGCGATGGGGACGCCGCTCTACATGTCGCCCGAACAGGCCCAGGGCCTCCACGACCAGATCGGCCCCCTCTCCGACGTCTACTCCGCCGGCGCCGTCCTGTACGAGCTGCTCACGGGGAAGCCCCCGTTCGAGGCCCCCTCGATCCCCGAGATCATGCAGAGGGTCGTCCTCGACGACCCGGTGCCGCCGTCGAAGCTCGTGCCGCACCTCGGTCTCGACCTCGAGGTGATCTGCCTCAAGGCGATGCACAAGACCACCTCCCGCCGCTACGCGAGCGCGCGGGAGCTGTCCGACGACCTCGACCGCTTCCTCCAGGGAGCCGCAATCCACGCAAGGCCCCCCACGCGGCGCGAGCGGCTCGTCCGCTGGGTCCGCCGGCATCCGACCGGGTCGGCCGTCACTGCCGTGCTGCTCCTCGTCGTCCTCGTCGGGTCGAGCTGGCTCGGCGTCCGCCAGCTCCGTTCCGCGCTACGCCTCTCCGCGTGCCGCGCCGACGCGCAGCGCCTCCTCGCGAGGGGGGACCACGCCGCCGCGCTCGCGTCTCTGGCCCAGGCGATGGAGATCGCCCCCGCCGACCCGGCCCTCGAGGCCCTCGAAGGGCGGATCCGCGCCGACCAGTGCGTCGCGGAGAGCGACCGACTGCTCCGCGAGCGTGAGCTCACCCTCGCCTCGATCGGGATGCTCCGCGAGGAGGCCGCCGCGGCCTTGAAGGAGATCACGATCTACGACCCCCCGGAAAGGAAGGCGAAGGCCTGGGGCCTCGAAGACCGCCTGGACGAGGCCCAGGTCCTCTCGGAGGAGTTGCTTTCCCTCGCAAGGCAGGAGCTGGCGCGGGCGATCGGCTTCTCGCGGAACCACGCGGGCGCGAGAGAGCGGCTCCGCGACCTCCACATGAGGGATTACGAGCGCGCCTGGGCCGACGGCGACGCCCTCGCGATGCGCGAGGCCAGGCGCTGGGTGGAGGCCTACGACCCCGAGGGGAAGCTCGCGGGGGAGTTCGAGAAGCAGGGGACTGTGGCGCTCACAACCGACCCGCCGGGGGCCGAGGCCTTCGTCTTCCGCTACGAGGAGGTCGGCCGACGCCTCGTCCCATGCGTCCACGACCCCGCGACGGGGACGAGCGACCTTCCGCTCCCCGAGGAGGCCCGTCCGAAGGCGGACGCGGCGGCGCTGCGGGAGGAGGCGATCCGGCTGGCCCGCGAGGGAAAGGCGACCGAGGCCGCCGATGCGCTTGCTCGGGCGATCGACGTGGAGGCGCTCTCGCCCGCCATCGACCCCGCGATCGCGTGCGTCCTCACGGCACAGGGGAAGACGGACAGGGCGCTCGACCACCTCGAGGAGGCCCTGCGGATCGCATGGAAGGACGTCGAGTTCCTCCAGCGGGAGCCCGCCATCGAGCCTCTGCGCGCTTCCCCGAGGTTCGCGTCGCTCCTCGCCATGGCGAACGGGACGCTGACGAAGACCCACATCCGCGTGACCGACGTCGTCCCCGACTCGCCGGCCCAGGCGGCGGGGATCCGCCCGTGGGACGTGATCCTCGAGGTGGAGGGCTCGACGCTCCGGAGGGCGCGGCAGCTCGCGGAAGAGCTGTACATCAAGGGGCAGGAGGGCACGGTGTCGATCGCCCTCTGGAGGGCAGGAGGGAAACTCGTCGTCGCGCTGCCCAAGGGGAAGTCGCCGGGGTTGTGCGTGGATCAGGTCGACTTCGACCCCGGGATCCAGAACGGCCCGGGGGCGATCCTGAGGCGGAAGCTCTGGCGCGCCCGCCTCGGGGCCGTGTCGACGCTCGCGTGCTCGGCACGGAACCGCCTGGGCGCCACGCCGGGAGAGTTCCGGCTGCGCCCCGGGAGCTACCTGCTCGTGCTGCGATCGCCGGGGCGGGTCGACGTGAGGCACCCGCTGGTGGTGGACAGGGGCGGAAGGTGGGAGGGGAAGGCGTGGCTGCCGCGGGCGGAGGACTATCCTCCGGTCCCGCACGGGGCATGGACCGACGACCCGACGGAGTACTGGTGCCTGGTTCCGGGCGGGCCGTTCACCATGGGGAACGACCCTGAGGCGGACCACCCGAACGACCGGACGGGCCTCGACGTGGACACCTTCTTCATCGGGCGATTCGAGGTCGGGTGGAGGGAGTGGGAGACGGTGTTCCAGGAGATCCAGGTTGCGCCCTCGGCGGAGGAGATGAGGGTCGTGCGCGAGCTGGACACGCTCGAGCTCATCCTGAAGACGCGCGCCTCCTCGTCGAGGCGGGCGGCCACACCGGCGCACACGGTCTCCTGGCCGATGGCCGAGGCGCACGCGGCGTGGCTGGAGGAGACGATGGGGGCGTCCCGAGGCTTCCACATCCTCCTGCCGACGGAGGCGGACTGGGAGAAGGCGGCGAGGGGGGTGGATGGACGGTACTTCCCGTGGGGCAACAAGTTCGACTGGTCGTTCTGCCACGGGGCGAGTTCACGCTCTCCGAAGATGGTGTACGAGCCGTATGGACAGTTCCCGGCGGACGAGAGTCCCTACGGTGTGAGGGACATGACCGGGGGGCTGTCGGAGTGGTGCAGGATGAAGAAGGCGACCTCGCCGGACCAGCGGCCGCTCCGCGGCGGGGCGTTCGCCCACGGCGCGGCGGTGGTGTTCCGCGCGGCGTCCCGGTACCAGGGCGGCCGGTACACGACGGCCGAGCATGTCGGCTACCGCCTCGTCGCCCTTCCGCGCTGAGCGACGCACCTACCGTATCGGTGGCGGTGGCGTGCTCGTAATCGGGCTCGAAATCGTTCTCGTGCTCG
>CAZYRM010000192.1:0-11737 GCA_964649705.1 uncultured Planctomycetia bacterium
ACTTCCCGCACACGAACCCGAGGAGCGTGTTCTGCGCCGCGCCCCCGAAGACGAGCCGACGGCGCCCCGCGGCGGCCTTCGAGGACTCCAGCGTCCCGGTCGCGACGCCGTCCCACGACTCGGGGATGTCGAGCGTGATCCGGCTCTCGAAGGTCTCGTAAAGCATCAGCGGATACCACCCGGACGCGAGGTCCACCCACGCCCAGTCCGCCTGCACCGTCGGCGCGTGCGGCTCCGGCGATTTGGCGCGCGAGGGGATCTCGTACGCGAACTCCACCGCCCCCCGCTGCCCCTTCGCGAACGGGGACGGAGGCGTCACGTCAAGGATGTTCGCCGGGAGTTGCGGGACGAACATGGAGAGGGCCACCCCCCAATCGACGTCGCCCTCCCCAACGCGTTCCACGCGCGCGTTGCGGTGGATGAGGAACCGGAGCGTCGCGGCGTCCTCCTTCATTTCCACGGTCACCAGGGCGCGGACGTGCATCGACGTCGTCGTCGGGTCGATCGTCGCCTCCAGGTCGTAGGAGAGGACGTCGTACGTGTGGGCCTTGTACGCGATCGCCCTCGCGAGGCGGTTCATCGTGGCCGTGTCCTGCGCCGTCGCGGACCCGGCCCACAGCGCCAGCGCCGCGCCCGCCCCGGCCGCCGCGCGACGGACCGCCTCCGTCCAGGTCTTCATCCTGCGAACCTCTTCCGTGCCGACCGGGTCGGTGCCGTACCGCGCGCGATGGAACAGCTCGGTCAGCCGCTCGATCTCCGCGGTCCGCTCGGGAGCGCGCCTCGCGAGCGTCGTCGTCCTCTCCGACGGCGTGCTCGACGGGAGCACCAGCACGCCCGACGGGCGGAGCTGCTCGAACATCCGGTGGTAGAGCTTCACGATGGTCCATCTCGGCGCCTTGGGACGCGCCGGCCCGGCGCCCTCCGCTCCCATCTCGGCCTGGGAGACGACCGCGGCCGACCCCTGCTCGAGCTCGGGCGCCGCCCCCGGGACGAACTTGAACCTCTGTAGGATGCGGAGGAGGACGGCGAAGAGGAACGACACGATCGCGAAGTACCCGAGCAGCAGGAGCAGGTCCTCCATCGTCGGCGGTCGCATGTCTTCCGCTGGCCCCGGCGGGACAGGGGAGAGCGAAGGGATCAGGAGGTGGACGGGGAACGCGACCGCGGCCGCCATCCCCCCGAAGAAGGCGCCCTTGAGGAGGAGCCATGCCGTCGACGCCCGGTACGGCGCTCGGTTCCGACGTACTCGCTCGCAGTGGTGGTGGAGGGAGAACGTCGCCCCCAGGAACACGGCGAACGCCGCCGCGCGCGCATCGCCGATCCACCGCTCGTCCGAGATGCCGAACGCGAGGATGCAGGCGTCGAGGAAGATGATCGCCGACTGCATCCCCGGGGCGGTGATGAACAGCGGAAAGACGACGAGCATCCCGAGCAGGAGCGCGGGTTGGAGCACGACGCCCACGAGGAGCAGCGTGAAGAAGACCCCGATCAGGTGCGCCCAGGCCCGGGCGGGGATCGGATACTGGCCCCTCTGCAGGAGCCCCGACCTCCCCAGGTCGGCGCGGAACCCCACCACGAACGAGAGCGCCAAAAGGCCGACGACGTACCCGAGGTGACGGACACCGACCGTGGACGACAGCGCCACGGCGCTCGCCCCGAACAGCGTGAACGCCGCCGCGCGCTCCCAGGAGACCAGGTTGTCCGCGAACTTCGCCATGCGCGCTCACACGGAGGGGAAGGATCCCAGGGCCCTCGCCAGGTCGTCCCCGTGGCAGACGATCACGGTCGGGATGCCGGCGTCGAGCAGCCTCGATCGCGCCTCCACCAGCTCGACCGAGACGCCGTCCCGTCGGGGGCGGTACCGTTCGATCTGGAGAAACGTCGTGTCGTCGATCAGGACCGCGAAGAGCCTGACGCGGCGGCTCCTGAGGAGCGCCCAGGCGTCGGCGAAGGCCTCCATCTGCACCGAGACGCTGGCGAACAGCATCACGAGCGAGCTCCCGTCGGGGATCCGCTCCAGGTGGAAGCGGAGCACGTCGGGCATCGGCGTCTGCCCGCGCGGCCGGGCCTTCGCGAGCTCCTCGAGGATGAACGCCTCGTGCCCGGACCCGCGACCGAACGGCGCGTCGAGCGGCGCCTCTCCGACGCCCAGGACCTGGACCTCGTGGCCCCGCTGGAGCGAGTGGTGCGAGAGCGCGGCCGCCATCTTGATGACGTATTCGGGCGTGGAGTGCTCTCCGAACCCCGCGATCGAGGCTCGTCCGAGGTCGAGGAGGATCGTCAACTGATCGGTGACGGTCCGCTCGAATTCCCTGACGACGATCCGTCCGAGCCGCGCGGTGCTGGGCCAGTGGATGTGGCGGATCGGGTCGCCCGGCGCGTACTCGCGGACGCCGAAGAAGTCCAGGCTCCTCCCCGCCAGGAGCGAGTTCTCACGTCCGAACGAGAAGACGTTCGACCTACCCTCGATCGGGACGCGCTCGAGCGGGAGGATCTCGGGGTAGACCGTGAAGTCCATCGTGTCGCCGATGGTCCGCTTGGGCTCGAACAGCCCGAGCGGGTCGGAGAGCGTCAGCTTGATCGGTCCGATCGTGTACATCCCGCGCCGCTTCATGCACGTCCCCGGGTACTCGACGCGGCAGACGGACCTCGCGCGGACGGCCTCCGAGACCAGGAGCTGCTTGTTCGGGACCTCGTCTGGCGTGAAGTAGTCCTCGATCTCGACGAGCGAGAGGGGCAGGACGCTGGCGTTCCGGATCGTCAGGGCGACGTTTACGGTGTCGCCCTGGAACGCGCGCGGGTGGGCCTCGCGGCGCGCGGACACGAGAGGAAGGAGGGTGGTGCTCGTCAGGTAGCCGAGGACGAGCATGAAGAGGAAGACGACGGCGAGGTACAGGACGGCGGGCTTCGCCGTGCCGAAGCCGAGGACGAGGAAGATGACGCCGAGGAGGGCGAGTTGGTTCCGGCGGTGGAGGAGCTTTACGGGAGCCATGGGGAGGAATTCTCAGTTCTCAATATGCACTTCTCAACAGAAGCCCAATGGCGCAAGCTCGAACCGCCAGGTGCGCCGCGAGTCCATAAGCCGTGGCGAGCGAACCTCGCCCAAAGAGCTTCCCATCATGTGGCACTGTAGCAAGGAAGTCGGGAAGGCCCCGAAGGGGCCGCGAGAGTGTAGCCAGGGCCGCAGGCCCTGGAATCGGCATCAGCCCACCGGTCGGAGCCCCGAAGGGGCGACAGAACGCGCCTCTGTCGCCCCATCGGGGCTCCGATTCCCTCGGGTTCCTGGTCCAGGGCCTGCGGCCCTGGCTACATTCTGGCGGCCCCTTCGGGGCCTTCCCGAGTTCCTTGCTACAGTGTCAAGTGATCGAAGAAGTGCTCTGGGCGAGCTTCGCTCGCCACGCCCTACGCGATTCTCATGGCGAACCGCACCGACCGTCCAGAACAATCCATGGGGCGACGGAGGACGGCACGCTTGCGGTCTCCGGCGCAGGCTCGGTACGATCCCGCAGGAGTTCGGGCCCCGCGAGTGGCCCGTGCGTGTGGCCCCCTCATGAACGCGACAACGTCGATGCTGCCCGGCGAGGTTGCCCGACGCCGATCCGATCGGCTGGCGCGACACGTCCTCCTCCTTGCTGCGCTCGAGCTGGTGACGGCTGGCTGGCTCATCCGCGAGCCCGTCGCCCTGGAGGTGCATCTCATACCCTTCGCACGCTGGTTCGATGGATGCCGGTACCGTCTCCCCAGCATGGGCAGTTGGCGGGGCGCGCCGAAGAGGCCGTCTCTCCTTCCCTCCGCCAATCGACGACTCGCATCCATCGTGGCGGGGAACGGGCCCAAGGCACGGAGGATCGCGGCCATGTACCTATTGCAGCACGCACCGGCGACTGAGTCGCTGGCCGGCATCCGGGCCGCACTTCGCGAAGACGATGCTGATATTTTGGCGTGGGCCTGGGAGACCCTTTACCTCCTGACAAATTCGCAGACAGGGGGGCAGTGGGTCATGAAGTGCCCAGTGTCCGACCTCATCGCCGTGCTACGCGAAGTACCCGCGCGCGCCCCGCGCGCTTGGGACCTCTACTGGGTGCTCATGTGCCGGTCAAACGACCGGGTACCCATCGCTGAGGTAATCCTGCCACGCCTCACACGGCTGTCCGATGCGACCATCCTGGGCGACATGCTGAGGCAGTGCGCGATCTCGATGCTATCGGTCGACAACCAACGGGCGGCGGCCAGGGAGTGTCTGCGGATCGGGCTGACCAATCCGGAACCGAAGATCCGAGAGTGTTTCCTGAAGGAGCTTCTGAGCCTCGGGGAAACCGACCTCCCGGAGGACTTCCCCGCGCGCCAGGCAGCCGCTGCACAAGTCGGGAGGCTGGAAAGGCTGTGTTCGCTCCTCGCGCAGAGACAGTCTCCGTTGCTCGAAGGAGTCGTCAGCGACCACCTGCAGGCGGGCTGCGAGGGGTCCCGAGGTCTCGCCATCGACCTCTTGGGGTTCTTGGACAAGGGCCTCGGACGCAAGACGTCTCGCAAGGTCGCCTCCGACGCCCTTGAGGCGACGGAGCCGCGCGTGCGCGAAGCGGCGCGGCAGTGGTTGGAGACACGACCGGAGAAGTGATGGAGCTATCGGACGAGGCTCAGGCGTCCTCACACGGCCCCTCTGAGACCGTCGAGGTGGAGGGGCGTACCCTGCCCCTCCCCGAGTGGGAAGCCGAGATACTCCTGCGGGCGGCCGGGTGGATCTTCCTGTACCGCGGCGCGGGGCTGGTGCTCGGCGCGACCGCCGGGCTGGTGGCGCTGTCTGGGAGCGACCGGTCCAGCGTGCTCACGCTGTGCGCGGTCGGCGTCGGGCTGGCCGCCTACGCCGTGGGATTGGGGGCGCACGCGCGGAGGCGTTGGACCCCGGTCCTGGCGGTCATCGTGACGGCGCTGTGGACGGCCGCAGTCCTGGCGCCGTGGATCCCTGGGTTCCTCGGCGAGTACGAGTGGTCGTCTCTGCTCGGGCTCTCCGGCTCCAAGCTGCCCAGGCTCCTGCTGAACCTATTCGTCCTCTCGGACATCTTCGCCACCTACGCCATCGTGCGTCCATCGGGGTATCGCGCGCTCGGCGCGGCGAAGCCGGCGCTGGCCCCGCTCCGCGGCAGCTCCGCTTGGCGGAGGACGGGGAGGGCCATGGTGGCCTCCGCGATGCTCCTGCTCGCGTTCCTCTCCATGGCCGCCATGCTCGTCCTCGGGCCGGGCCTGATCCTCGCCTGATCCGCCGCGCCGCGCGGCGGGGAAAACCTGTCGAATTGGGCCTCTGTTGAGAAAGGCGCGTTGAGAAATGAGAATCACCGCGTCGGCACCGGCACGCGCGCCAACACCTCGTCCACCACCTTCTCCGGCTTCAGCCCCGCAAGCCTCGCCTGCGGCGTCAGCACGATCCGGTGGCACAGCACCGCGTGCGCCACGTCCTTGACGTGCTGCGGGATCACGAACTTCTGTCCCTCGAGGTGCGCGAGGGCCTGCGCGCCGCGCAACAGCGCAAGCGACCCGCGCGGAGAGACCCCCAGCAGCACCCCCGGGTGCTGCCGCGTCGAGGAGGCCAGCGCGACCATGTACTGCATCAGCGAGTCGTCGACGTAGATCGTCTTGACCGCCTCCTGTGCGGCGAGGAGCGCCTCGCGCGCCAGGACCGGCACGACCGACTCGATCGGGTGCCGCTGCATCTGCGCGGCCAGCACGAGGACCTCGTCCTCCTCGCTCGGGTACCCGAGCTTCAGGCGCACGAAGAAACGGTCGAGCTGCGCCTCGGGGAGCGGATACGTCCCCTGCTGCTCGATCGGGTTCTCTGTGGCGAGCACCAGGAACGGGTTCGGGAGCGCGTGCGTGACGCCGTCGATCGTCACCTGCCGCTCCTCCATCGCCTCGAGGAGCGCCGATTGCGTCCGCGGCGTGGCCCGGTTGATTTCGTCCGCCAGGAGGACATTCGCGAAGACCGGACCAGGGCGGAACTCGAATTCGAGCGTCTTCGGGTGGAAGACGCTCACGCCGGTCACATCGGAGGGGAGCAGGTCGGGCGTGAACTGGATCCGCTTGAACTCCGCCTTGATCGACCGCGCCAGGGCCTTCGCGAGCATCGTCTTGCCGACGCCCGGCACGTCCTCGACGAGGATGTGCCCGCGGCAAAGGAGGGACACGACGGCCAGGCGAACCACGTGGTCCTTCCCGAGGATCACGCGCCGGACGCTCTCCTCGAGCGCCTTGAGCGGGGTCTCGGTGGCAGACGATTCCTGGTTCATGCGTGGACGTCCGGCACGGAGCCTGCTGGGCCGAGGAGGTCCTTCGCGCCGCGCGCGATGAGGTCGTCGGCGACCCGCGCGCCCGCGGCCTCCGGCGAGCCCGTGGCCTCTGCGTCGAGGCGCGGCGAGCCCTCCACGCCGCAGACGACCGCGCGCAGGCGGACGTCGCCGCCGAGGTCCTCCGCGTAGGCCCCGAGCGGGACCTGGCAGTTCGCTCCGAGCGCCCTGAGCACGGTCCTCTCGGCGATCGCGGCGCGGTAGCTCGGGAGGTGCGTCAGGCACCACACGCGGCCCACCTCGCCGCTCCTCGCGGTGATCCCGAGGGCGCCCTGGCCGGGGGCGGGGAGCATGACGTCGGGCTCGAGCACCTCCGTCGCGCGCGCATCGAAGCCAAGTCTTCGCAGGCCCGCTCGCGCGAGGACGACGGCGTCGAACCGCCCCTCGTCGAGGAAGCGGAGGCGGGTCTCGACGTTCCCTCGGACCTCCTCGACGCGGAGACGACCGGCGAAGCGCGCCAGGAGCTGCGCGCGGCGGCGGAGGCTGGCGGTCGCGACACGCGCGCCCGCGGGGAGGGCCGCGAGCGAGGCGGCGCCGCGGACCACGGCGACGTCGCGCGGGTCCTCACGCTCGGGCACGGCCGCCAGGGCGATCCCGTCGGGGAGGAGCGTCGGGAGGTCCTTGAGGGAGTGAACGGCGAGGGCGACCTCGCCGCGCAGGAGGGCCTCGTCGATCTCGCGGGTGAAGACCCCCTTCCCGCCGATGCGCGCAAGCGACGACACGCGGTCCCGATCGCCCTGCGTGGAGATCGTGCGGATCTCGACGGGCTGCGTGGGGAAGGACTCCTGCAGGCGCGCGCGGACCCACTCCGCCTGCACGACGGCGAGGCGGCTTCCGCGGGTGCCGATGCGGAGCGGTGTGACGCTCAGGACGAGGTCCTACCCGATGCTCGTATTGAACTTGTCCCCGGTCCGTATGTTGATCCCGCACGTCACGCAGATGATCGCGTCCGCGGGAAGCGACTTCTTGCACTTGGGACACGTGGCCCCGCCCTTGGCGGGAGCCGCCGGGGCCGCCGGCGCGGCCGGCGCCGGCGGAGCCGCGGCCGGCTTTGCCCCCGGCGCGGTCGGCTTCGCGGCGAGTTTCGTCTCCCCCTGGTGCGCGGGAATGCCCGCGGGGACGTCCATCACCGCCTGGCACCCCGGGCACTTGACCTTCTTCCCGGCCATGCCATCGGGGGCGTTCAGCGCCTTCTTGCACTTCGGACAGACGACCTTGATGGGCATCCCATTACCTCAGGCGGAAGAGCCGTCGCAGGCTCGCGGCGAGCGTCTCGGCGTCCCCGTTCGCGCTCCCCTCCTTGAGGGCCGCCATCGGGGGGTGCAGGATCCGGTTCACCAGCCGTCTCACGACCTCGCCGACCTCCTCCTGCTGGGCAGGCGACAGGTCGCGCAGGCGCCCGCGGGAGCGCTCCAGCTCCTCTCGCCCAAGCGCGTGGAGCGTGTCATACAGGTTCGAGATGACGGGCGAGAGCTCCGATCCCCCCAGCGTGGAAGCCGCGGTGGCCACCTCCTGGTCGAGGATCGCCTCGCACTTCGACATCTCCTTCTCCCGCTCGGCGATGTTTTCTAGCACGACCGTCTGAAGGTCGTCAATCGTATACAGGAACGCCCCGTCCAGCTCCGCGATCGACGGATCAATGTTGCGCGGGACGCCCAGATCGAGCAGGAAGATCGGCTGGCCGCGCCGCTCCGCGATCGCGCGCGTGACGTGGTCGCGCAGGACGAACGGCGTCTCCACCCCGAGGCACGAGATGACGACGTCCGCCTCCTTGAGCGCCGTGAGCGCCTCCGCGAGGTCGATCGCGCGCCCGCCCCTCGCCGAGGCCAGCGCCTCGGCCTTCGCCCGGTCCCGGTTCGCGACCACGAACCTCCGCACCCCCTCCTCGACAAGCTGCGTCACGACCAGCTCGGCCGTCTCCCCGGCGCCGAGGATGAGCGTCGTGCGGTCCTCCATCTGCTGGAACACCCGCTGCGCGAAGTCCACCGCCACCGACGAGACGCTCACCTTCCGCTCGCCGATCCCCGTCTCCGCGTGGGCCCGTTTCGCGGCGTGGAGGGCCTTCTGGAGGAGCGGGTGGAGGACCGGCCCGACCGTGCCCGCCGTCGACGCCGCGACGTAGGCCTCCTTCACCTGCGAGATGACCTGCGTCTCGCCCACGACCATGCTGTCGAGGCTCGCGGCGACGCGGAACAGGTGGCGGACGGCCTCCCGCCCCGCGTGGAAGTAGACGTGGGGCGTTACCTCGGCCTCGGGGATCTCGCGGTAGTCGCAGAGGAAGAAGGTCAGGTCCTTCTTCGCCTTGTGCGTGTCATCGGCGGCCGCGTACAGCTCGATGCGATTGCAGGTGGAGACGATGAGCGCCTCGGAGAAGCCGCCGGAGGCCTTGAGCGCGGCGAGCGCCTCCGCGAGCGAGGCGGACGGAATGGCCGCCCGCTCCCGCAGCGCCACGGGCGCGCCCTTGTGGTTCAGTCCCAGGACGACGAGCGCACTCACCAGCGATGGTACCCCGGTCCGATCAGGCTCGCCCCGAGGACCGTGAATGCGAGGACGCCGAAGCCGAGCACGGTCAGGTACGCACTCCGTCGACCGCCGTACCTCATGTTGAGTCGAAGCGCGAGGACGACGAGGAAGAGGACCCACGTGAAGACCGACAGGATGGCCTTCGGGTCGGCGAACCACGCCGTCGAGAGGTTCCCCTGGGTGTGCGCGCGGACCCCTCCGATCAGGATCCCCAGCGTCAGCAGGGGGAACCCGAAGAGGACCGACCTCGCCGTCAGGCGGTCCGCCGCGTCCAGCGCGGGGAGGCGGTGGAAGAGGAGGCCGAAGCGCTTCGTCCTGAGCTGGCGCTCCTGGTAGAGGAAGAGCGCGCCCCCGAGGAATGCGACAGCGAACGCGGCGTAGCTCGCGAGCATGAGGGCGATGTGCAGGTAGAGCCAGTGTCCGTGCTCCGCGCGGCCGACCGGATCGGTCCCGCCCAGGGAGAGCGATCCGGCGAGGAGCGCGGCGGCGATGGGGACCGCGACGGCCGTCAGCCCGGTCATGCGGAAGGAAAAGTCGAGCAGCGCGCAGACGAGGACGAGGAGGGTGGTGACGAACGCCATCGCCTCCATCCGGTTGACGAGCGGGCAGGCGTGCCGTCGGACGCCCGCGCTCATGAGGAAGGCGGCGCAGGCGATCCATCCGACGGCGACGAGGACCTTCCACGCGCGGCTCTCCGCGTCCTGCCGCGAGAGGGCGCGGCGGACGGCTGCCCCGCACGCGCCGAGGTAGGCGGCGACGCTGGCGAGGACCAGGACCCAGTCGAGGATCTCGTAGTTCACCGCGCGGCCTCCGTCCAGATGCGGCGGAGGGCCTGCTTCGCGGAGGCGAACCCCGTGCGTTCGAGGCGGGAGAGGACCTCGTCCGAGGCGAGCTTCCTGAGGAGGCGTCGTCGCACGTCGGGGTCGGGGACCTGTTCCATCGCGCGATGGCGGAGACGGCCGATCTCGGCGGCGAGGCGGTCGTAGCCGACGGCCACGAGGTCCGAGAGGCGGCGCTTCAGGCGGCGCGCGAGCGCGGGGCTGGCGCCTCCCGTGGAGACGGCGAGCGTGAGGGCGCCTCGGCGGACCACGGAGGGGACCTGAAAGGTGCAGAGGTGCGGGGCGTCGGCCACGTTGACGGGGACGCCCTCCCGGCGGCACGCCTCGGCGACGGCGATGTTGACGCCCGGGTCGTCGGTGGCGGCGAAGACGAGGGACATCCCGCGGACGTCGGCGGGACGGAAGCGCCGCTTCGCCCAGGCGACGCCGCTCGGTCGGCGTGGGAGTTCGGGGCTGACGACGCGGACACGGGCGCCGGCGGCGATCAGGCCTCTCACCTTGCGCAGGGCCACGGAGCCGCCTCCGACGACGAGGCACGGGGCGCCGTCGATTCGCAGCGACACGGGATACAGTCGAGTGGTTCGCATGACGGACGGTGGCGCGCTAGGTCGCGCCGAGGGCCTCCTGGAAATCGCGGAGGAGGTCGCGCCAGTCTTCGACCCCGACGGAGATGCGGACGAGGCCGTCGACGATGCCGTATCGCTTCAGCTCGTCGGGAGGCATCTCGGAGTGGGTCGTCGTGGCCGGGTGGCACGCGAGGGACTCCATGCCTCCGAGGCTCACGGCGTCCTTGGCGATCCGAAGGCGCCTGAGGAACTCGAAGGCCGCCGTCTTGCCGCCCTTGAGCACGAGGGAGAAGATGGACCCCGGGAACCGGACCTGGGCCGCGCAGATCCGCCTCTGGTCGTTCTCGTCGAAGAGGGCGGGGTAGTGAATCCGTTCGATGCCGGGGTGCCCGACGAGGGCGTCGACGATCTTCTTCGCGTTCTTGCTCTGCTTGTTCATGCGGAGCGAGAGGGTGGCGAGGCGGGTGTCGAGCATCCAGCACTCGTCGGGCTGGAGGATGTTGCCGAGGATGGCGCGGGTCCCGCGGAGTTCGGCGAGGAGGTGGGGGTCCTTGCCGAGGACGGCTCCCGCGAGCATGTCGCTGAAGCCGGCGAGGAATTTGGTTCCCGAGTAGATGGCGAGGTCGGCCCCGAGCGGGAGGGTGTGCTGGAAGACGGGGCCGAGGAACGTATTGTCTACAGCGACGATGGGGGGCTCCTCGCGCCCGTGGGCGGCCTTCACGGCGGCCGCGACGTCGGTCATGCGGAGCGTCGGGTTGGCGGGGGTCTCGATGAGGACGAGGCGCAGGTTCTCGGCGTCGGCGATGGCCTTCCGGAGGCCGGCGGTGTCGCCCGCGGCGACGGGGATGGAGCGGACGCCGAAGGGGGCGAGGACCTGCTGGAGGAGGTGATACGTCCCGCCGTAGATGGGCGCGGTGTAGACCAGAGAGGTCCCCGGCCGGCAGATCGTGAAGATGACGGTCGAGATGGCGGCCATTCCGCTGTTGAAGACGGCCGCGCCGACGGCACCGGGCTCGAGGGGGACGAGGTGGTCCTCGAGGATCTCGGCGTTGGGGTGGGAGAGGCGGGAGTAAATGAGCTCGACGTTCTCGTTTTCGGTGCGCTGGATCTTCCCGAGGGCGATGGCGAAGGAGCGCTCGGCGGCCTCGGGGGTGGAGAAGACGTAGGTGGAGGAGCGGAAGACGGCCGGGCGTGCGGAGCCGACGGAGAGCCGGGGGTCGAAGCCCTCGGTGAGGAGGGCGGTATCGGGGCGCACGATGTAGGGGGGGCTGTGCTTACGGCGGCCCATGTCTGTCCTCGGGCTGGTGGGCGGGAGGACGCGCCAGGGTAGCCTCCCGGCGGTCCCAGGTCAAGGCCGCGCGCGTCCGGATCCGCGCTCGTTAGTCCTACCACGCCAGAACAGAACGCAGGACCAGTGGTCTCGGTGGCGGTGGCGTGCTCGTAATCGGGCTCGAAGTCGTTCTCGTGCTCGTTC
>CAZYRM010000193.1:0-11660 GCA_964649705.1 uncultured Planctomycetia bacterium
CGTGGCGCCGCGTCTCCCCCCACGCCCGCGCCCGGATCCTCTGGCGCGCCGCGTCCATCCTCCGCCGTCGCAGGCTCGAGATGGACGCATGGATGGTCCTCGAGGCCGGCAAGTCCTGGGCCGAGGCCGAGGCCGACACCGCCGAGGCGATCGATTTCCTCGAGTTCTACGGCCGCGAGATGGTCCGCCTCTCAGAGACGCAGCCCCTCACGCGCCTGCAGGGCGAGGACAACGAGCTCTACTACATCCCCCTCGGCGTCGGAGTCGTGATCCCGCCGTGGAACTTCCCGTGCGCCATCATGGCGGGGATGACCAGCGCGGCGATGGTTGCCGGGAACACCGTCGTCCTCAAGCCCGCCAGCGTGACGCCCGTGATCGCCGCGCGCTTCGTGGAGATGCTCGAGGAGGCCGGGATGCCCCCCGGCGTCGTCAACTTCCTCCCGGGCCCCGGCGGCAGCGTCGGAGACTTCCTCGTCGGCCACCCGAAGACCCGTTTCATCGCCTTCACGGGCTCGAAGGAAGTCGGCCTCCACATCAACGAACTCGCCGCGAAGACGGCCCCGGGCCAGCTCTGGATCAAGCGGGTCGTCGCCGAGATGGGCGGGAAGGACAGCATCCTGGTCGACTCCGACACGAACCTCGACGAGGCCGCGCACGCGATCGTCGCCTCCGCCTTCGGGTACCAGGGGCAGAAGTGCTCCGCGTGCTCCCGCGCGATCATCGTCGAGAGCGTCTACGACCAGGTCCTCCAGATGGTCGTCGAGAAGACGAAGGCCATCACGGTCGGCCCCGTCCGCGAGCGGAAGTACTCGTTCGGACCGATCATCGACGAGTCCGCGATGAAGAACATCCTCTCCTACATCGACATCGGGAAGAAGGAGGGGAGGCTCCTCACAGGCGGCGAGAGGGTCCAGCCGCCCGGCTACTTCGTCCAGCCGACCGTCATTGCCGACATCGACCCGAAGGCCCGCCTCTCCCAGGAGGAGATCTTCGGACCCGTCCTCGCCGTCATCAAGGCGAAGAACTTCGACCACGCGATCGAAATCGGGAACAACACCGAGTTCGGCCTGACCGGCGCCGTCTGGTCGCGGAACCGCGCCCGCCTGGAGAAGGCCCGCGAGGAACTGCACATCGGCAACCTGTACCTCAATCGCAAGTGCACGGGCGCGATGGTCGGCGCCCACCCGTTCGGCGGGTTCAACATGAGCGGCACCGACTCGAAGGCCGGCGGCCGCGACTACCTCTACCTCTTCACCCAGGCGAAGTCCGTCTCAGAGAAGCTGTAGTCCGCCGATGCGCCCCCTCCGGGCGCTCCTCGCGGTCCTCCTCGCCGCGCCCCTTCTGGCGGACCTGGAGACGATCTACGTCGTCCCGGGCAGCCACCTCGACGTCGGCTTCACCGACACGCCGTCGGCCGTCCGCGAGAAGCGCGTCCAAACACTCGATGACGCGATCGATGCCGCGCAGGCCGACCCGGACTTCCGGTGGAACGAGGAAGGGGCGTGGGTCTTCGACGCCTGGCTCGCGGCGCACCGGGGAGACGACGCGCGGATCGGCGCGATGCGGAAACTCCTCCAGGAGGGACGCCTCTACGTCGGAGCCACCTACGTCAACCCGCACGCGGCGATCTTCCCCGAGTCGCTCGACCTCCTCGCGGTCCCCCTCGATCGCCTCGAGAAGGAGTTCGGCGTCCGCCCCAGGACCGCGATCGTGAACGACGTCCCGTCCGTGCCGGAGGCGATCGTCGATGCCCTCGCCGCACGAGGAGTGCGCTACCTGCTCGTCGGGGCGAACATGGCCTTCACCCCGCCCCTCCCGAAGGAGCTGTGCCGCGCCCCGTTCTGGTGGGAGTCCGCCGGGGGCAACCGTCTGCTCGTCTTGATCGACCCCGACAGCTACACGGCCGCCTACACGAAGTGGGGAATCGACCCCGACTGTGCGCGGTTCTTCAACGGGAAGGAGTTCCCGCGCGACCGAGGGCCGATCGAGACCATGGAGGCCGGGATCAGCCGGATGCGGAAGGAGCTCGACCCGGCGCTCGACGCGGTCGCGATCCAGCACGCCTTCGACAACTGGGACACGGGCGGCGCGAAGAAGCTCCCCGGGTTCGCAAGGCAGTGGAACGCCGCGGGGAAGGCGCCGCGCGTCGTCGTCGCGACCGCGGAGGCGTACTTCGAGCATGTCGAGAAGACCCTCGGCGACCGCATCCCCGTCCGCCGCGGAGAGTGGGGCGGCGACTGGGACTCGGGGCGCGCCGCTTGCCTCGTGTGGACCTGGAGGCTTCGGAAGGCGGCGCGCGCGGTCGCTGCGGACACGCCATACGAGACGCGGGCCGCCCTCGCGGTCACGATGGACCATGGCATGACCCTCGGAGGCGGGTGGCCCGGGATGTTCACGGAGGCCCAGACGCGCGACCACGCCCGCGAGTGCGCCGACTTCTTCGAGGAGGCCGTGCGCCGCGGGCTGGGCAGGGAGGCCGTCGGAGCCTCTCCGGCCGAGCGGATCCCTCCCGAGAAGGGCCCCGTCCCCCAGGCATGGAAGCAGATCCTGGCCGACGTCGATCGCCCCGCCCGACTCCGCGCGGGCCGGTTCTGGCTCGGGCCATTCGTCCTCACGGACGCGCCAGAGCTGGCCACGCCGATCGAGTGGGGCGTGGAGGACTCCCGCCTGGTCCTCTCCACGACGATCGACCGCGCGAAGCTTTCCGACGAGGACGGGGCGGGCGTCGCGGTCGTGCTCGAGGTCCCGCTTCTGGTCGACCCGCGCGTCGTCCGGCTGGCGCCCTCCGGGTCGCGGTCGGCGATGGAGGGGAAGTGGCTCCGCGGCGGGCCTCCGCCGTTCGTCGTGGCCGCCGGCGAGATGGCCGTGCTCGGCCTCCCGAAGCGCCTCCGCGTGCGGTCCCCCATCCTGTTCTCCTGGACCGTGATCGCCGACAAGGCCGACCCCCGGCGCGCCTGGCTCCAGGGACTCGTCCTGCGCCAATCGACGCTCTGCGTCCTGAAGGGAGGGGAAAAGAAGACCCTTCCGTTCGAGGAGCTCTACCCAGGCGAACCCTCGACGCTGTCCATCGAAGTTGAGATCGAGATCCTCGACTGAGCCGGGCTCGGGGCTTGCCGTCCCTCCCGTTCGTCCCTAGAATCAGCGCGTGAACGCCTCGCAGGCCGCGTACTGGAACCTCGTCTCCCTCGCCAGGACCGACGGCGACATCACCTCCGGGGAGCGCATCGCGCTCGAGAAATACCGCATCGCCCTCGACCTCACCACGGGCAGCGCGCGCCTCATCGAGGACGAGCTGGCTCGCGCCCCCGGCGGGACCTTCCGGATCGCCGGTTCCCCTCAGGACCGCGTCTACATCCTCCGCATGATGGCGGTCGTGGCGTTCTCCGACGGGAGGCTCTCCCCGCGCGAGCGGCAGCGCCTCGAGAGGGTTGCCGTCGCCCTCGGCGTCGGCCCCGCGCAGTTCGCCGACCTCCTCGTCACGGCCGAGAAGGACGCGGTCGCCAGGACCCGTGACCGCGGGACCGTGTTCGCCATCCTGTTCGCCCTCGTCTCCCTCGGCCTCCTCCTCACGATCGTCTCCCGCCCCTCCCCGAAGCCCTCTGGGGCTCCCCCCGACCGATCGAAGCAGGACGAGGAGCTGGCCGCGCTCCGCGCCATCGTGGACCGGATGACGAAGGACCGCGCGGAGGAGGACGCGCGCCGCGTCCAGGAGACGCAGGAAGCGATGAAGCGGGCCGAGGGGGAGCTCGCGAAGCGCGTCCGGGACCTCGAAGCCCACGCCGCGCCGACGGCCGACCTCGCCGCCGAGTTGACCGCGCTCCGCGCGGAGCTGGAGAAGCGCCGGGAGAGCGGCCAGGAGTTCAAGTCGATCCAGAAGCGCTACGACGCGAGCGTCCTGCTCGTCTTCGTCCAGTACGACCTGGTGAAGGGAAAGGTCCGTGAGACCCGGCAGGGGTGCGGGACGGGGTTCTTCGTCACCCCCTCGGGCCACATCGCGACGAACAAGCACGTCCTCCAGCCGTGGAAGTTCATGCCGGAGGTCGTGAGGTACATCGAGGACGGCTACGCGGTCGACCCGAAGTCCATCCTCGTCGCCGCGTGGCGCGCCGGATCCGACGCGAGGACCGAGGACGGGCTGCTCGACCTGACGACGTCGTACAACACGCGGCACAAGACGCTCACGATCGGGGTCGCCGCGCCGGACGAGACGGAGGAGCGCGAGGCGGTCCTCGACGACGGGACGACCCTCCACGGCACGTTTCACAAGCAGAACAACGGCGACCTCGCGCTGCTGAAGGCGACGCTCGACGCCCCTGTGCGCCCCATCCCGCTGGCCGTGGATGCCTCCGGATTCGAGAAGCTCGACCCCGTGATGGCGCTCGGCTTCCCGAGCGGGACGACGGTCCTCGAGGCGCGCCGCGCGGAGACCTCCCCGTCGCTCGGCGAGGTGCGGAAGATCGAGGACACGATCCTGATCACCGCGGCGATCGTCCCCGGCAACAGCGGCGGGCCGGTGTTCGACCTCCGCGGGGAGGTGGTCGGCATCTCGACGCGGATCTACGACGACCCCTCGCTCGGGTCCTGCATCCAGTCGAAGCACCTGTTCGGCCTGCTTCCCCTGGCGGCCGTCCTGGTCCGGGGGGCGGTGGGATACGAGAAGAAGGGTGTCCCGTGGGCCGCCCTCGACGAGGCGCGCGTCGCGGAGGCGCGTGGACCGACGGACGCCCAGCGGAAGGAGGTCGAGGCCCTCCGGACTCGCCTCCTCGCCGACCGCGATCGGAGGCTGGGCGAGGCGAAGGCGCTCGCCGACGGCGGAGACAAGGAGGGCGCGAGAAAAACCCTCCAGGAAATCCTCGCCGACTTCGGCGACGGGTGGGGAAAGGCGGCAGCGGAGGCCCTGGCGAGGCTTCGCTGAGCCCCCTTGCGGCGGACGCGGGGGCTCTGGTACCATCGATCTGATCAGCCATGCTGTGAGGCCCTGCCGATGGCCATGAGGCCGCTCAAATCGCTCATCTCCTTCCACGAATCGAAGGAGATCCTCGCCGAACACACCCGCCCGCTTGACCGGACGGAAGAGGTCGACATCACGCAGGCCCGCGGGCGGGTCCTGGCCCTCGAGGTCCTCTCCCCCATCGACGTCCCCGCCTTCGACCGGGCGGCGATGGACGGGTACGCGGTCCGCGCGGAGGACACCTTCGGCGCGGGGAAGCTCGCGACCCGAGCGATCCGGTGCGTCGACGCGATCTACGCGGGGACGGTGCCCAAGCGGACGATCGGCGCCGGCGAGTGCGCGGAGATCGCCACGGGGGCCCCGATGCCGCCCGGAGCGGACGGGGTGGTCAAGGTCGAGGAGACCGAGCGCGAGGGCGACGTCGTGACGGTCGCGAGCGCGATCCACCCCGGCGAGCACATCTCGCGGCGCGGGGAGGACGTGACGAAGGGGAAGGTCGTCCTGCGCGAGGGCACGGTCCTCACGCCGAGCAAGATCGGGGCGCTCGCGGCCCTCGGACAGCGGAAGGCCCCCGTGTGGGCGCGCCCGCGGGTCCGCGTCGTCTCGAGCGGGGACGAGATCGCCGAGGTCGGCGATCCGGCCCGGCCCGGACAGGTCTACAACATCAACTCCTACACGCTCGGCGCGGTCATCACCGAGCACGGCGGCGAGGCGGACCTCGCGCCGATCGTCCCCGACACGCGCGAAGAGCTCCGCGCGGAGCTGGCGCGGGCGCAGGGGTACGACCTCGTGATCTTCAGCGCCGGATCGAGCGTCGGCGAGCGGGACATGCTCATCGACGTCCTCGAGGAGGGCGGCGAGATCTTCTTCCACGGGATCGCGGTGAAGCCTGGAAAGCCGACGCTCTTCGCGCGGATGCGCGACGGGCGCCTGGTCCTCGGGATGCCCGGCTACCCGACGTCCTGCCTCTCGAACGCGTACATGCTCCTGGTCCCGATGCTCCGCAAGATGGCGCACCTGCCCGCGCTGGCCGAGGCGGCCTTCGAGCTGCCGCTCTCGAAGCGGATCGTAAGTACGACGGGACGGCACCAGTTCTACACGGTGCGACTGGTCGACGGGACGGCCGTCCCCGCCTTCAAGGAAAGCGGGGCGATCACGAGCATGTCGGAGGCGGACGGGTACATCGAGATCCCGGCGAACACGGATCTGGTCGACAAGGGCGAGCGGGTCCAGGTGAAGCTTCTCTGAGCCACGGAGTCTGGGGTCCTATCGGAGGACGCGCGATGAGCACCTTCACGAAGGTCCTGGTGGTCCTGATCCTCCTGGCGAGCGGCGTCTCGCTCGGGGTGGTGTCGACGCTATACGCCTACCGCACCGACTACAAGACCGCGCTCAGCAACGAGAAGAGCGAGCGGAAGGCGGAGGTCGCCTCGAAGGACAAGGACATCCAGAAGCTGCAGGCCGATCTGGCCCTCCGCGAGGGCCAGGCGGGCGCGCTCCGCCAGACCGTGGAGAAGCTCCGGACCGACCTGTCGGGCGCCGAGACGGCCGCCGGGACCTGGAAGGAGAAGTACGGGACGATGATGACCGAGGTCTCCAAGCTCGCCGAGACGACCAGGACGATCGCGGAGCAGATCGGGGAGAAGGACAAGGTGATCCAGGAGCTGACGAACCACCTGCAGACCGCGCGGGAAGAGCTGGCGGCCGCGGCGAGCGCGAAGGACGCGGCGGAGCAGCACGCGCTCGACCTGCAGGCGAGGCTCGCGCAGGCCGAGAGGAACCTGATAGAGCTCGAAAAAGCCTACGTGACGGCCGTGAAGGGGCAGTAGGGGCGAAAACCCGCGCTTGCCCGTTCGCCGCTCGGCGGCTAGAATGAACGCTTGAACGAGGGAAGGAGACGCGCATGACGACGCCCGAGACCCAGGCCACGCCGCAGCCGGCGAAGCTCAAGATCACGTTCCACAAGGACATGACGGTGGGCGAGGTGCTTCAGGCGAACCCGCTCGCCGCACAGGTCCTCGCGGCCTTCCACCTGGGAGGCTGCTCGCACTGCGCGATCAGCAACGAGGAGACGGTCGAGCAGATCTGCTACGGGTACGGGATCCCGATCGAGATGCTCATCGATCGCTTGAACGCCCTGCCGCAGCAGTAGCTCTCACCGGAAACACGCGGGGCCGCCGGATCGCTCCGGCGGCCCCGATTCATTTTCCGGCACGTTGGCCACGGGCCACTTCTCAACGCCCTTGGCTCTCCAGCCACCGCTCGGCGTCGATCGCCGCCATGCACCCCATCCCCGCAGCCGTCACGGCCTGGCGGTAGCGGTGGTCGACGCAGTCGCCGCAGGCGAACACGCCCTCGACGTTCGTGTAGCTGGTCTGCCCCTTCACGAGAAGGTAGCCGTTCTCGTCCATGTCGAGGACGCCCTTCAGGAACTCCGTGTTCGGCCTGTGGCCGATCGCGACGAAGGCACCCGAGCACGGGATCGTGGTCACGTCCCCGTTCTTGGTGCTCTTCACGCGGACGCCCGAGAGCTTGTTCTCGGGGCCCCCGATGAACTCCTCGGGGACCGCGTTCCAGTGGAACGAGAGCTTCGGGTTGTGGAGGGCCCGCTCCTGCATGATCTTCGAGGCGCGGAGCTCGGCGCGACGGTGGATCACCGTCACGCCGTCGGTGACGCGCGTCAGGTAATTGGCCTCCTCCATCGCCGTGTCCCCTCCTCCGACGACGACGACCTTCTTCCCCTTGTAGAAGTGCCCGTCGCAGGTCGCGCAGGTATGGACGCCCCGCGCGAAGTGGGTCTTCTCGCTCGGGAGCCCGAGGAGCCTCGGGTTCGCCCCGGTCGAGACGATGACCGCGTCGGCCGTGAAGCTCCCGCTCCACTCGGTCTCGACCGTGAAGGGCCTTGTCGAGACGTCGATCCGCTTCCCCTTGTCCCCGAGGTACGTCGTCCCGAACCGCTCCGCCTGCTCGCGGAAGGCGGCCATCAGCTCCTTGCCGTCCACCCCCTTGGGGAAGCCGGGGTAGTTCTCCACGTCCGTGGTGATCATGAGCTGGCCGCCCGGCGGGATCAGCTCGTCGCCTCCCTCGATGCAGAGCGGCTTCAGGTTCGCGCGCGAGCAGTACAGGGCGGCGGTCAGCCCCGCGGGTCCCGACCCGACGATGATGACGCGGTGGTGGGTGGACATCGGCACCTCTCCTATCGACAGCGACTCCGCAGGCGATCGACCAGCTCGTACCCCAGATCCAGGCAGCCCATGACCTCCCCCCGCCCGTGCCAGTCGCCCCCGCCCGTCATGAGGAGGTCCCGCTTCCGGCAGAACTCCTCCATCGTCTTCTTCTCGGGCTCCCAGCCGACGATCTTCGTCTTGCCCCAGATCACGCCGTTCAGGTCGTAGGCGTAGAAGACCTCGACGCCGTCCAGGCCCTGGGCGACGAGCTTCTCCACGAACGGGAGGAGGACCGAGCCGGGCTGGTCGGGGAAGTACTCGAACGGGTGGGCGAGCACGGCGACGCCGCCGGCGTCGTGGACCAGGCGAATCGCCTCCGCCGCGGAGTACAGGTACCCGCGGGGGATGTAGCAGGGCTTTCCGGCCGAGAACCAGGTCTTCCGCGTCCTCACCGGATCGTACCCGCGCTTCGCGAGGCAGTTGATGAGGTGAGGGATCATCCCGATGCCGTGGAACTCGGGCTGGACGTCCCGCTCGAAGTCGAGCGACGGCTCGCCGGACCTCTCGTTGAAGAGGCGGACCATCCCCGTCACCCGATCGCGGCGCTCCCGGCGGAAGCGATCGAGGGTCTCCACGAGCTCGGGCTTGCCGGGGTCGAAGCCGTACCCGAGGATGTGGACGTCGGTCTTCTCGATCGTGGCGTCGATCTCGATTCCGGGGATGACCTCCACGCCGCGCACCTTCCCCTCCTCGACCGCCTCGGGGATCCCCAGGATGCAGTCGTGGTCGGTGAGCGCGATGGCGGCGACGCCCTTCTCCTTCGCCTTCTGGACGACGACCGCGGGCGGCGTGATGCCGTCCGAGTACCAGGAGTGGTTGTGAAGGTCGACGCGACGCATGGTGCCCCCGGGAAAAGGGGGAGGAACGATACCAGCCCCCCCCTCCCCTGTCAACGCGGTCCTGGCCCCCAGGCGATCTCCGAAAAACAAGCCGCCTTCCGGCTTCCCGGCGCGGGGGGCATGTGCTAGTCTTCCGCGCGGTGAACCCGAAGGCCGGAGGACGTGGATGACGATCGCGACTCTCCTCGAGGAGAGGGCGGCGGAGCGCCCGGAGCAGCCCTACCTGCTCTGGAAGGATCACCAGCTCTCCTACGGCCAGCTCCGCGACGTCGCCGACGCGGTGGGACGGAGGTTGCTTTCCCTGGGGCTCGTGCCCGGCGACCGCGTCGCCATCCACCTCCCCAACTGCGCCGAGTTCGTGCACGTCTTCTTCGGGGCGATGCGCGCGGGCCTCGTGGCCGTCCCGATGAACAGCCAGCTCAAGGAGCGGGAGCTCAAGTACATCCTCCAGAACTCCGAGGCGCGGGCCTGCATCTCGGTCTGGCCGCTCGTGAACATGGTGCGGAACGTCCGCGGGGAGCTGCCCGCCCTCAAGACGATCGTGATTTCGGGGACCTGCCCGGTCCCGAGGGACGCGTGGGCGCAGGAGCTCGGTGAGGGGCTCCTTCCCTACGACGACTTCCTTCCGGGGCCGGGCTTCGTCCCCGCGCCGCCCGCGCCGCTCGACGCGAGCGCCGAGGCCGCGATCATCTATACGTCGGGGACGACGGGGAACCCGAAGGGCGTCGTCCTCACGCACCACAACTACGGCACGAACCTCCGCCAGCTCATCCGGGCGGCCGACATCAAGCCCGAGGACCGCTTCCTCTGCGTCCTCCCCCTCTTCCACGTGAACGCGCAGGTCGTGACGCTCCTCGCCCCCCTCGGTGCCGGGGCGAGCGTCGTCCTCCTGGAGAAGTTCTCGCCCGTGGAGTTCCTCGAGGCGATCCACAAGTATCAGGTGACGACGTTCAGCGCCGTCCCGACGATCTACGCGATCCTGAACAATCGCCTTGACCTCGGGAAGTACGACCTCTCCCACCTCCGCTTCTGCATCTGCGGTGCGGCCCCGATGCCGGTGGAGGTGTTCGAGACGTTCGAGAAGAAGTTCAAGGCGCGGATCGTCGAGGGGTACGGCCTGTCGGAGGGGACCTGCGCATCGAGCGTGAACCCCGTGGACGGCGTCCGGAAGGTCGGCAGCATCGGCGTGCCGCTCGAGGGTCAGGAGATGCGGATCGTCGACGATCACGGGGTCCCTGTCGCCCCGGGCGTCACCGGCGAGATCGTCGTCCGCGGCGAAAACGTGATGAAGGGGTACTTCAAGGACCCCGCCGCGAGCGAAGCGGCCCTCCGCGAAGGCTGGCTCCACACGGGCGACCTCGGCCATGTGGACTCGGACGGCTACTTTTGGATCGCCGGGCGGAAGAAGGAGATGATCATCCGCGGCGGAGAGAACATCTACCCGAAGGAGATCGAGGACGTCCTCTACGCCCACCCGCGCGTCGCGGAGGCGGCCGTCGTGGGTCTGCCCGACCCGGTGTGGGGGGAGGAGGTCGGCGCGTTCATCGTCCTCCGGGAGAAGACGAAGCTCACGCACCAGCACCTGCTGTCGGACGAAGTGATCTCCTTCCTCAAGGAGCGCCTCGCCGACTACAAGCTCCCCAGGAAGGTCTTCTTCCGCGACAACCTCCCGCGCACCGCGACGGGGAAGGTCCAGAAGCACGTCCTCAAGGCGAGCGTCTCGGGCGAGAGCGGCGACGTGAAGGGCTAGGCGCTACCTCGTCGCGTGGTCGAGGAGCCACCAGCGGATCGTCGGGAAGACCGCGATCGGGCTCTGATCCCCCACCAGGATGTCCTCGTGCCCGACGTCCACCTGGGACCCGTTTCCGCGCTCGATCACGACGAAGGTCTTGTCCGCGCTCCGGAGGCGGCGGAAGCAGTCGAGGCAGTTCTCCCTCGGCACGACCTGGTCGACCCCTCCGACCATGACGAGCGCCGGGACGCGGATGCGGCGAATCGCGTCGGTGTACGACACGAAGCCGTTCGCGTCGTACCACCGCGAACGCCGCGGCTGGTCCCACCAGGGAGAGGGTCCGAACGTGCAGGTCTCCTGGGCGCCGATCCAGCGCAGGAACTGCTTCGGGACGTTCATCGAGATGTCGCCGATGGCCCAGCGGAGCATGGTCCGGATGAGCGCCGGGTTCATGTTGGAGGTCGACCAGACGACCGAGCCGATCGCCCCCATGAGCATCTGCTCGGTCATGTCGCGGAGGATCGGCATCTGCGCGAGGAGCTGGAACGCCAGGCCCGTCGGGAGGGGGACGTCCCACGGCATGAAGGGCTCCAGCATCCGCGAGAGCGTGAAGAGGATGACCGTGAGCGGCCTCATGCTCGGGACGACGGACATCTTTCCGGCCCCGGCGAGGGTCACGATCCCCCGGACGCGCCTCTGCGCGCCGGGCTCGGTCCCGCAGTAGCCATATGCGTTCAGCCCCCCCATGCTGTGCCCCAGGAGGAAGAGCCTCGGGCTGCCCGTCCTGCGCAGGACCAGGTCGACGGCCGCGGGGAGGTCCTGGTGCATGAAGTCGTCGACGCTGAACCGCCACCCTCTGACCTGCCACCAGCGGGGCTTCCAGGAGTCCCCCACGCCTCGGTACTCGAGGA
>CAZYRM010000194.1:0-11658 GCA_964649705.1 uncultured Planctomycetia bacterium
CGGTACTGCACGACCTCCTGGTCGACGAGGGCGCGCATGTACTCCTCCAGGAAGAGCGGGTTCCCCGAGCTCTCCGCGTGCAGCGCCTCGACGAACCCCTCCGGGATCGCCGCCTCCCCGAGCATGCTCGTGACGAGCTGCGCGGTGTCGTCGCGCGTGAGGGGGCCCAGCTCGATCGTGAGCACGGCCGGGTCCGCGATCAGCCGCGCGAGGTGCTGCGCCGAGGGCTGGCCCTCCTCCAGCTCGGGCGTGCGCGAGCAGACGAGGAGGAGAGAGGCCGGCGACGCGGCGCCGAAGTAGGCGGAGCGGGCGATCTGGTGGAGGACCTCCAGCGAGAAGTCGTCGGCGGCGTGGAGATCCTCGATCGCGCCGACGAACGGCCTGAGGCGGGCCGCCTCGAGGAGGATTCCGGCGATCCCCTGGACCAGCTTGAGGCGCTCCTTCTCGGGGTCGAGCGCGTCGCGATCGGCGGGGATCGTGGGCACGCCGGGGGCCTCGAGGAGCGCGCGGACGTCGGGGGAGCGCTCCAGCGCGACCTCAATGCGCGGTCCGACCGCCTCGGCGACCGAGGCGAGGAGCGCCATGATCGGCGCGCCTCCGTGTCCGCAGGAGACGGCGTGGACGGGCATCTCCGAGAGCTGCGCGTGCTGGCGGAGCTCGCGCAGGAGTCGCGACTTGCCGATGCCGACGGGCCCGTGAACGACGGCGACGGCGCGGGGGCGGTCGTTGGACCGCGACCTGCCGGGGAGGAGCCCTCGAAGCCGATCGAGGGCGTCCTGCCGGCCGACGAAGCGGCCGGAGAGGATGTAGCTCTCGCGCACGGGGCGGGCGTCGGGGCGGAACTCGATCCCCACGGCGTCGGCGATCTCCTGCGCCGCGCTCGCGGCCGTCGGCGGTCGGTCGGCCGGGTCCCTCGAGAGGAGGCGCAGGACGACCTCCTCGAGCGGCGCGGGGACGTCGTTGCGGACGACGCGGATCGGCGGCGGGTGCGTCTCCAGCCGCTTCTGGATCACCTCGCTCGCGGTGTCGCCGGGGAAGGGGAGGCGCCGGGAGAGGAGCTGGTAGAGGACGACGCCGAGCGAGTAGAGGTCGGCTCGGCGGTCGATCGGCCCTCCGCGGAACTGCTCGGGCGCCATGAAGTGGACCGTGCCGCGCGGGAGCTGGCGGATCGACTCCGATTCGAACTGCGCCAGGCCGAGGTCGACGATCCGGACGGAGCGCGGCGGCGCGCCGGCGACGAGGAGGTTTGCGGGCTTGACGTCGCAGTGGATGTACCCGCGGCTGTGGATGTACTCGAGGCCCAGGCAGACCTGGAGGACGAGCTGGACCACGCCGCGCGGGTCGAGCCCCTCCGTCGCCGAGAAGAGGTCGCCTCCCTCGACGTATTCCATCGTGAAGAACGGGCGGCCGGGGGAGAAGGTCGCCTCGAGCCCCTCGGGGGCCGGCTCCTCGACCACGCCGAAGTCGTGCACGCGCGCGAGGTGGGGGTGCGCGAGCCCGGCGAGGCAGCGGAACTCGTGGCGGAAGTAGTCGAGCGTGCGAGCGTCGCTCGCGGAGGACGAGAGGACCTTGACGGCGACGGAGCGGCCGCGCTCCTCGCCGTCCTCGGCGAGGAAGACGGAGGCCATCCCGCCCGTCCCGAGCGGGCGGACGATGCGGTAGCGGTGGTTGAGGAGGGGCGAGGACATCTGGGGCGATTATACGCCGGGGGAAGGGAGATGGGATCGGAAGGGGGGTGATATCAGATATCTGATATCAGATATCTGACATCAGATATCGTCGCGAAGCAGGGCGGTTCCCCAAACCTGCCCTGGATTGCAGGACCGACCTGGAGCGGCGGCTCTGCACCAGCGCAGTCCAGGGTCGATTCGCCCGCGTCAGGACCCGCCCCTACTCCGGCGCCGCCAGCAGGCGCTCCTGCACCCACGTGCTCCAGTAGACCTCGTTCGACGTGAGGTCCACCTGCGAGACCGACGGGTCCGTCGGGCAGCGCAGGCGGAAGGCCGTCGCGTCCTTCGCCGATTCGAACGGCGTCAGCATGAGGCACGTCCGGACGTCGCCTCCCGCCACGCCGAACGGGCGCTTGAGGGCCTCGGCGACGTCGCCCTGCCCCTGGAGCCACCGTTCGAGCCCCCTCATCTGGTCCGGCGACAGCCCCTCGTAGGCGTCCTTCATCGGGACCTCGGCGCCCGAGGAGCTCACCAGGACCAGCTCCCAGCCGTCGGGGCCGCCGAGCGCGAACCGCTGCCGCATCTCGCGGGCGTCGATCACGACCCTCCAGACCGCGAAGTCCCCCAGGTGCAGCATGCCCTTGAACCCCTGTGCGAGCTGCGGCTGCATGGTGGAACAGTCGAACACGACGCAGCGCACGCCCCGATCGGCGCTCTGGCCTCTCCATGACCGCGCGGTGCCGCAGCGGCGGCACGGGATCGCCTTCTGCCCCTCGCACAGCCAGCAGGCCGCCATCGCCGTCCCCTTGCCCGTGCAGGTCGCGCACGCGGACGTGCCCTTGCCCTTGCACCCGGAGCACTTCAGCTCGCCCGCCTTGTTGCAGACCCGGCACGGATTTCCCTGAAGGACCTCGTGACCGTCCGGCATCTTCCCCGCCTTGGCGCCAAGCCCCTCGCACTGCGTGCAGGGGATGGTCCCGTAGGCGCCGCAGGGTCCGCAGGGGTTCTTGCCCAGGCCTTTGCAGGCGGAGCAGAAGATGGGCGCCTCCCCCTTGCCGTTGCAGACGGCGCACTTCTCCAGCGCCGTACCCTGGCAGCCCGAGCACGGGACCGACAACGCCGCGCACTCGGGACACGCGAGCTTTCCCGTCTTCCGGCAGGCATCGCAGTTTACCGGGGTCTCGCCGCTGCCGTTGCAGACGGAGCACTTCGCCCGGCCCTTGTCGCACACCTTGCACGGGTGCCTTCCCGCCCCCTCGCAGACCGCGCACTTGAAGCCACGGATCTGTCCGGAGGAACCACAGTTGGTGCACTCGCGGGAGGCCGACCCCGAGCACACCTGGCAGGGGTCTCCCCCCGTCCCGAGACACGCGGAGCAGGGGCCCTGGGAGCCCTGCTTCCCTCCGTACTGGTAGCACTTGACCTGCTTCGCGTCGTTGCACGTGGCGCACTTGTCCTCGGCCCAGAGCGCCGTCGCGCCGACCGCGGCCACCCACAGGAATGCCAGAGCCCGCATCGTTCTCTCCTACTTCCGACTCGCCGCGGCGACCATCCGCAGCCACACCTCGCCCGTGACCGATTCGGCGTCCAGCGGGATGTCCGTCTCGCCTTTCCGACGCAGGGCGAAGGCGCGATCGACGAACTCGGGTACTGTCGTGGACCACAGCAGCCGGGTCTCGACCTTCCCCTTCTCCGTCGTGAACGGGAAGGGGAGGGCGCTGAGGGGCACTCCCCAGCCTGGCAGGTACTTCTTGATGTGGTCCTGGATCGGCACGGGGATGGGCGTCGAGAGGGGGCCGGTGGGGACCGGCGAGCCGTTCGGCGTGAATCCCACTACGGACCAGCCGTCCGTGTTGCTGAACGCAATCCCCGACTGCGCCTCCCGCGCATCCACGACGATTCGGCAGGCCCAGGGCGGCTTCTCAGTCGCGCAGGTCGCGGGGATCGCCTTGGAGGCCTGCGGCTCGAAGTCGTCCATCAGGAAGAGGCGGACGGTCGCGCCGGACTTCGGCTCGATGCAGACCCAGGATTTCCCTTTCGTGCAACGGCGGCAAGGGATGTCGTGGGCCCCCTGGCAGGCCCAGCACACGGCGTCGACGAACCCGCGCCCCTCGCACGGCGCGCACTCCTTCGCGCCCTCCGTCGCGCAGACGTCGCATTTGACCCAGCCGCCGCCGATGCACGCGGGGCAGGTGTCGGGGAAGCTGTTGCCCGGGCTCTGATGACCGCTGGGGTCGAGGCCGCTGCCGTCGCACGTGGCGCACTTGCGGTTCGCGCGGCCGTTGCACGTCTCGCAGGCCGCCCGCCCCATTCCGCCGCAGGCGTCGCAGCGCGCGGGGATCCCCTGTGCCACGTGGCACGCCGGGCAGCGCTCCTTCCCCGTGTCCATGCACTTCGGGCACTTCCCGCCGATGGCCGCGCTGGCGCAGTCGGGGCAGGGGAGCTTCCCACGTTCACCGCACACGGCGCAGGGGGTCGGGGACCTGCCCCGCCCCTTGCAGGAGGCGCACTCCGCCTTTCCCCCCTTGCAGACGCGGCAGTCGGTGGTGCCGTTCTTGCCGCAGATGTGGCACCGGCGGGGGATCCCCTTAACCCGCAACGTGCCCTCGCAGGACGCGCACAGGAGGGCCGCCTTCCCCTTGCAGGTGGGGCAGGCGCAGCTCCCCTTCGCGTCGCAGACGGCGCACGGGACGTCTACCGGGGTCTTCCCCCGGCAGGCGACACATGGCACGTCCATCGTCCCCTTGCACGTGGCGCACGGCTCCCCCGCGAGGGGAAGGCCGCAGGCCAGCAGGAGCAGGGCGAGCCACGGAGGGCCGGATCGGGATTCGGTGGGCATGGCGAGCTTCCTCCAGCGGTTCCAGCACGCGATTGTGGGGCCGAATCCGGAATCTTTGGGCTTCGAGCTTGTGCGTATCTTACAGATTAATGTAATCCCACGGTATTGCTGTTGCGCGGCGCGATCGGCTCCTGCGAGAATCGCCGAGTCGCCAGGAGGGCCAATGAACGAGCAGTGGGACGACGCGTTCTGCCGCGTGGCCGTCGCGCGGCGGTACCTCACCCCCGGCCAGGCGGAGGCGCTCCTCCGTGACTCGGCCGACGCCCGCGACAACGCCCTCACCTTCGACTTCACCGAGGCGGCCGTCCTCCGAGGGCTCCTCGCCCAGCAGCACGTCGACGAGGTCATCCAGCTCCTCGCGTGCGAGCCGACGAAGGGGGAGGCGGACGCCCTGGCGGCGGCCATCGTCCAGCGCGGGTTTGCCGCCCCGGGGCTGGTCCAGGCGATCGTGAACCAGTGGAAGTTCGACAGGGACCTCGCGGGCGGGTCGTCCCCCTCGCTCTCCGAGGCGCTCATCCAGGCCAGCGCGGCGACGCAGCAGCAGATCGAGGGGATCCTCGCCGGCCTGCGCCGGATGGGCGTGCCGTTCGCCTCCAGGGGGCCGGCGTTCTCGCCGCAAGGGATGTTCGACGCCGTTACGAAGGTCGTCCCCGCCGATCGGCCCGTCAGCTCCTATGTGACTCCCCCGCCGATGAGGCCGCCCGGCAGGGCGCCCACGCCGCCTCCGACGAGGGCCCCCTCGAGGACTCCGACCCCCAGGCCCCCCGCGAGGACCGCCACGCCAAGGCCGTTCCCCACGCCCGACACGAGGGCCCCCGGCACGCGGACGGGAGGCAACCCTCGCAACCCGCAGTTGGGGAGGGTCCTGCGCGTGCGGGACTCCATGCCCGGCGGGACGGGGGCGGCGATCGCCGGCGGAAGCGTGCTCGCCATCGCGCTGATCGTCTACTTCGTGGTGAAGTCGAGTCCGCACGAGGTGCCGGCGGCGAGGCCTCCCCAGGTCACGAGCGCGCCGTCCGAGCCCGAACCGCCGCGCAAGCCCGTCTATCCGATCGACCCGAACCGCGAGAAGCCCGCCGAACCCGGCGTGCCGTCCCCCGCGCCACCGAAGGAGTCCCCCGCGCCCCCGAAGGAGACCCCCATGCCCGCGCCGGGGCCCTCGTCGTCAGCGGTCCTCGCGCTCATCGAGCAGGCCGCAGCGATGGAGGACTCGGACAGCGTCATCGAGGCCGCGCGGCTCCTCGATGAGGCTTCGACCATGTCGGCGATCCCCGACGCATGTCGAGCCGCACTCAAGGAGGAGCGCCGTCGGCTCCCATCGCGCTCGGAGGCGCTCAGGTCGGCGCAGGTCAGCGAGATGGGGGGAGACCTGGACGCCGCGCGGCAGGGGTACCTCGCTGCGTTCTCCTGCGACGCGCTCGCCTCGGCGACGCTCGCGGCGGCGCTGGGCCCCGCCGACCAGGCCGCGGCACGGCAGTGTCTGGAGGCGCGGTTCCGCCACCTCGTCCGTACTGCCATCGAGGCGCGTGCGGACCTGCGCCTCGTGGAGGCCCTGACGGCGTACGACGTCGCCCTCGGCCTCTACAAGCGGATGGGGATGACGTGCGACGCCTCCGCGGCGCGTGATTCGCGCGACGAGCTTGGGAGGCGGCTGCGCAACCTGATCTCCGATGACGGGGAGACGCCGCCGGACGTCGCCGTCGCGCCCGGCGGGGACGGGGACCTGCTCGGGCCCTCCCCGGAACCCGGCCCTTCCCCCAGTCCGCCTGTCGGGGCCGAGCCGCCGCCGCGCGAGCCCGCACCGCCGCCATCAGGCGACCCCCCCCGGCCGCCGTCGGAGTGCGAGGCCGTGCCCGGCATCATGGATGTCCCGCCGGAGCTTCAGGGGCAGATGAACGAGATGACCGCGACGATGTACTCGCTCTGGGCGGACCGAGCGAACCCGACGAACGCCCTCGAGGAGCACCGGGGACAGGTCCTGCGCCTCGACCTGACGCTCAAGCGGATGAAGAAAGAGGACCGGGATCGCCCGGCCGTCAGCTTCGTCGAGGGCGCAACGCACTTCCTCCTCGCCCGCGGGGTGTTCGAGGAGTTCCTCACGAAGCGCCGCGCGGCGCGGACGAAGCCGGAGCTGAAGCGCGTGATCGACTCCTACGAGCCGCTCTACAAGAAGGAGCTGTCCACGGCCCAGGCGGCCCTGAAGCGGGCGCGGAAGGCCTACCCCGACCACTTCGCCGCGAGGCTGTTCGAGGACCTCTCCCGCGCATGGGCCACGGACGAGGGGGGCGCGAAGAGGGGGACCGATGACGCGCAGAAGGACCTGGCCGCCCTCCGTCCCGCGACCTCATTCGATCGCGAGCTCGAGACGTACCTCCTGCAAGACGGCCTGCCGAAGGCGAAGTAGCGCCAGGTCAGGCGGGAAGGGGGACGGGGCGAAATCTGGTGGAGCACGGCGGGCCCTCGGCGTGGAGGAGAGAGGGCGCGCGGCCCGAGAGGTAGATCGTCGAGGACACCGTCCCGAATACGGGTCCGTGCTTGCAGACCGGGCGCTGACCGTCGTGGGAAGAGAGGAAGGCGACGAGCGAGGGGACGTCCGGCGGCCCTGAGGCCCCCTCGAAGCGGCGCGAGAAGGGCTCCCGTTCCGGCAGTCGGGCGTCGTCCGCGTCCCAGTCGCTCGAAACGACGTGGGGGCCCTTTCCCAGCCGCGCCGTGCGCAGCGTCCCGTCCCAGTGCAGGCAGACCCCCTGCCCGCCGGCCACCGCGACCAGGTTCATTCCGCCCACCGGCCGCTCCGAGGTCCGCGCCCGGACGAGGCGCTCCACCTCGTCGAGCGTCCCGCAGCGGAGGGCCTCCAGGGCGATCACGCCGCGGGACAGGCCGTCGCCGCTGCGGGGCGGACGGAGGCGGTTCGTCACCGCGACGAAGAGCCCGTCACGGTTCAGGCCCAGCCACGTCCCGCCTCCCAGCAGGTCCTTGCCTCCGACAATCCCCGCCTCGAGCGTCTGAGGCGGCGCGGAGGGCCTCCCGCGGAACTCGTCGCGGTTCGCCGCGACGATGAGCGACGCGTCAGGGTAGGCGTCAATCCAGAGGGCGAGGACGCACATAGGGATGCGGCGGGAGTATAACAGGCGCGCGCGGCGCCTCAAGGAATCCGTGGCGGGATCGACTGGACGCAGGGGCTCCACCCGAACACAATACGCGCCTTCCACCTCCGTTCTGTCAATTGCGGGCGCCAAGGAGCCGAATGGACCCTGGCCTGGTGACTCGAAGCCAGAGAGGCGACCGCGAGGCGCTCGAGGCGCTCGTCAAGGCGCTCGAGCCGAACCTCTACAGCTATCTCCTGAGGAAGGTCGACGACGAACACCTCGCGCAGGACTTCCTGCAGGAGGTGCTGATGCGGGTGGTTCGGAGCATCGGGACGTACAAGCCCGAGCGCCCGTTCGAGAGCTGGGTGTTCACGATCGCGGCCAACCTGTGCCGCGATTACTACCGGAATCCGAAACGGGGTCAGTCGCTCGACGCGATCCAGGACGGGCTCAAGGAGACCTGGGTCGGCGAGGGGCCCGAGGACCTCGCGGATCGCGCGGAGTGGATGGCGAGGCTGCCGAAGGCCGTGGAGAGGCTTCCTCCGGAGCAGAAGGAGGTCGTCCTCCTGCGCGTCCACGGCGGCATGAGCTTCCAGGAGATCGCCGATGCGACCGGGTGCCCGCTGAACACGGCGCTCGGCAGGATGCGGTACGCGATCCTGAACCTGAGGAAGTACCTGGGGGTCGAGTTGGAGTCGCGCCCGTAGGGGCGCGGGCGAGAGATGGACACCGGTTGTGAGGAGATGCGGCCGCTGCTGATGCAGCTCGCGGGGGGTGAGCTGCCGTCGGCGGACGGTCCGCGCGTCACGGACCACCTCGCGGAGTGCGAGCGATGCCGCGCGGAGTGGGAGGCGCTCCGCTCGTGGCTGGAGGCGCTCGCGGACCTGCCGAGGGTGGCGCCTCCGGAATCGATCAGCCGCCGCATCCGGCAGCAAGCGCTCGCGGTCCGCGACGCGCGCGTCACCCGCCGCGCCTGGAGCGGCCTGGGCGTCGCCGCCGCGGCCCTCCTTGCCGCCATCGGGGCGTGGGTGGGCTCCAACTCGGGCCCGACCCCGGGGGCCTCGGCGGGCTTCCGATGGGACGACCCGGCGCTCTCCCGCGTCGACGAGGCCAACTGGCCCAACGGGATCGGGTCCGGCCTCTCGGACGTATGGTGGAGCATGCGCGACCTCAGGGAGGGGAAGAGGGCGCTTCAGCCCGCCACGCCGCCGGAGGGGATCGCGGCCACGTCGGACGCCTTCGACGTGGGCGACGACGCGCGGGCGTTGCGCTGGGAGTGGGACCAGGACGAGGAGGACGGGGGGTTCGACCTCCGCGTCCGCGACCTGGACAAGTCGATTCAGGACCTCTCAGGCGAGGACCAGGGGTAGGGGGAGCAAGAACGATGAACAAGACCGCATGGGTGACGCTGCTTCTTCTGGCGCTGACGCTGCCCTGCCCCGCGCAGGACGAAAAAGAGCCCCCGGGCGAGGGGGACGAGGGATGGCGAGAGGACGGGGAAGGGCGGGACCCGGGGCACGAGCGGGAGCATCCGAACCGGGACATGCGCGAGCCTCGCGAGCCGAGAGAGGGCATGGAAGGGCGGGAGGGGGAGGGGCGGAACGGCCCGCGCCCGCCGAACCCGCCGATGCCGCCGCGGCAGCTCTCCGACGAGGAGGTCGCCGAGGTCCTCGAGTTCCTGCGCGGGTGGGACCCGTACCGCGTCCAGCGCCTCGAGCAGTTCCGCGAGCGGAACCCTCACGACTACATGCGCACGCTGCAGGAGTCGTACTTCGAGATGAAGCGCGTTCAGGAGATGCAGAAGTCGAACCCCGAGGCGTTCGAGGAGATGAAGAAGGAGCGCGGGCTGGAGATGCAGAGCTTCCAGCTCGGCGAGCAGATCCGGAAGTCGGAGGACGCGGCCGAGAAGGACAAGCTGAAGGCGGACCTGAAGCCGGTCCTGGAGCAGCTCTTCGACGTGCGCGAGAAGCACAAGGACCAGGAGATCGCGCGCCTCGAGGAGGACCTGAAGCGCCTCAAGGAGCAGGTCGAGAAGCGGCGCAAGAACAAGGAGTCGGTCGTCGAGCGCCGTTTGCGCGAGCTGTCCGGGGAGCAGCCCGACGACGACTGGTAGGGCCCTGCGGGAAATCCAGATCCCAAATCCCAGATCCCAACGAGATCCCAAATCCCAACACGATGCCTACCCACTTGTTGGGATCTGGGATCTCGTTGGGATCTGGGATTTGGGATCTGGATCTCGAGCGCGGGCAGCCATCCAATCACACAGGATACCGCCTGACGCGACGCTAGGTCCGCGAGCCCCTTCGTCCCCGCCGCGCTGGGGTAGCCGCCGCGGTCGTGTTCTCGCCGCGGAGCTGGCGGATCATGTCGCGAAGCTCCGCCGCGCGCTCGAACTCGAGCCGCTCCGCAGCCTCGAACATCTCCTTTTCCAGCTCGCCCGCCATCTCCCGCTTCTCGTATTCGTTCGACGGCAGGTGCACGATGTCGCGGACGAACGAGCGGACCCGGATCTCCCCCTCCAGCCCCGCGCGGATCTCCTTCTCGATCGTCTTCGGCGTGATCCCGTGCTCCTTGTTGAACGCGATCTGGATCTCGCGGCGGCGGGTCGTCTCGCGGATCGCCCGGTCCAGCGACGGCGTCACCGGGTCCGCGTAGAGGATCACCGTCCCGTTCACGTTCCTCGCGGTCCGCCCGATCGTCTGAATGATCGACGTCTCGCTCCGGAGGAACCCCTCCTTGTCCGCGTCCAGGATGGCGACCAGCGTCACCTCCGGCAGGTCCAGCCCCTCCCTCAGCAGGTTGACCCCGACCAGGCAGTCGAACTTCCCCTCGCGGAGCTCTTTCAGGATCTGCACCCGCTCGAACGTGTGCACCTCGCTGTGCAGGTACCGCCCCTTGATCCCCTCGTCCGTCAGGTACGTCGTCAGGTCCTCCGCGAGCCGCTTCGTCAGCGTCGTCACGAGCACCCGCTCGTTCTTCTGCGCGCGGGTCCGGATCTCGCCCAGCAGGTCCGCCACCTGCCCCTTCGCCGGCCTCACCTCGATCTGCGGGTCCACCAGCCCCGTCGGGCGGATCACCTGCTCCGCCACCTTCCCGCCGCTCTCCCTGACTTCCCAGGCCCCCGGCGTCGCCGAGACGAAGATCGTCTGCCCCACCGTCCCGAGCCACTCCTCGAACTTCATCGGGCGGTTGTCCAGCGCGCTCGGCAGGCGGAACCCGTACTCGACCAGCGTCTCCTTCCTCGCCCGGTCCCCGTTGTACATCCCGTTGATCTGCGGGACCGTCTGGTGCGACTCGTCGATGATCGTCAGGAACCCCTTCGGGAAGTAGTCGATCAGGCAGAACGGCCTCTCGCCCGGCTTCCTCCCCGACAGGTGCCGGGAGTAGTTCTCGATCCCCTTGCAGTAGCCGACCTCGAGCATCAGCTCCAGGTCGTAATTCGTCCTCGCCTCCAGCCTCTGCGCCTCGACGAGCTTCCCGGCCTTCCTGAGCTCGCCCAGCCGCGCGTCGAGCTCCGCTCGGATTGCGTCGCACGCGCGGGCGATCTTCTCCGGCGGCATGACGAAGTGCTTCGCGGGGAAGACCGTCGTCGCCGGCAGGTCGCGCTCCGTGTTTCCCGTCAGGTGGTCGATCTCCTCGAGCGACCGGATCCGGTCGCCGTCCAGGCGGATCCGCAGCCCCGATTCCTCGTAGGCCGGCACCAGCTCGATCGTCTCCCCCCGGACGCGGAACTTCCCGCGCAGGAGCTCGATGTCGCTGCGCTCGTACTGGATGTCGACGAGCTTCCTGAGGAGCTGATCGCGGTCCACCTCCTGGCCGACCGAGAGGGGGACCATCATCTTCATGTAGTCCTCGGGCGCGCCGAGGCCGTAGATGCAGGAGACCGAGGCGACGACGATGACGTCCTCCCGCGAGACGAGCGCGCTCGTCGCGGCGAGGCGCAGGCGGTCGATGTCCTCGTTGATGTCCGCGTCCTTCTCGATGTAGATGTCGCGCTGCGGGATGTAGGCCTCGGGCTGGTAGTAGTCGTAGTAGCTGACGAAGTAGTGGACGGCGTTCTTCG
>CAZYRM010000195.1:0-11645 GCA_964649705.1 uncultured Planctomycetia bacterium
GGGACGTGCTGCACCGCTCGCTCCGGCCGGAAAACGTCCTCCTGTCGTCCGGCGGTCGGGTGCGCGTGAGCGAGTTCGGCCTCGCGCGCGCGGCCGACGTGACGAGCGTCTTCCGGACGCCGCGAGGGAGGCTCACGAGGGGCCCCTCCGTCGAGAAGGGGCTGTACCTCTCTCCGGAGCACCGCCGCGGGGAGCGTACCGACCGTCGGACCGACCTCTACTCGGCGGGCATGATCTTCTTCGAGATGCTGGTCGGGCGGCTGCCGCTCGCGGGAGAGACCCCGCGGAAGACTCGGCCCGAGCTGCCGGCCTGGACGGACCGCGTATTCCTGCGGGCGACGGCGCCCGCCGCGGAGAGATTCGAGACCGCGAGGGAGTTCCTGACGGCGCTCCCCGCCGGCGAGGTGAAAGGGAACACCGCCACCGTGGCGCGGCGCGCCCTCGTCCTCGCGAACCAAGGAGGAGCCAGTCCGATGGAGAACCACCAGGTCCCCGGCTTCGAGACCCGTGCGATCTTCGGCGCGCCCTTGGCGGAGTCGCCCGCGGCGCCCGTGGACACCGAGCCCGTCGAGGTGCCGCCGCTCTCGGTGGTGACGCGGGAGCTGCCCTCCTGCCCGCCGGCCCCGGCCGCGCAGGCGGCCCCCGAGTCGCAATCCGCTCCGCCGGTCTCGCCCGTCCCGACGGGCGCCGCCCCCGCGCCGGACGGCACGGCCGAGCGCCCCTTCGTCCTTCCGAACGGGGAGGGGGCCAGGACGGGCCGTGAGCTGCTCCAGGTCTGCTTCAAGTTCCAGCAGATCGCCGAGGGGCCGCTGTACGACGGCCAGATCGAGGCCTGGCTCGCGGACCGCGGGGAGCGCGGCCTCTACGAGCGCGCCCGTCGCGTCCGCCTGTACTGCAACGACCGCCGCGCGGGCGTCCTCGAGTTCCTCCGCGGCAAGCGGCCGCTCATGCTTCCCGACGGCAGGTTCCTCTTCTCGCCCGAGGAGTTCCGCCTGTGGGCGTGGAAGAACCCGGAACCGGGCAAGGAGCTCCTCTACGGCGGGCAGGTGATCCACTGGCTGGACGCCTCCGGCCACCGCGACCTCGCGGAGCGGGCGCGGAAGGTGGTCGGCACGATGTCGCCGGGAACGCGGTCCCTCTGCGCATTCCTCTCCGAGCGGGTCTACAAGACGCTGTTCCGCGAGCCCGAGCGCCTGCACGTCTCGGCCGCGCCGCCGTGCCCCGACGGGATGGTCTTCGTCCCCGCGGGGACGTACATGATGGGCCTCTCCGACGGGCAGGTGGAGGAGCTGGCCCGCCGCTACCCCCAGTGGCGCCCGGAGTGGTTCGAGTCGGAGCGCCCGGCGCACAAGGCCGTGGTCTCGGCGTTCTTCCTGGACGTCAGTCCGGTGACGAACCGGCAGTACCTGGAGTTCGTCCGCGCGACGGGGTACCCGGCGCCCTCGCACTGGCAGCGCCGCGAGAAGACGATGGAGACGCGGGTCAAGAAGCTCCTGGGCGAGAAGACGATCACGCGGATCGTCGGCGAGGAGCTGGTGGTTCCGCGCGGCCTGGAGGGCCACCCCGTCGTCAACGTGAGCTGGCACGACGCGATGGCCTTCGCCCGCTGGGCAGGAAAGAGGCTGCCGACGGAGGCGGAGTGGGAGCGCTCCGCGCGCGGCGACGACGGGCGGTTCTGGCCGTGGGGGAACGCCTTCGACGACCAGCGCGTGAACATCTCGGGCGCCGGCCCGGGTGCGACGACGCCGGTCGGGCGGTACCGGGAGGGAATCGGGCCGTACGGCTGCTTCGACCTGGCGGGAAACGTCTGGGAGTGGTGCTCCGACTGGTTCGACCGTGCCACCTACGCGCGGTCCCCCGAGACCGACCCCGCGGGACCCGAGTGGGGCAGCGGACGGGTGGTGCGCGGCGGCTGCTGGGCGAGCGGCGCGCTGACGGTGCGGACGACGCACCGCAGTTCGAATCCCGCAGCGTACTGGGACGACCGCCTCGGCTTCCGCTGCGCGAAGTCCGTCGAATAGCCGTGGCGGCCCTCGACGGGAAGCGCGCCCTGGTGACCGGCGGCACGCGAGGCATCGGACTCGCCACCGCGCGCGCGCTTGCCGCGGCGGGCGCGAGGGTCGCCATCACCTGGTTCCGCAGCCGGACCGACGCCGAGGCCGCGCAGGCGGCCCTCAGGGGAAACGGCGTCGATCCGCTGCTGATCCGCGCCAACGCGGGGAACCCCGACCACGTTGTGAAGGCCTTCGACCAGGTCGCCTCGACGTTCGGCGGGCTGGACCTCTACGTCGCGAACGCCGCGACGGGGGCGCTCAAGCCGCTCCTCGACGCGTCTCCGCGCGACTTCGACCTCGCCATGGAAGTGAACGCGAGGTCGTTCCTGCTTTCCGTGCAGAAAGCGGCATCGCTGATGACCGGAGGCGGCGCCGTGGTCGCCCTGACCACGCACGGCGCGCGGCGCGTGATCCCCGACTACGGCCTGATGGGGGCGGCGAAGGCCGCGATCGAGTCGCTCGTGCGGTACTTCGCCGTGGAGCTCGCTCCACGAGGCATCCGCGTGAACGCGGTCTCTGCGGGAATCGTGGACACCGCGTCGTTGCGCGGATTCCCGGATGTCCTTCGCATCAAGACCCTGGCGCTCGTGCGGACGCCCTCGGGGCGCATGGGCACGCCCGAGGAAATCGCCGACGCGGTCGCGTTCCTCTGCACCGACGCCGCGCGCTGGGTCACCGGCCAGACGCTTGAGGTCGACGGCGGCTACACGCTCGCGGGGTAGCGCCTCACTCCTTCCCGCAGCACTTCTTGTACTTCTTCCCTGAGCCGCACGGACAGGGGTCGTTGCGGCCGACCTCCCTGTTCGCCTGGATCGTCTGCGCCTTGTCCCGCGGAGGCTCAGAGCGGCGCGTGGGGGGCTCCAGGCCCAGCATCTTGAAGTAGAGCCGCTGCCGAGCCGCCGCGCTCGCCAGGTCGCCAGGGTCGCCGCCCAGCTCCCAGCGGAACGGCACGCCGTGTTCCTTCTCGATCTCGAGGAGCCTGCGGAGGCTCTCGTCGAAGTACGGGTAACCCGCCTCGGGCGGGACCTTCCGGTCCGCCAGGACCCGCACGACCTCGCGGAACCGCTCCGCCGCCCTCGCGGGGCGCAGCTCCTCGTGGTCGAGGATCGCCAGCCCGAAGACCGCGTCCGGGCGCTTCGGGTCCACGCCGACCGCGGCCTCGAAGGCCTCGCGTGCGTCCGCGTACAGCCCCCCGTGGTGGTACAGGTTTCCGAGCCGCATCCAGCCGTCCGCGTCACGCGGCGCCGCGTGTACGCGCCCGAGCTGGCGGCGGATCGCGTCGGCGGTCGTCGTGATCTCGTCCCCGTCAGCCGTCCGCGGCGAGTCGAGGATGCAGAGCGACCGCGCGAACACCTCGTCGCCCTTCTTTCCCTGCTCGACCAGCGCGATCGCGAGCTGCTGCCGGCACTGGAGGATGAACTGCCCCTCTTCCGTCACCCCGTACTCGTCCCGAGCGAGGCACCTCTTGCACTGGACGACGTGCTGGAAACCGCGGAACTCCAGGCGCAGGTCCTTCGATGTCGGCCCCTGGAGGGGCTGCAGGTAGCAGAACCCCACGTCGTACCGGTAGACCGCGCCGCACCGGGCGCAGCCGAGCGGGAGGCGGTGGAACTCGTGGACGACCTCCTCGATCGACGACAGGTCCCCCGCCCGCGGCGGCCTTCGTCGGGCATCGCGCTCCGACCATGCCCTGTGGATCGCCGCGATCCGCCGGACAGGCGGGGCCGTCTCCTTCGTCCACTTCGACAGGAAGGCGATCGTCGTCTCGACGCGCTCCTCGCCCGGGCGCCAGAGCGGGAGGAGCTTCCCGAGGAAGCGCGGAGAGGCGAACAGCTCCGCGGCCATGCAGAGCGGCGCCAAGAGGGGGAGACGTCCCGCCATCGCGTCCCACTCGTCGTGCAGGAAGGCCTCGGCCTCCTCCGACGGGTCCTCGATCACGAGCTGCACCGCGACGAGCAGGAGGCTCGGGTGGGCCGCGCCCAGGTGCCCGCGCATGGCCTCGCGCGCCTTCGCGGCGATCGGCGTGAAGGCCGCGAACGCCGCGCGCTCGATCCCCTCGACGCCCTCCTTCGCGAGGTGCTCGATCAGCTTCCCGAGGATTCCCTCGGCCTTCGCCTCCCCGATCAGGCGGAGGAGGTTGGAGCGTCCGACGGGGTCCTTGACCGCCTCGAGTCGGGCAAGCGCGCGGGCGGCGAGGTCGGCACGACGGCCGTCTCCCCAGCGCTCGGAGGCCCACTCGAAGACCGACTCGTCGAGCCACGGATAGGCGGCCTCTACGAGCGACACGGCGTCGTCGGGCGGCGCGTCGTCGCGAACCTGGTCGAGCATCGCTCGGGCCCGGAGCGCCGCGAGGCCGAGCGAGAGGAGGAGGATCGGCCCGGACCCTGACCCGTCCTCGGGGAAGGGCCACTTTGCGACGTCCTCGGCCATCGCTCGGCTTGCCGCGATCCGCCAGGTGAGCTGCCCGCGGACGCGCAGGACCGCGGGCGCGCCGCGGCGCGGCAGCTCGTCCTCGCCTCCAGCGGGCCAGAGCGGCGCGAGCGCGGCGACCAGGTCCTCGACCTTCGCCTTCTTCTCCACCAGGTACGCCGACAGGAGCTTCGAGAGGCCCTCCGGGGGCTTGGGGAGGCGCTCGGCGAGGTCCGTGAGGAATGCCTCGGCGGTGCGCCGCCCGGCGGCCACCTCCGCAAGACGGAGGTGCTCGACCCCCGCGCCCGCGGCCATCAGGATCTGCTCGGCGAGGCTCTCCCACTCGCCGTTCTGCTCGACGCCGCGGCGCATCGACGCGAGGACGCGGGGCAGGAGCGACACGGGCGGGCACGCCGCGAGGAAGTCGGGCGTCAGCGCCGTACGCGGGTCGGCGAGCGCCTGCAGGAGGAAGGCGCGGACGTCGGTCTCCTCGCGCGGGCCGGCGATTTCCTGACCCACGGCCTGCGGGCGCTTCGCGGCCGGATCGGGCGCGAGGCGCTGGAGCCCCGAGGCCTCGTCCGCGGCCGCCTGGACGGACTTCTTCGCGTCGACGTAGCGGCGGAGGGCCGTCTCGCCCGCCGCACCGTGGTAGTCCCGGAGCCAGCGCGCCGCCCAGGCGCGGACCATGGGGTCCGGGTCCTGCAGGCGGATCTCGAGGGCGGCGACGGGCCACTTCATGTCAGGCATCGGAGCTCCTAGATCCCCAGGCAGACGTGTTTCACCTCGAGGAACTCCTCGAGGGCGTAGCGGCCTCCCTCGCGTCCCAGGCCGCTTTCCTTGAATCCGCCGAAGGGGGCCTGCGGCACCGCGGGGGAGGGGTCGTTCGCGCCGATGATGCCGTACTCGAGGCGCTCCATCAGGCGCACCACGCGCGAGACGTCGCGCGTGTAGAAGTAGGCCGCGAGGCCGAAGCGGGTGTCGTTCGCGAGGCGGACCGCCTCCTCCTCCGTGCGGAACGGGGCGAGAGGGGCGACGGGCCCGAAGGTCTCCTCGGCCATGCAGCGCATGTCGGCCGTGGCGCCGGCGAGAACGGTCGGCTCGAAGAAGCTCCCGCGCGCGAGGTCCCCCTCCGAGCGGCGCTTCCCGCCGCAGACGACGCGCGCCCCGCGGCGGACCGCGTCGGCGACGTGCTCCTCGGTCTTCGCGAGCGCTGCGGCGTCGATGAGCGGCCCGATCTGCGACTCCTCCGAGAGGCCGTTCCCGACCTTGAGCGTGCGGACGCGTTCCGTGAAGCGACGGAGGAACTCCTCGTAGACGGGCTCCTCGACGTACACGCGGTTCGCGCAGATGCAGGTTTGCCCTGCGTTCCTGAACTTGCACCAGAGGAGCCCCTCGGCGGCCTTGTCGAGGTCGGCGTCGGCGAAGACGAGGAAGGGCGCGCAGCCCCCCAGCTCGAGCGAGAGCTTCTTCACGTGGTCGGCCGAGCCGCGCATGAGGAGCTTCCCGACCTCCGTGGAGCCCGTGAAGGTGATCTTGCGGACGCGCGGGTCCCCGAGAAGGGCCTCGCCGATCGCGGCCGGGTCGGAGCTCGTGACGAGGTTCGCGACGCCAGGCGGGGCGCCGGCCTCCTGGAGGAGCTCGAAGGCGCGGACGGCCGTGAGGGGCGTCTGCTCGGCCGGCTTGAGGACCACGGTGCACCCGGCGGCGAGGGCGGGAGCGACCTTCCGCGTGACCATCGCGAGCGGGAAGTTCCAGGGGGAGATCGCCGCGGTCACGCCGACGGGCTGCTTGAGGACGAAGTGGCGCTTGCCCGGGATGGAGTGCGGGATCGTCTCACCGTAGACGCGCTTGGCCTCCTCGGCGGACCACTCGACGAACCCCGCGCCATAGGCGACCTCGGTGCGGGCCTCCTTGATCGGCTTGCCGTTCTCGAGGACGAGCGTGCGGGCGAGGTCCTCCTGTCGGGAGAGAAGGAGCAGGTTCCAGCGCAAGAGGACGGCCGCGCGGTCCCTGGCGGGGAGCGTCCCCCAGGCGGGGAACGCCTCGTGGGCGGCATGGATGGCGCTGAGGGCGTCGTCGCGGCCCGCGTCGGAGGCCTCGCCGACGGACTCGCCCGTGGCGGGGTTCCTGACGGCGAAGGAGCGGCCGGAGCCGGCGGACCATTCGCCACGGATGAGAAGCGTCTTCGCCATCACGGAAGCAGGACGACCTTCCCGCACTTCTTGTCGCGGCTGCGCATTGCGTCGAAGCCGGCGGCGAACTCCGCGAGCGGGAACTTGTGCGTGATCACGGGCTTCACGTCGAGGGCCCCGCTCGCGAGGAGGCCGGCCATCTGGTACCAGGTCTGGAAGATCTGCCTCCCGTTGATCCCGACGACGCGCGCGCCCTTGAAGATCACGTCGTTGGCGAGGTCCATCGTGATGGGGTCGCTGGGGATGCCGAACGCCGTAAACCTGCCGCCCTTCCGGAGGCACTGGAATCCGTTCTTGATGGCGACGGGGTGGCCGCTCATCTCAAGGACCACGTCGACGCCGTTGGCCTCGCGGGTGCGGTTGACGAGCTTCTGGACGACGTCGGGCTCGCCGGGATCGAACACGGCGTCGGCGCCCATCCTGAAGGCCATCTCGCGGCGGTACTCGACGGTCTCGATGCCGAGCACGAGGCTTGCGCCGGCGGCCTTGGCGACGCCGATGGCGAAGAGGCCCTGGGGGCCGCAGCCGAAGACGGCGACGGACTTGCCGGTGACGTCCTCGCAGAGGGTGGCGAAGACGGCGTTGCCGAGGGGCTCGAGGATGCTTCCGACCTCGGTGGGGAGGGAGGGGTCGTTCTTCCAGATGCAGCGGGCGGGGACGGCGACGTACTCGGCGAATCCCCCGTTCATGTCGACGCCGAGGATCTTGAGGTTTCCGCAGATGTGGCGGAGCTCGGTGCGGCACTGGTAGCAGTATCCGCAGTAGACGTGGCTCTCGGCGGAGACGTAGTCGCCGGCCTTGAGGCCGGAGACCTGGGCTCCGACGTCGACGATCTCGCCGCAGAACTCATGGCCGATGGTGAGGGGAGGCGTGATGCGGCTGCGGGCCCAGGCGTCCCAGTTCCAGATGTGGACGTCGCTCCCGCAGATCGAGGCGGCCTTCACCTTGACGAGGACCTCGTCGGGGCGGGGCGTCGGGACGTCGACGGTCGCGAGCTCGGCCCCTGGCGCGGGCCCTGGCTTCACGACCGCCTTCATCTTCGTGGACATGCTCACTCCTCCGGCGGCGAAGCGGGGCACACTAGCAGCCGCGGGGGCCCGCGTCAAGCCGGCCTGGACACTAGTTGCGCAGGCCGGACGGGGGAAGGACCGGTTCAGTGGGAGGCTCCGCGACGCCCTGGAGGAGGAGCGTCCACCAGCCGGGCCTCTCCTCGGCGATCCGGCGGACAGTGCGGGCGAGGTCGACCCAGATCCCCTCGCCAAGCGCGACGTCGACGGGATTCACGATGTTCAGGTAAAACGGCGACCACGGCCCCAGGACCGCCTTCCCCTCGTCCCGCCACCAGTAGTAGAGGGTCCGCGCCGTCCAGAGGTAGCCGTACGAGTACGCGGTCGGTCCCGTGCGCCACGACGCGATGCGCTGCGGGTCCACCCGGTAGGCTGCCTCGCGCCTGGCGACCACGACGGCCGCCTGGTCGAGCGCCGCTCGCGCGTTGGCAAGCCGCGCCAGGCCCTCCGCCGTCCCGCGGCGGGCGACGTAGCCGTACAGGCCGTTCACCTGCGCCGCGCGAAGCGCCGTGATTCGGGCCGCGTCTGCGAGGTCATTGAAGAGCGGCCGGGCGCGGAGGGGGATCAGCGGACGGAGCGAGTCGAACTCGTCCGCATGGGAAGTGAACACGCGCTGCATCTCGGCGAGGAGCGGCTCCACCTCGGTCCAGTAGTCCGGGTCGTCAGGCAGGGGGGCGCGGACCATGCCGAGGCGGTCGGGCTGAGTCATGGCTCCGCGCGCGATGCCGAACAGGACCAGGTAGCCGCTCACGTCGTCCCAGGTCTCCCACCCTTGCATGTACGCCTGCCCGTTTCGCTTCACCGCGGTCCGCGGCAGGCGGCCCGCGACGCGTCCCTCGATGAGGAGGGCTCGCTGGTCGCGCATCACGCGGACGAGGAGGTCCCTCACGCGGTCCGCCACGCCGCCGAACGGGCGGACGACGGGGTCGAGCGAGCGGCGGAGGGCATTCCGGTCGTCGGCCAGGCCGGGGAAGGGGTTCCAGGCCCCGCGCGCCGCGACGACCTCCTGCAGCCAGTAGCCCCACTCCCAGCCGCTCGAGAAAACGACCTGGCCGTCGATCCGGCTGCCGGCGAGGTCGCCTCGACCCGTGCGCCCCGCGCGCTCGTCCTCGGCGATGCGCCTGAGGTCCGCGAGCCTCCGATCGGCGTAGACAGGGAGAAACAGGGGGACGTCGGCATCGAAGCTCACCCAGTAGGCCGTCTCGGGGTGCCAGAGGACCTCGCGGCGCCCCGCCTGCATCTGCTGGAAGCGGCGGATCTCCGAGAAGTCCGTGTTCCCGTAGGTCGGCGCGGGGTCCTCGAGGCCGTAGTGCTGCACGGTGTGCGGCATGACGCCGAGCCTGGGGTCGGCGTAGTGGGGGAGGAAGTTGAAGTTGATCGGCTGGCCGGTCTCGGGGTCGAGGAAGTTCTCGGCGACCTGCCCGGTGGAGGTGTGGATCTTGATGTAGGCGGGCTTTCCGAGCGTGCCTCGGACGTAGCGGGCCACCTCGTCCATCCAGGCGAGCATCCTGCGGTCATCGGGGGCGGTGAACTCGCTGAACCCGGCCTCGGTGGCGACGAAGTCGAAGCCGCAGGCCATGAGCCAGTCGATCCGCGCGCGGATCTGGGCCAGCTCATCGGCGAGGTCGCCCGTGCGCTGGACGAGCCTCCAGGCGTGCTGCTGCTGGAGGGCGATGGGGACGTCGGCGCCGGCCCCGATCCCCCAGCGGTGGGCGCGACGGACCAGCTCGGCGAGGCGGGCCTGGCGGGTCGGGGAGTCGGCGAAGGCGCGCCACGGGTCGGCGGAGAGGAGGACCCACTGGACGCGGTTCTGGCGCTGGGCGACGAGCCACTCGAGGAAGGTCTCCCACTCGGGGAGCATGGCACGCCAGCCGGCCTCGTCGTCGGGCCCGGTGCGGCCCCAGCCGTTCAGGACGTCGGTCAGCTCGGTCGGGTGCATGGTGTGGAGGTGCCACCCGCGGACGGGCCAGTACGGGCGCTCGCGCAGGTTGACGGCGAGCGGACCCAGGAACACGCGGACGGGGATGGTGGGTGCGAGGGGATGCAGGAAGGCGAAGCCGAGCTCCTCGAGGAGGCGGTAGGAGCCGAAGGAAAGGCCGAGGTTCCGTCCGATGCGGAGGGGGTCGGGCGAGGGCGGGTTTCCGTCTGCGGCGATGGTACGCGTGCCCGAGACGAGCCCGGTTCGAACGATGAAGCCCTCGGAGCCGAGCGCGGTCCGCTCGCCGCGGCTAATCAGGGTCCTTGTGGCTCGGGTCTCGCCGAATCCAAGGATGAGCGTGCGGGCCGGCAGGCCATCCAGGGCCTGCCACGGGCGCCTCACCTCGACCGCCTGGGCGCGTCCAGCGGCGGAGCGGAGGAGGGCCTCGATCCGCACGCGCAGCCTTGGAGCAAGGTCGTTCCCGAATTGGACGACGATGCGCTCGGGAGGCGTCTGCTGGGCGCAAACGGTCCCCGCGACGAGTAGGAGGAGGGCCAGGACCCGTGTGAGCTCACGCATCGGGGTGAGAGTGTAGGGGGCTGTTCGGGGGCCTTCAACCGAATCCGACGGGGTCCGCTCACGCCTTTGAACCGCCAAGGCGCGCAGGGCGCCAAGTACGGCGCGGAGATTGGGGTGGACAGCGGCGCGGCGCGGGGTGCTTCATGTGCGTGTCCACGGCGGAGGGAGGAGTCACGTGAGGCGAGTCGGCGAATGGGAGCCGATCGGCGGGTATGACGGGCAGGAGCATCCGCGGGGCTTTGACTTCAGTTGGGGCTGGGCTATCGGCCTGAAAGCCTGGTTGAAGGGGATGTCCTCGTCGCTCCTGCTGGGGCTCTGCCTGGCGGCGGGGACCGGCTTCATGTACGTCGCCATCAAGCTGATGCCCCTGGTCCGCAAGTAGCAAGCGGGGCCGGATCAGTTCGAATGTCCCGTACTCGCAGGGCGGGCTGGTCTCCGCCCGTGAGCACGACCCTTCGCTGGGCGCGGCAAGGGATGGACCCTCCGGCCCTCCTCGACGGCGGCCTGGACGATGCCCAACTCGAGCTTCTTGGCGTCGAACTCGCTCGGCGTGTAGCAGAGGATCTCGAGGGCGTCGGTCACCTCGGCCGCGAGGAGCACGCGTGCGGCGCGGTCGGGCCACGCGACGCTGACAAATGCGTTCGAGACAACGACCACGTCGAGATCGCTCTCCATCATCGCGTCACCGCGGACGCGCGATCCGAACAGCCACACCTCGGAGGGCCGAAAGGCCCGACGGATGCGAGGGAGGTACCTCGTCCGGAACCGGCGGACGAGCGGGTCCCGTTCGAACGTCAGATCTGTCGGTCGAGCCACTTCCAGATCTCCCTGGCCGCGGCGATGCGCGCTTTGGCCATGTCCTTCGCGTCGACCTGTCCTGGAACTTCGCCGGCGGGATCCGGTCACTGCGACGGCTACTTCTTCCCCTGGAAAGGCTCCTTGTGAGCGAGCCGTAGCTGTGATCCACATGTCACGTGCACGATTACATCGCCCGGACGCCATACGGCGAGCAGGAAGCCGACTCCGCAGAATGGACATCGGACCCACCCACGGTAACTGACGGGAGCCGAGATCTTCCCCGGCGGGGGAGGCGAGTCGAGCAGATCAAGGGCGCGTTTCAGGCCCTTTCCCACCCGGGAGTCCTGAGGGGAACGCCCCCATTTTAGGCCGCATGCAAGACACTTCCAGGCAGGAATGCCTGGGAATAGCGTGCACCCTCCCCACACCTCGCGAGGCCGCTTGGGACGCCTCTCGGCTGGAGGGCGGCGGAGCCCGTAGACGATGCGCGCGACGTCTGAGGAGTCGCAGTCCGGGCACGTCTTGTACCGCTTGTCAGCCACGCCTACCTCTGCCCCACGTCGGGGCGGACGAAGCGGCCGCCGTTCTCGGAGGCCAGCTTGTCCAGGAAGTCGGGGTTGCACTGGCC
>CAZYRM010000196.1:0-11612 GCA_964649705.1 uncultured Planctomycetia bacterium
GTGCCCGTGCCCGATCGCTCGGGCACGGGCACGGGCACGTGGAACGGGCGGCGGATCTCGGGCTTCGGGCGCGGGCACGCGAGTGCTACCCAGAATTGAACCATGCCAGAATTTCCGTCCAGCGGGGGGGGCTGGCGCGTCCGGCGTCTCCGAAGGTCCTCGCAGCGGCACGCCGACGCGCGCCAAGAGGTCCGGCCCTGCCGTCGAGGGGTTGCACGAGGTGCCTGCGAAGGGCGCTCGGGGGGCGGTCTTCCGGAGTGTACCGGTTCCGGGCACCCGATCCTGAAACCAGGATTGGGGCGTCCTGGAACCTGGACGGAGCGACCCGTTCGGGGCGTGTGGAGGAGGCGAGGGGATTGGCTGCGGACTGAACCGGATCGCCGGCGGACTGAACCGGATCGCCGGCGGACCGTGCGGGATCGCCGGCGGACTGAACCGGATCGCCCGCGGTCTGTGCGGGATCCCCGGCGGACTGAACGCGATTGGCTGCGGACCGTACGAGTTCGGTCGGCGTCGCGGACGCCTACCCTGGCCTCTGTCTACGCCTGATGCCGGACGTCATCTGCGGGCCATTCGCAGCGACGCCCGCAAGAGTCCAATCTCCCGTTGCTTTCACTCGCCAGGATCCTCTGGAGGGGGCGCCTGCAGGTTTGGCCTACGCGTACGACAGCCTCCCCTTTGGCTTGGGTACCGGGCGACCAAGTTCCCGAGCCCTCTCGATCCACTCGCGGATCACGGTTTCAGCGTTCGCAATCGCTTCCTGCCGAGTGGCACCGTCCGCCATGCAACCGGGGAGCTCGGGGACTTCTGCGATGAACGCCTGGTCCTTCCTGCTCCAGAAGAGCACGATCTCATACTTGCTCATCGTCATCGGCTCCCAGCTTGTACTTCAGGATGACGGACCGCACCTTCTGCCCCAATAGCCTCCCGAGGGGGATCTTCTGCGCCCGCCGCCCTGCTTGGGCGGATGCGAGGGCTATCTCCGCGCCGAACGCGCTACTTCAGGCCTTCAACGGGAACGGGCGACTCGCCTCGCGCGGCCCAGGCGCATCCGTTCCAGCGCGGGCGGAGAGTGGAGGGAAGAAGACTGGCTCGGCGCGCAATTCGGACAGCGCCGCACGGAGGCGAGCGAGGTTGCGGGCGTCAATGGCGACGGCGACGTCGATGTCCCTGCTGAATTCGGCGGCCCCGAAGAGGATGCACGCCTGGCCGCCCATCAGGAGCGTGCGGACCCGATGTCGGGCCAAAATAGAAAGGACTTTGGGTATCGGGCTCCGGGTCACAGGTGCCTCCGAGGAGGAGGAAGGTCTCCCAGAGACGCATCGACTCCTCGAACCTCCGCGCCGGGGAGAGCCGCCGCCACCGTCTCGCTTCGCCATCGTCCATGTCGGCCATTCTCGCCACGTAAGGCACCTCGGTCAAGGGCGGCACGCGCGAGCCGGGCGAGGAGACCGGAGCGAGGGCACGGATTGTGCCCTCACATGTCCCGCTCGGGGAGGGTGAGAATCACGAACTCGTGGGTCTCGCAGCGCATGGTGCCATCGACGACCATGTCGGCCCGCCCGCGTGCGCCGTCCGCATCGAGGAAGCGCTCCTCGCCGATCATCCACTGCTCCCAGATGGCGCGGATGCCCTCGATGCCCGCGTCTCGCTCCAGACCTCGCTGCAAGCGGACCTCCGACGGCGCGTCGACCCAGACCGCGTAGGTCAGCCGCGATGCCAGCGCCTGCCGGGAAGCCCCCACGCCTTCGAGGACCACGGTCTCGAAGAAGGGCACCTCCCGCCAGTCCCCCAGGCCGCTGCCGTGCAGGTCGTTCACCCAGTCCCTCTTCTGGTAGCGGACGTCGCGTCCCTGGAACAGGGGAGTCAGGACCTGCCCTTCCAACCGGGACCAGAACTCGGTCAAGTCGTCGAACGAGATGAAGTCATCCATCGGGATGACGGGAACTCCCCCCAAGCTGGCTGCCAGTCGGCCGGCAAACGTCGTCTTGCCCGCCCCCGCGCCTCCGTCGACGGCGACGAGCCGAACCGGATGGACGCAAGGCCGGGCGAGAATCCGCTTGGCAAGATCCTGAAAAGTCATCTTCATCGCGAGGCCTTTTGCGGCTCCCTGGACCGTCGGCGCGGGGCCTCGCAGCGGAGGCCGATTGCGTTGCCCTCCGTGTCGCGCAGCTATGCCGGCGACCTCGCCTCCAGTATAACTTGGATCTGGGGCGTCGACCTCAGGTGGAGGAGGCCACGAACCCGCGGCTGTCCAAGCGCTTTACACGACGCCGGCCGCGAGGTTGACATCCGCCGCGCCGTTCGCGCTCCGAGGATGCGCAACTCCCGCGACGTCAGGGACTCGCGCGGGGCCGCGACGGCGCGCGCCGTGGTACGGGAATTGCGCTGGTCTCGCCCATGCTCGCGGTGCTACCATCCAAAAAGGCCACCCGGTCCACCGCGATGCTGCAACTCCGCATCGATGACAACGGATCGTCGTGCACCGTGCCGCTCGATCGCGACCTCGTCGTCCTCGGGCGCTCCAAGAAGTGCACCGTCCGACTCTCCGACCCGAGGATCTCCTCCCGTCACTGCCAGGTCTTTCAGATCGACGGGAAGTGGTACCTCCAGGACCTCCGCAGCCGGAACAAGACCTTCATCAATGACAAGCCCCTCGCGGGCCGCACACCGCTCGCACAAGGGGACCGGATCGCGGTCGGCACGATCCGAATCGTGGTCGGCGCCGTGGAGGCCCCTCCGCCCGCGACCGAGGTCGTCGTCCTGGCGTGGAGCGGCGAGGTCGCTCCCCCCGAGGGGAGGGACGCGATCGAGGGATGCGGCGACCCGCCCGTCGATCCGCAGCTTCGCGTCCTTCACTGGGCCTGGAAGCTCGCCGTCCCCGTGTGGCTCCTCTCGCTCGGCTTCCACACAGGGCTCTTCGGGGTATTCTCGCTCGTCTACATCGGCGTCCAGGCCATGAAGCCCAGGACGCCGGTCTCCCTGACGCTCGGCCCGGCGACGAGGGAGCTCCCGCCGGTCGACCTCCCGACCCCGCCGGCGCCTTCGCAGATCGCCGACCCCGGGGCGCGGATCGACGAGCCGATCGACCTCCCCGCGGCCGCCGTGCCGGACCTCCTCGCGGCCCCCCTCGCGCCCTCCAGCGACGTGATCGGCCTCGGAGGCGGATTCTCCGCGCGGCGCGTCGGCCGCTCGGCGAGGCCCGGGACGCCCGGGGGCGTGGACTCGGAGGTGATCAGCGGCGCCCTCGGCTGGCTCTCCAGGCACCAGCTCGCGGACGGGAGCTGGTCGTGCGCCGAGTTCGCGAACGCCTGCCCCGACGCGAAGTGCGGCGGCGGGGGAGAGGCGTGCTACGACGTGGGTGTGACCGCCCTCGCCCTCCTGGCCTTCGAGGGGGCCGGCTACAGCCACATGTCCGACGGGTACGGCGAGAACGTCCAGCGCGGCTTGAAGTGGATCGCCTCCCGCCAGGACGAGGAGGGGTGCATCGGAGGCCGGGAGAGGAAGTACCTCTACGCGCACGCCATCGCGACGCTCGCGGTCCTGCAGGACCTCCACATGACGAAGAGCCCGATGCTCAGGCAGATCGCCCAGCGGGGCGTGGGGTTCATGGTCGCGACGCAGACGCTGGGGGGCGGGTGGCGGTACCTCCCCGAGCGCAAGCAGAGCGACTCCTCGGTGACGACCTGGATGGCCCTTGGCCTCGCCTCCGCGCGACGGGAGGGGATCGAGGTCCCCGAGACCGCGTGGGCGGGGATCCGGATCTGGCTTCTGAGGAAGACCGACGTCAAGACGGGGCGCGTGGGGTATCGTGAGCGGGGCGACCGCGGGGCGAGACTCGCCGACGGCGTCGAGAAGTTCCCTCCACAGGAGGCAATGGCGGCGTGCGGGCTCCTGTGCCGCCTCGCGGCGGGGAGGAAGACGGGAGACCCCGACGTCACGAAGAAGGTCGCGGAGCGGCTGCGAGCGTGCCTTCCGACCTGGGACGACGAGGGGAGGAAGGTGGACCAGTACTACTGGTTCTTCGGGTCGCTCGCGGCGACGACGGCGGACCTCGGCGTGCGCGAGGCGTGGGACCCGGCGCTCAAGCGTGCGCTCGCGGGGCGCCAGGTCAAGGAGGGATGCGGGCGGGGGAGCTGGAACCCGGACGACCCCTGGGGCCGCGTGGGCGGCCGCGTCTACTCGACGGCGATGGGGGCCCTCTCGCTCGAGCTGCTGGTGAAGGGCTCTCTGGAGGGGATCCGCCCATGAGGTCGGCCGCGATGGTCCTGGTCCTCGCCTCCTCGCTGCTCGCCCAGGTGAAGCAGTCGGAGATTGATGCCGCGATCGACAAGGGCGCGGAGTACCTGAAGGACAACGGCGGCGGCCAGCGAGGTCGCGGCAACACGACGGAGCTCGTGGCCCTTACCCTCGCCCACGCGGGCGTCCACGCGGACGAGGCGCCTCTGGCAGGGCTACTCGAGCGCATCGTGCAAGCCCAGCTCGTGTCGACCTACAACGTCGCGCTCCAGACCGTCCTCCTGGCGCACGTCGACCCGAAGAAGTACCGAGCGCGCATCGCGGAGTGCGGCCAGTGGCTCGTCGACTCGCAGTGCTCGAACGGGCAGTGGACCTACGGCGGGGGGCTCGTGAATAAGCCCGAGCGGACCGCGGTCTCGGGAGACGGCGAGTCCGGGTATGTCCTGAAGGACCGGACGGGCGACGGGTCGGCCAGCGGGGACAACTCGAACGCGCAGTTCGGCGTCCTGGGCCTCTGGGCGGCCGCGATCGCGGGGGTGAAGGTCCCCGCCTCGTCGTTCCAGCGGGCGGAGCGCTGGTGGAAGGGCCAGCAGGGGACCGACGGCGGCTGGGGGTACGGGTCGAGGGACCTCTCCTACGGCAGCATGACCTGCGCGGGCGTCGCGGCGATGTCGATCTGCGCGCGCGGTCTCGAGGACCCCGACCGGAACCGGGGACAGGAGGTGGCCGGGCTCAGGTGGCTCGGGGGCAACTTCACGGTGAAGGACAACCCGAAGAGCGGCTCCTGGCATTACTACTACTTGTATTCCCTCGAGCGGGCGGGGACGATCACGGCCCAGAAGACGATCGGCGGGAAGGACTGGTACCAGGAGGGGGCGCGCTTCCTCGTGGACGCCCAGGCGGCCGACGGGAGCTGGACGAGCGAGGACCCGATCAGCGACACCTGCTTCGCGATCCTCTTCCTGAAGCGCGCCACGTCGTCGCTGATCACCGGGGTACCGCAGGATCGGGCCTCGGTGACGCCCGACGACCCCGCCACGGAGCCGGCCGCACCGGACGACCCTCCCAAGGACGAGAAGAAGTGAGACCACGCCTCGCCGTCCTCCTCGCCTGCCTCGTCCTGCTCTCCGCCTGCTCGAAAGAGCCCCCGGCTCCGCGGCCGCGCGAGGTGGTCGTCTACGTGGCGCTCGACGAGGAGTTCGCCCGACCGCTCCTCGAGGAATACGAGCGCGAGAAGGGTGTCAAGGTGAAGGCGGCGTTCGACCAGGAGACCGCCAAGTCGACGGTGCTCTCGACGCGCCTCCGCGAGGAGGCGGACCGCCCTCAGGCAGACGTCTGGTGGAACAACGAGCCTGTCCTCGCGAGGCTCCTCGCGCAGGAGGGCCTCCTCGAGGCGTACGAGAGCCCCTCGGCGAGGGACATCCCGTCCGAGTTCGTGGACGCCGACCATCGGTTCGTGTCGTTCGCCGCGCGGGCGCGCGTCATCGTCGCAAACACGCAGCTCGTCGCGGAGGAGGAGACGCCCAGGTCGATCTGGGACCTCACGAAGCCGCGCTGGAAGGGGAAGGTCGGCATCGCGAAGCCGATCTTCGGGACGACCCTCACGCACACGGCCAGCCTCTTCGAGGCGCTGGGCGAGGAGAAGGCGAAGGAGTGGCTGCGGGCGCTGAAGGCGAACGACGTGCGGATCCTCCCAGGGAACGGCGCCGTGCGCGACCAGGTGGCGGCGGGGGAGCTTGATGTGGGCCTCACGGACACGGACGACGCGAACGGCGCGGTGGTGGACGGGAAGCCGGTGCGCGTGGTCTACCCCGACGCGGACGGCCTCGGCACGCTGGTGATGCCGAACACGATCGCGCTTGTGAAGGGTGCCCCGCGCGCGGCGGAGGGGAGGGCGTTCATCGACTGGGTCCTGCGCCCCGAGGTCGAGGCGCGCCTCGCCGCGAGCCGCTCGTCGCAGATGCCCGTGCGGCCCTCCGTGAAGGTCCCCGAGGGCTTCGTCGGCCTCTCCTCGATCAAGGCGATGCCCGTCGACTTCGACAAGGCCGCCGCTCGCCTCCCCGACGTGTTTCAGTTCCTCGAGGCGGAGTTCCTCAGGTAGGCCGGCGCATCATACGACGTGCTCGGTGCCGTCGAGCTCGAGGAGGACGCGGAGCACGGGCTTGCCGGACTTCTTGCCGACGCGGAAGAACGCGCGCAGGCCCTCGCAGTACGTCCAGCCGTCGGCGTTGGGGGAGACGGGGGAGTACTTCTTGCGGGCGAGACGCAGGACCTCGGGAACGCGGGTGTCCCGGTCGACGATGAGCATCTCCCGAACTCCCACCTTCTCGTAGAAGGGGACCTTCTCATCCGTCTCGTCCCCGGGCGATCGGACCTCCAGCACGACGTCCGGAGGCTCGTCGAAGTAGCCGCCCGATTTCGCGATGTTCGCCTCGCGATCCGCGCGCACGAATACCCACTCGGGGATGCGGTAGTTCTCAAGTTCGCTGCGGAGGTCCCGCACACCACGGATCGTGTGGATGCTGCCCAGACGATGCCGCCGGGTGTACCCTTTCAACAGGAAGCACAGCTCATCGACGACATCCTGGTGTTCTTCGCTCGGCGGCGGCGCCATGTGATAGACCCCCTCCCAGACCTCGTCCAAGCGATCGAGGCCCTTGCGTCGGCGCTCCGCGATGACCGACTCCGGCACGTCCAGCATGACGACCTTCATGAGCGGGATCATACCCGCGCTTCGCGGTCGCCGCAATCGTGCGCAGGAGGTCTGCGGGCGTAGGGGGTGTGGGAATAAAAGGAGGGAGAGGTTGCCAGGCAGATCCCGCACACCGGGAGTCTCGCTCGCCCCGCCTGGCCCACCTCTCCTCCTGAGATCCCGTCCGATGTTGGGTGACCGGCCATCGTGAGGGTATGGGTCGCCGGTCATCGAGGGTCGCCCCGAGGGCGGGGTGAGTGCGAGGGAAGTGCCGTCCCCTCCGGGCAGTCGCTTGGAAACTGTCCGCCTCCCCGACCATGGGAGCGACCCTCCGCACTTCCTACGGGAATCCCCCCAATAGATCCGGCCAAAAGCCCCTCATTCCCGCAACTCGCCGCCGGGCAAGGTGGTCCGACTCAGCAAACTCGGCGACTCGGGCGAGTCGCGAAACCCCTTGTGAGCTGCCAGCGACCGCGGTAGCCTCCGTCGAGGAGCGCGCGACATGAGAGCATCTCGGCTGGCCGTCGTATGCTTGTTCGCCTCGACCGTGGCGTGGGCCGAGGCACCCACCTACTCCGAGGGGGAGGGGATCGAGGTCGGCGCCAAGGCGTTGCGAGAGGGGCGCTTCGACGATGCGATCGCCGCGTTCGCCCAATCCGACAAGGCCTCCCCCGGCATCCACTACGGCCAGGCGGAGACCGATCCTCGATCGAGCCTGATCGCGAGATCGCTTCTCGACTGCATCCAGGAGCTGGACGCGCGCGGCGCTCCCCCTTCGGAGAAGCTGCGCTACTGGCAGTTCTACGCGGACAACTACCCGTTCTTCTCGGTCATGAGGATGCCCCTCTCGGACGACTCCTGGCAGGAGGCCGAGTTCCACAACTGCTTCACCTCGGCAGCACAGGAGCGATGCAGACAGGCCGACCCTGAGGGAACCTCCGCGCGGAGCCGGTGGTGCGAGCGCGTCGCGGAGTTGTGTCGTGCGGAGGACGCGGATGCGCTTCTCGCCTGCCTCGAGAACGATTGGACGGACGCGCACGACGACTTCGGTCTCTGCGCAGCACGTGTCTCCACGGTCATACAGACGAGGGTCCAGGCCGATCGCGCGGTCAGGCAGGAGTGGGTGAGCCGTTCCGCGGCGTGGCACGCGTACCTCGATCGCATTCCTGACTCGGCCTTCCTGGGCCAGGCCGCATGCGGATGGGGAGACCCCGAGCAAGCCCTGGCCATCGCGACGGACCCGCGGGCAAGGCGACGCTGCCGCCTCGGGATGGTCGGTTGGGGTGATGACACCGCGACCCTGATGGCTCTAGGGGCGGAGTCAGGTCCCTGGGTTTCCGAGGCGCTCGGCTGGGCCTGGGCCGTCTCGGACCTCGCGGTCGGCCACGAGTCAGGTGATCGAGAGCGGGCCAGGGAGCTGCTCGAGGAGATGAAGGGACGATTCCCTGGGCGGACGGAGCTCGGCATGGCCCGCTTCGCGATCTACTGGTTCGATTCGAATGGCCACGTCGGCGAGTCGGTCCTGGCGGAGATACGGGCCTGGCTGGGGCAATGGGAGGAGGCCGCCCCCGACGACCCGTACCTTGCCTGGGCGCGAATGGAAGAGGTCTGGCGTCGACGATTGCTCGGCGAGGACCTCGATCCGGAGGATCGCCGACTCCTCGAGGGGCTGATCGAGACCTACCCGGCCGATGCGCTCGGCGCGATGGCCAAGATGCTGCTTGCCGAGGACGACCTCCGTCGAGGTGACGGAAAACTCGCCTTGAAGCGCTTCGAGGAGGTCGCTGCGTTCGACGTGCGGGGCGTGCGCCTGCGTGGGCCGAGGCACGCGCATCGGGCCACGGAGTGGGCCGCGGGCAGGCTGGAGCGGTACTACGAGATCCGCGACGTGTCGAGGGTCTTCGACCTCATGGCTCCCACGGAGATGTTGATCGGGCGACTGCATCGAGATGGAGGTTGCGCGACAGGGTACGAGGATCCGCTGGGCCTGGACAATTTGTCGCGAAGCTACCGGCGGTGGAGCCGCCCCGAGCACATCGAGAAGGCGCTCGACGAGGCCGAGGCGGAGCTGCGTAATCGGGAGATGTGGCCCCCACCTGTGCGGGAGTTCGTCGAGGCATGTCTTCGGGCAGGCGCCGAGGACCGTCTTGAACGTGTCGACTCCTCGCTCGAATCCCTGGAGGGCCTGGGACAGATCGCCCCCTCGGTGCGCGACGACATCCGAGCGCTCCTGGAGGATCGCGCCACGATTGTGCGCGACGGGCCCTCCGCGGCCGTCGGTCTGGTGCACGATCTGGTCGGCGAGAAGATCGAGGCAGGTCACTTCTTCGAGGGGCACGGACCGTTGCGCGCGCTCGGGATCCTCGCGATCCTGCAATCGCTGCGGGGCGTCGATGCCGCCCTCGCGAGTCACCGCGACCATCCCGCCTCGGCGCTGGCCGTCCTGCTCGCGAGCGCTGGCGACACCGAGGACTCGATCCAGTACCTGATCGAGACCTGCATCGATCGCCGCGCCGAGGTCCCGGGAGAGGTGGTCGGGCTCGCCGAGGAGGCGCTTGCCGAGCGCGGCGAGCCCGCTGCGCGCGCCCTGTATCGGCGAATGGCCAGGACTCCGACCGAGGACCACTCGCTTGAGAGGTCCGCCCTGGCGCGATTCGACGGGGGAGCGATGTGGAGGGCATGCGTCTGGGTTCGCGACGACGAGCACCTCGCGCTTCCCGCGTGGGTGCAAGAGGAGATCGAACGCGTCGCACGGGAGGATCCGTGGGCCGGCTTCGCCCTTGCCCCCAAACGATGAGGGAGGTCCGCTAGCAGGATGGGAGCCTTCACCCTGCGGGGGGTCACGAAGCGCTTCGGCGAGGTGAGCGCGCTCGACGGGTTCGACCTCGATGCGCGCGACGGGGAGATCCTCGCGCTGCTCGGACCTTCGGGGAGCGGCAAGACCACGGCTCTGCGCGTGCTCGCCGGGCTGGAGCGACCGGACGCGGGCGAGGCATACCTCGGTGACCGCCTCGTCGCGGGCCCAGGCCTCCACGTGCCCCCAGAGGACCGCGGACTCGGGATGGTCTTCCAGGGCCTCGCCCTGTGGCCCCACATGACCGCAAGAGGCCACCTCGAGTTCTGCCTGCGAGGCCGAGGCGTCCCCCGAGGGGCCTGGGACGCCCCCATCCGCGAGGCCCTCGCCCGAGCGCACCTGGACGTCCCCGAGACGCGCTACCCGCACGAGCTCTCCGGCGGCCAGGCCCAGCGGCTCGCCATCGCCCGCGCCATCGTCGCCGAGCCACGCGTCGTCCTCCTCGACGAGCCGCTCGCCAACCTCGACGCGCCGTTGAAGGAGGAGCTCATCACGGAGCTTCGCGAGCTCCGTCGAGACATCGGCGCCACGTTCCTCCACGTCACTCACGACCAGCGGGAGGCCCTCTCGATTGCCGACCGCGTCGCCGTCATCCGCAACGGCCGCGTCGAGCAGGTCGGTACGCCCGACGAGGTGTACGACCGCCCGCGGACCGCCTTCGTTGCGCAGTTCGTGGGGCAGGGGACCCTCCTCCCCGCCCGCGTCGAGGGTGGCCGCGCCGTGACGTGCCTGGGCCCCGTGGACGTGGGCCCCCTCGACGGCGCGTCCGAGCTTCTCGTCGCCGTCCGCCCCGAGCAGGTCGCCGAGGACCCCTCAGGAGTGGTCGCCGCCGTCGAGGACGGCGTGTATCATGGTGGCCAGTGGACGTGGAGGCTCTCCGTCGCTGGGACCACGGTCCTCATGCGCTCGAAGGAGTCCCCAACCCGCGGCGCCCAGGTGCGCGTCAGCGCGAGGAAGGGCATCGCGTTCCCCAAGGAGGATTGACCCCGATGGCCGACGGCACAGCAGCGGCGCAGCCCCCCTCGGACGCTGTACCCGTGACGAACGAGCCCGCCTTGTTCCCTGCCTCTCAAGCGAGCGCGGGGGTGCCCGTCGTATTGTCCGACCCGCTGCCGCCTCCGGAGCAGGCCGTGACCGCGCCGGTCGCCCTCGTCCCGATCGAGCCCGCGCCGCCACTCGAGCCTCCGAAGAAGATCGGCTGGTGGGGGCGCATGAAGAACCGTGTCAGGGAGTCCGTCTCGCCCAGCGGCGCGGTCGCCAAGATGCTCCAGGACGTCGCCCAGAGGGCCGCCGACGACTTCGTCGACAAGAAGGTCGTCGAGATCCGCGCCACGGCCGATCAGTTCACCAAGGACAAGGTGAACGAGATCAAGGCCGAGGCCCACATGCTCATCACACACATCGAGGCCAAGATCGACGAGAAGATCAACGAGATCGAGAAGAAACTCGACGAGCGGATCGCCAAGGAGATGGAGTGGCGCCTCAAGTCGCTCGTCCTCACCCTCGTCTTCGTCTTCGCCATGACGCTGATTTCTCTCGGCTACTTCGCCCTCAAGAAGAAGATGGGCTGGGAGTGACCTCGATGGGCCGCTTCTTCGAGCCGCTCGTCTCGTATCGCTACATCCTCGGCATCGTCTTCACCGCGATGTTCGCCTACAGCCTCTTCGATGCGTGGCAGACCTACGCGAACATCCACAAGTTCCTCGAGCAGAACTACGGGAAGTACCGCCTCCACATCGTCTTCACGAAGTACCTCCGCTTCATCCTGGTCGGCGCGCCGCTCTGGAAGTTCTGGCCGTACCTCTTCGCCATCGTGATCCTCTGCGG
>CAZYRM010000197.1:0-11577 GCA_964649705.1 uncultured Planctomycetia bacterium
AGCGATCCGCGAGGTCCGGCTGGTGCTCGGCCAGGAGGGCGAGGTTCTCGTCCCGACGGCGGGCCATTGCCTCTCGTGCCGCGCGGGACTCCGCGGCCGTCCGCTCGACGAGGGCGCGATGCGCCTTCGCGCCTGCGGGGGAGAGCCGCGCGACGTCCGTCCGCGACACCTCCTCCTCCGCCTTCAGCGGGTTCCCCAGGAGGGACCAGCAGAGGGCCCGCGCCACCCTCGCGTCGTCGCTTCCGGACGGGAGCGCCATCGCTTCGGCGAGGGCCAGCGCACCGAGGCCGCGTTCGACCAGGGAGGTGAACCTCCCCGCGAGCGCGGCGACGTCGGGCGTCGAGGCCGTCGAGGCGTTCTCCGTCACTGGATCGACCCGTCCAAGAGCCTGACGATTTCGTGACGCGACACCGGGTGGTTTCCGACGCAGGAGACCTCGTACGCCGCGCAGAGCGAGCCGATGTACGCGGCCGCCCACGGGTCCTGCCCCGCGGCGAGCGCGAGCGAGGAGCCCACCAGGAAGGCGTCCCCCGCGCCGAGCGGGTCCTTCGGGGCCTTGTTGAGCGCCGGGATCGAGTCGGTCTCGAAGTCCATCGGCTCGGCCGACCGCGGGTGGTGGATGAGGACACCGTCCTTCCCGAGCGTCAGGATGACGTTCTTCGAGCCGATCCGCTGCTGCAGCTTGTGCGCGAGGATGACGAGCCCCGCCTCGCGCTCGTGGAGCGTGATGCGCGCCTCGCGCTCCGTGGGCGTGACGAGATCGACGCCGACGTACCGCCCGATGTCCCCGATCTGCGAGGAGCACTGGCTGTCGGCGGAGGTCACGATCCCCGCCGCGCGGCAGCGCGGGATCGTCCGCTCGAGGACCTGGTCGCAGAGATAGCCGTAGTTGAAGTCGCTGAAGATCGCGAGGTCCACGCCGTCCAGCAGCGCGTCGAGCGACTCGTCGACCTTCCGCACGAGGTCGGGGGAGAGGGCGTGCTCGCGGAGCTGGCTCACGCGGAGCAGCTTCTTCCCGTTCGCGATGTACCGCTGCTTGAGCGTCGTCGGGCGCGTGCCGTCGAGCAGCAGGTCGGGCTCGATCCCCTCCTTCGACAGCTCCCCGTGCACCCAGCCGCCCGCCTCGTCCTCTCCGACCACGCTCGCGAAGCGGACCTTCGCGCCGAGCTTGCGCGCGTGCATCGCGACAATGGCCGCGCCGCCGACGTACCGCTCCGTCGAGAACGGGCGTACGACCAGCACGGGGTCCTCCTGAGACATGCCGAGGGCGTCGCAGAAGATGTACTCGTCGATGATCGTGTCTCCCAGGACGAGGACGTTCAGCTCCTCGAACCGCCCGATCGCCTCCTGCAGCGTCGCGGAGGTGATCCCGCGGCGCCTCAGGTAGTCGTGGTCGGCCGACGGCGCGAACGCGGTCCTCTGCTTGAACTCCTCCCGCATCAGGTCGACCGCGGAGAAGGTGAACTCGCCGCTCGAGAAGAGCAGACGCCCGCCGTACTGCCTGAGGACCTCCTCCTCGACGTTCGGCTTGTCCCCCCACTCCTTCCCCTTGATGACGAGGTCCGGACGCAGGCGGAGGAGGACCTCGGGATGGGGCTGGTCCAGGTCGAAGGCGTGGTCGACCCAGGCGAGGGCCTCGACGCCCTCGATCCGCTCGGGGAGCTTGATCTGCGGGTCGAGCGCGAGGCGGTCGGAGTAGACGCCGACGACGAGGATGTCTCCCTGTTCCTTCGCGAATCGCAGCAGGCGCAGGTGCCCCGGGTGGAGCACGTTGAAGACGCCCGACACGAACGTGACGGTGGGGGAGCTGCGCGAGCGCGCCTCCGCGAGGAGGGTCTCGACGTCGGCGAGGGTCTTCATGGCTTCATCCTGATGATGGCGCGCAGGACCTTCCCGGCGCGCATGTCCGCGATCGCGTCGTTGACCTGGTCGAGCGCGTACCGGTGCGTGATCATCCCCTTCAGGTCGAACCGCCCCTGCGCGGCGAGCCTGAGGTAGCGCGGGATGTCGCGCGCGGGGTCGGCGTCTCCGCCGTGCGAGCCCGTCAGGACCTTTTCGAAGTGGAGCGGCAGCGAGTCGATTCGGATCTTCTCATCGTGGCGGGGCACGCCGACCATGATCGTGCGGCCCGTCGCGTTTGTCGCCTCGTAGGCCGCCTCGATCACCGCGCTGACCCCCGTCCCGTCCACCGCGACGTCGACCCCCTCCTTCCCGACGATCGCGCGCAGGGCCTCGATGGGCGGCTCCTTCCCGGAGAGGATCGTGTGCGTCGCCCCGTACTTCCGCGCCGCGTCGAGCTTCCAGGGGACCACGTCGATCGCGACGATCGGGTGCGCCCCCGCGAGGTGCGCGCCGAGCAGGACCCCGAGCCCCACGCCCCCCGCGCCGAAGACGGCGACCGACTCGCCGATCCGCAGCGCCGCGTCGTTGTTGATCACGCCGAATCCGGTCGTGATCGCGCAGCCGTAGAGCGCGGCCACCTCGAAGTCGACGTCCGCCGGGATCGGGGTGAGGCGGTTCTCGGAGACGACGGCCATCTCGTTGAAGGTCGTCACCCACCCCGCGTTCACCTTGCGGTCCCCCCAGCGGTAGAAGGGCGTCGGCGACTGGTGTCCCGGCGCCTTTCGCCAGTGCATGACGACGTGGTCGCCGGGCTTCACGCGCGTGACGCCGGGTCCGACCTCCTGGACGACGGCGCCACCCTCGTGCCCCATGAGGTGGGGGAGGAACTTGTCGGCCCCTTTCACGCCGTCGATCTCGTTGAGCTGGGAGCCGCAGATCCCGCTCGCGTGGATCTCGACCAGCACCTGCCCGAAGTCGAGCTTCGGGAGGGCGAGGTCGCCGATCTCGAGCGGCTTCTTCTGCTCGACCAGGATGGCCGCCTTCATGCCTCTCTCCGGAAGCAGACGTAGTGGTAGTGGGAGCCCCACACGGAGCGGAGCGTGGACGACGCGCGGTATTGCTCGACGATGGACTCGCGGGTCCCGGCGTCGAGCGTCGCGAGGAGGGCCGTGAGCTCACGCACCAGCGACGCGGCACGCGGGGCGAACTGGAGGCCCAGACGCCGGTCCAGGCCCTCGATCGCATCGGGGCTCGGCGCGGGCGCGACGGGCTGGCGCGTCCAGCGCGCGAGGGCGGCAACGAACGCCCGGAACGCAGAGACAACCTCGCGGCGGGCCTCGATCGGCGCGTCGTCGCGCTCGAAGAGGGGCCCCGCGAGCACCCAGGAGGCCGCGCGCCTGACGTAGCCGTCCAGGACGGCCCGCTCGCGCTCCTCGGCGCTCGGGACGTCCTTGTACCAGCGCAGCGTGTCGCGCTCGACGTAGTTGGGATGGCTCGCGTGGTAACTGCAGCCCCCCGCGTGGAACGCCGCGAGCATCTCCTCGAAGGGCCAGAGGAGCCACTCGTTCACCACGGGCGAATCCAGGTTGTCCTTCCACCACGTCCGGAACCCCCGTGAGGCGGGGATCCGCGCGTAGTCCTCCGCGAAGAGCGACTCCGCGACGGCGAGGCGCTCCTCCTCGGCGAGCGAGGCCGAGGCCCGGGCGTAGACGGCCTTTTTCACGAATTCGGCGAGCATCCCCACGGCCTCGTGGCGCGTGACCGAGACCACGCCGCCCGGCGAGGCCAGCTCGCACAGCCGGGCGATCGCCCGCTCGCGGTCGGCAAGCGTGTCGACGAACCCCTCCGCGACGACGAGGTCGAACGACCGATCGCAGCGGAAGGCGTCGATCGTCGAGGCGGACAGCTCCCGGATCCGGTCGCGCACGCCGAAGTGGTCGAAGAGGGCCTCGATGCGGGGCCGCGTGTGCTCGTTCGGTTCGACGAGCGTCAGGTTCGCGCCCATCATCGCGAAGACCAGGGCGTTCTCGCCGCTCGCGGGTCCGACCTCGAGGACCTCCTTGCCACGGAGCCACCCGAGCGGCAGCCCGAGGAGCGTCTGGTAGAGGTGCTCCCGCTTGGCGCGGTGCGCCGCCAGCTTCGCCGGGTCGGACAGGTCGATCCCGAGCGGGTTGAAGGCCGCGCCGCGGTAGTACGAGAGCAGGCTCGGGGTCTCCGCCATCTCGATCACTCGAAGAAGATGTACGACCAGTCGCCGGTGTAGCCGAACCGCTGGAAGACCCACTCCCACTCCTGGGGCGTGTAGAACGACTCGCAGGTGAGCTGCCAGTAAAGGAGGTTCGCCTTCTCCTCCTCGGTGCGATACGACTCGACCATGATGTACTTGTTCTTCCGTCCGACCCTCTGGATCTCGCGTAGCGCCTTCTCGAGGTCGAAGACGTACAGATTGTGCAGGGTCGCAAGCGAGATCACGAGGTCAAACGACTTGTCCTCGAACGGCAGCGACGTCGCGTTGGCGAGCTTGAGGAACGGGCGGACCTCCTCCTTGGCGTCCGCGAGGCCGTAGGCGGAGATGTCGACCCCGGCGACCTCGAGTCCTGGGACGGCCTGGGTCAACTCATACAGGAGGTGCGCCTTCCCGCACCCGACGTCGAGCACGCGCTGCCCGCGCGCGAGCCCGTACTGCTGCGCGATCCGCTCGGCGATGGGCCTCCAGCGGCCGTCGTAGCGATACCCGCCGTAGCCGTATCTCCGATCGCCGTCCCAGTAGTCCTTCCCGAACTGCTTGGCGACCTTGGCCGCCTCGGCCTTCGGGAACTCCGTCACGCGGCCCACGTAGTCGCGCTTCGTCCGCTTGTGCAGCGTCGAGACCAGGTCGATTTCCGACATCGTCACCTCGAGAGGAGGGAGAGGACCTTCTCGGAGATCCCCTCCGTCGTCAGTCCGAACCGTGCCAGGAGGCTCGCCTGCGAACCGTACCGGTCCGCGAAGACGTCGGGGATCCCCATGCGCGCGAACCGGCGCGCGCCGCTGAGCCCCCCCTCGGCGAGGACCTCGGCGACCGCGCTGCCGAGGCCGCCGATCACCGTGTGCTCCTCGACGCTCACGACCGCGCGGGTCCCGTCGGCGCGTGCGAGGATCGCCTCGGCGTCGAGCGGCTTGACCGTGGGCAGGTGGAGGACCCCGCACGACACGCCGCGCGCCTGGAGCCCGTCGGCCGCGTCGAGGCAGGCCTTTCCCATGACGCCCGTGGCCACGAGGAGCGCGTCCTTGCCCTCGCGGAGCGGGACGCCGCGGCCGATGACGAAAGGCCCGTCGTCCTTCGTGATCACGGGGTCGCCGCCCTTGGCGATGCGGACGTAAATCGGGCCCGGCCAGTCGAGCGTCGCGGCCATGAGCCTCGTCATCTCCGATGCGTCGGCCGGGGCGACGATGGTCATGTGCGGGATGGCGCGGAAGATCGCGATGTCCTCGATCGCCTGGTGCGTCGGGCCGAGCGGGGCGTACACGAGCCCGCCGCCGCTCCCGAGGAGGCGGACGGGGAGGTTGTGCAGGCAGAGGTCGTCGACGACCTGCTCGAAGCAGCGCCGCGTGATGAAGGTCCCGATCGTATTGAAGTAGGGGATGCGCCCCTCCAGGGCCAGCCCCGCGGCCATGCCGACCAGGGCCGCCTCCGAGACGCCCTCCATGAAGTACCGGTCGGGCATCTCGCGGCGGAAGTCCTTGAGCGTGTCCGCCCCGAGGTCGGATCCGATGAAGACCACGCGCTCGTCGCGCTTCGCCAGCTCGTACACGCCGCGGAGGCAGGTCTCGCGCATCAGTGCGCCTCCAGCCCGGCCCGGAGCATGGCCAGGTCCGCGTCGGAGACCTTCGCCTTGTGGTGCCACGAGGCGACGTTCTCGATGGCCGCGACGCCCTTTCCCTTGATCGTGTGGGCGATCACCGCGCTCGGTTTTCCCGCGGCGAAGGGGACCCCGCCGAGGGCCTCCCGGAGCGCCTGGACGTCGTGGCCGTCGACCTCGCGGACCGCGAAACCGAAGCTCTCCCACTTCCCGCGGAACGGCTCGAGATCGAGGACCTCGCGGGTGGAGGCGTAGGTCGTCATCTTGTTGTAGTCGACGATGGCGCAGAGGCGGTCGAGTCGGTGCTTCGCGGCGTACATGGCCGCCTCCCAGACCGACCCCTCGTTGCACTCGCCATCCCCGAGGGCCACGTAGACGCGGGCGTCCCGCTTCGCCATGCGGAGCCCGAGGCACATCCCGACCGCGACGGGCAGGCCGTGGCCGAGCGAGCCCGTGGAGAACTCCACGCCGGGCACCCTGTGCTCGGGGTGGCCTCCCAGCTCGCCGTCGGCCCTGCAGAAGCGGTCGAGCTCCGACGCGGGGAAGAAGCCCTTGTCCGCGAGTAGGGCGTACAGGGCGAGGCAGCCGTGCCCCTTGGAGAGGATGAAGCGGTCGCGCTCGGGGGCGCCAGGGCGCCTCGGGTCGAAGCGCATGACGTCATCGTAGAGGACTCGGACGACCTCGGCGAGCGAGAAGGCGCTCCCGATGTGCCCGCGGCGCCCGCCGTCCACAGCGCGCAGGATGGCGCGGCGGATCTCGATGGAGCGCGCGTCGAGCCTGCCGTTCGTCATCGCGCCTCCGGGACGGCGCCGAGTCCCAGCGCGCGTTCTGCTTCCGCGACCTCGCGACGGGCCTTTTCCAATTGCGCGGCCGGGACCCATCCCCGAGGGAGGCGCCGGTCCGGCAGGAACCCGTTCAGGACGATGAGGGCCCATTTCAGCGCGAGGAGGGGATACACGAGGCGGAACCGCCGCTCGAAGACCTCGCCCAGGCCCAGTCCCGCGCGGAGGCGGCCGAGGAAGCGGGTGCGGTGCCTTGCCGGGATTGGGAAGTCCGGCTGGAGGAGCGCATCGGAGAGCAGCTTGGCAGGGTCGTCCCAACCGAAGTACTCGAGGTCGTGGAAGACGAGGATCCCGTGCTCGCCTCGAAGGGCGTTGTGGAAGCCGAAGTCGGAGGGGGAGAGGATCCACTCGGCCTCGGGGAGTCGGCTCCCAGTGTCGCCTTCAGGGTCGACGGCGCGCGCGAGGCAGGGGCGAAAGGACTCCTCAAGGAAGGTCCGTGCCTCGCATGCGGGCGGGAGCGCGTCGAGCAGCCGGCGAAGGCGCACGTCGAGCACGTCAAGGTGCTCGGCCACGGAGAAACAGGCCTCGGAGGCCGGCGGGATCCGGTTCTCCCGTGCGTGCGGCCGAAGGCGCTGCAGGTCGAGGAGGAAGTCGACGGCCTGGTCCACGTCGCCGATCGTCACGTCCTCGGGACGGAGGCGGGCTCCCGCGATCCGCTTGTAGAGCCCGATCTGGCGTCCTGTGTCCGCATGGGCCGGCTTGGGGACTTTCCAGACATGGTTCTCCCACAGGAACCGCGACGTCCGGAACTCCGTGCCGGCACGGTCCCGCGGATCGTCGCCGACCCGGGGGTAGACCTTCGCGACGATGAGTGCACCGCTCGGCAGGGAGTGCCCCAGGACGGCGCTGTTGAGACCCTGGTAGAGCGTCTCGAACGCACGGGTTCCCTGTTCCATGTCCTCCACGAGGCGGCGGAGCTCCGCGGCGTCCCAGGCGCCCGCGTCAGGCACGCCGAAGAGGCGATCGCCGACGACATCGAGGCTGGGATACGCCTCGCGCTCGGACGGCCCATCCGGCTCCAGGTCCCTTCCGCACAGGATCCGCACGGTGTCCGGGGGGAAGAGCGGCTCTTCGAAGACCTCGACGAGGTCGTCGACGAAGTGGGTGCAGCCGAGCGCGGCGATGCGCGCGGCCTTGGCGGCGCGGGTCTCCTCGAACCAGACCTGGTCCCGGGAGAGGACGGTGGGGGAGAGCAGGCCCGCCCGCTCCATCCATGAGAGGGCGACCTCGCGCATGTCGACGCGGGGACCGATCGCGGGATGCACCGTCTTGTGGCTCACGATCGACACGCGGACGTCCCTGGAGCGGCAGGCCTGGAGGAGTCGTTCGGCCCCGGGGGCCAGCTCCGCGAGGTCCATGCGGTTCGCGTAGACCTCTCCCTGGAGGCGAGTCCATTCGCGCTCGCCGTCGGGGCGGGCCCGCAGCTCGGCGCGGATCGCCTGCTTCGAGGCGGGGAACGCCGCGCCCACGAGGCGCCACTCGACCGCGACGGCGTGGAACGCCTGGTCGTACCGGATCAGCGTGTTGTCGAGGTCCAGTCCCAGGTGCATCGCGTGGTCTACTTGAGGCCGACTTCCTGCATCCGCTTGATATTGTAGTAGCGGCTGTCCGTCATCGCGTCGGGCAGCCTTCCGTCTCCGAAGGCGCGCTTCAAGTCCTCAGCCGCTTCGCGGATCGTGTGACGGGGCGAGAACCCCAGCTCCGCCCGGATCCGCTCGCTGTCGATCCGGTACGACCGCGGGTCGTTCGTTGGCACGCGATCGAGCGCCACGTCCTCGCCGACGACGTCGCGGATCGACTCCGCCAGGTCCGACACAGTGACGTTCTCGTACCCGGCGTTCCAGACCTTCCGCTGGACGCGCTCGGGCGGCTCCGAGAGCAGCCGCACGTACAGGTCCGTCATGTCCTCGATGTGCAGGTTCGGGCGGTACTGGTCGCCGCCGAGCACCTTGATCCGCCTGAGGTGCACCGCCTGGTTCGTCAGGATGTTCACGATCACGTCGAGTCGTTGCCTCGGCGAGTAGCCGCACACGGTCGCGGGCCTGAGGACCGTCACGACGAAGTCGTCCGAGGCCTCCGCCAGGCATTTCCCCTCGCAGATCGCCTTGTACTTCGAGTAGTCCGTCAGCGGCCGCGGATCGAGGTCCTCCGTGACTCGCTCCTCCTCCCGCACCCCGTAGACGCTCGAGCTGGAGGCATACACGAAGCGCCCCACGCGCGCCCGGCGGGCCTCCTCCAGAAGGAGCAGCGTCCCGTCGTGGTTGATCGATCGCCCCAGGTCGGGGTCCAGCTCGTACGACGGGTCGTTCGAGATGCACGCGAGGTGGATCACGGCGTCCTGCCCCGCCATCGCCCTCCTCGCCGTGTCGCGGTCGCGGATGTCGCCGCGCACCTCGACGAGCCGCTCGCGTCGGGGCGCCCCTGCCAGGACCTCTCCGTAGAGGTACAAGTCCAGGTTCGTCACCTCGTACCCCGCCAGGAGCAGCTTCGGCACGAGCACGGCGCCGACGTAGCCCGCGCCGCCCGTGACCAGGACCCGCTCGACCTTCCCCTTCATGGCTTCGCCCCCAGGCACTGGAACCACTCCTTCGTCGCCACCGCGATCGACTCCGGCGTCCAGACCGGCGCGTCGCGCCAGTCCTCGATCCGCTCTTTCATGCGCGCGACCCCCTCCTCCAGCTTCACCTTGGGCGACCAGCCGAGCGTCTGACGGATCCGCGTGATGTCCGCGAACGTGCAGTCCGGCTCCCCCGGCCGCTTCGGGATGTGCGTCACCTCGCCGCCGCCGAGCAGCTCGACCAGGCGATTCACGCTGTAGTGCGACCCCGATCCGACGTTCATGATCTCGCCGCGAACGTCGGACTCCGCCGTCCGGACGAAGGCGTCCGCCACGTCGGTCACGAACGTGAAATCGCGCGTCTGCGTCCCGTCGCCGACCACCGTGAACGGCTTCCTCGCGAGCATCTGCGCGATGAAGACGCCGAACACCGCCCCGTAGGCGCCGCTCGTGCGGCTCCGCGGGCCGTAGACGTTGAAGAGCCTGAGCGCGTTCGCCGGCAGGCCGTACACCTGCCCCCAGTGGAGCACGGCGCACTCGCCGAGGTACTTCGTCAGCGCGTAGGGATACTGCGGGCGGATGGGCGCCTCCTCGGGAGTGGGGTAGACGTCCGGAATCCCGTAGCACGACGACGAGGCCGCGTAGAGGAACCTCTTCACGCCCGCCGCGCGGGCCGCCTCCAGCACGCGGAACGTCCCGTCGACGTTCGTCGTGAAGTACTCCTCGGGCTGCTGGATCGACGGGACGATGTCGGCGAGCGCCGCGAGGTGGAAGACCCAGTCGATTCCCTGGCACAGCTTCGAGAGCTCGCGACCGTCACGGACGTCGGCTTGGTGGAAGACCAGCCGCGGGTCCCCCTCGTGCCGGGCGAGGTTTCGTCGCCGCCCGCTGACGAGCGAATCGACCGCGACGACCTGGTGTCCGTCGGCGAGGAGTCGATCGACCACGTGGCTGCCGATGAACCCGGCTCCGCCGGTGACGAGCGTCTTCATCCGTGGTTCCGTCCGCGTGAAGCGGTGGCGCCCCGTCCAGAGTGCCCCTAAGGATTATCGGTCATTCCGTCCGCCGGACTTGAGCCAATTGCAACCTGCGACGCTCGCGAGTGTTGCGGTGGAGGCAGGAGTCCGTCAGGGCGTCCTACTTCTGGTAGGCGTGGTACGAGTGGAACTCCAGCCCGATCGTCGCCTCCTGGCTGGCGGGGATCGAGAGCCGCCATGCCTGGAATCGCCCGTCGTCGACCTCCGGCGCCGGCGTGCGCGTGAGGGCGAGGGGGTCCTTGTACGACGGGTCGAGGACGAGCACCGCCGCGGGGGCCTTGCCGAGGTTCCGCGCGACCAGGCGGAAGACGTGGTGCCACTTGTAGTCCCTGTGCGCGTCGTCGAGAGGCTTCGTCTCGATCAGGTCGAGGCGCTTCTCGACCGCCACCTCGCCCGCGTCGACCACGGTGAGGAAAGCGTGGCGGCCCGGTGGTGTGAACGGCATCTCGTCTCCACCGAGGAGTGCCCCATCGCGGTACGCGTCGACGTGGCCGCGGGGGAGGGGTTCCTTGCGCGAATTCTCCACGCGCCACACCGCCGCCGGCGACAGGGCGATCGACGAGGCCCAGCAAGCGAACGCCTCCACGGGGAGGTCGGCCTCCGGCCAGAGCGCAAGGACGGTCACGCCGTTGGGCGCGACGTCGTGCGCCCCCTCCACCGCGATCTCGTACGAGGGCGCGACGGGGGCGTCGGGCGCCTGGGACGTCCAGTACCTTGCCGCGAGCCACGCCAGCTCGCGGCGCGTCCCCTTGGACGCGGCGTCGAGCTCGGAAGACCCGCCCGGGCCGTAGCGGAACCTGAGCTTCACGCCGGGGAGCGGCAGGTCCCCGTTCACGACGGCCGCGGAGAGCGAGAGCCTCAGCGTCCCGTCGGGCGCCACCGCGAGGCGGTACCGCGCGCTCCAGCCCAGGCCGCGCGCGAGCCAGGCGATCGCCACCTTTCGCGGCTCCTTCTTCGCCGACCTCCACCTGAGGACGTTCCGCTTTCGCGGGACGACCGGCTCCTCGGCCGTCGCGCCGTTCTTCGGCGTCCTCGCCGTCTCGCTGACCATGACGTCGCGCTCGACGCCGAACGAGGCGACCGGGCGGCCGTCGTCGACGATCGAGACCGACTCCGGCACCGCGAGGGACGGCAGGATGACCTCGACGACCTCCTCGCCGGGGACCTCGGCCTCGCAGGAGACCTGCGCCTTGTCCCCCTCGAAGAGGACGACCTCGATGGCGCGCGCTTCCGCGGGCGCGGGCGGACGGTCCTGGGCGAGGAGGGGGGAGAGGACGAGGAGGAGGATTGCGGCGCGGCTCACGGGGGCGTTCTCCACGGCTGAATGCGCGAGGAGTCTACGCGGCCTCGGGGATCGCGTCCATCATTCGGCGTCGGCCTAGTGTCGCGTCAAGCGCTGTCTTGTGGGTCGGATGCGTGCCCGCGCTCGAGATCCAGATCCCAAATCCCAGATCCGA